>DAISWF010000001.1:0-27538 GCA_036826495.1 Burkholderiaceae bacterium
CATCAGCGGGCCGCCGAAGCGGTACAGCTTGCGCGCCATCAGCAGCAGCCGCTCGCGTTCCTCGCGCGGCGACGCATCGGTCAGCATCGCCAGGTTCACGAAGATCCGCGGCAGGTAGAACAGCATCGCGAACCAGCTCGTGACGAACACGATGTGCAGCGCCTTGACCCAGAGCATCAGGTCCTCACCTGGCCGCTGCCGAACACCACGTACTTCAGCGACGTCAGCCCCTCCAGGCCGACCGGCCCGCGCGCATGCAGCTTGTCGGTCGAGATGCCGATCTCGGCGCCCAGGCCGAACTCGAAGCCGTCGGCGAAGCGGGTCGATGCGTTGATCATCACCGACGACGAATCGACCTCGCGCAGGAAGCGCATCGCATGCTCGTGATCGTTGGTGACGATCGCATCGGTGTGGTTCGAGCCGAACGTGTTGATGTGGTCGATCGCCGCATCGAGCCCGTCGACGACCCGGATCGACAGGATCGGCGCCAGATACTCGGTGCGCCAGTCCTCGTCGGTCGCGACGTTGCAGGGCAGGCCGGCCGCGGCCAGCGCCGCGCGTGTCGCGTCGTCGCCGCGCAGCTCCACGCCCTTGTCGACGTAGATGCGCGCCAGCGGCGGCAGCACCTGCGACACGATCGCACGATCGACCAGCAGGGTCTCCATCGTGTTGCACGGCGAATAGCGCTGGGTCTTCGCGTTGTCGGCGATCCGGATCGCCATGTCGTGATCGGCCGATGCATCGATGTACACGTGGCAGATGCCGTCCAGGTGCTTGATCACCGGCACCTTGGCCTCGCGCGAGATCCGCTCGATCAGCGACTTGCCGCCGCGCGGCACGATGACGTCGACGTGCTCGGGCGAGCGGATCAGCTCGCCGACCGCCGCGCGGTCGGTGGTCGCTATCACCTGCACCGCGTCCTCCGGCAGCCCGGCTTCGCGCAGGCCCTCGCGGATCAAGGCGGCCAGCGCCCGGTTGCTGTGGATCGCCTCGGAGCCGCCGCGCAGGATCGTCGCGTTGCCGGACTTGATGCACAGCGCCGCCGCATCGATCGTCACGTTCGGCCGCGACTCGTAGATGATGCCGATGACGCCCAGCGGCACCCGCATCTGGCCGACCTGGATGCCGGTCGGGCGGTAACGCAGGTTCGAGACCTCGCCGATCGGATCGGGCAGCGCGATGATCTGCTCGATGCCGGCGGCCATCGTTTCGATGACCTTGGGAGTCAGCGCCAGCCGGTCGACGAATGCGCTGTCCAGGCCGCGCGCCCGCGCAGCCTCCAGATCGAGGACATTGGCGGCCGCCAGTGCCGGCCGTTCGCGACGGATCGCCGCGGCGGTGGCGGCCAGCGCGCGATCCTTGACCGCGGTGGCGGCGCGCGCCATCACGCGGCTGGCGGCACGTGCGCGGCGGCCGGTCTCGGCGACGTAGGCGGCGATATCGGCGGCGGAGGGATCATCGGTGGTGATGCCGGCGGCAGAACCGCCAGCATCACGACGGGGATTGGCGGCATTCATCGGGCGGCATCCATCATCGGCAGGGGGGCGCCGGTCACCATCATGACCGTCCGTTCGAGCGACTTCCATACGTCGCCGGCATCGACGCCCTTGATGATTCTATCGGTGTCGGCCGCCTGCTGCAGGGCGGCCACGAGGCGCTCGCGCAGCTCGGCCGGCCGCGCCGCGCGCAGCGCCCGCTCATAGAGCCGGTCGCGCGGCGGAAAGATGCGCAGGCTGCGCATCGTCTGCTCGGGCGGGCGGCCCTGCGCGCCCGCATCGGCCAGCCGCAGCAGGTTGCGGATCGCCTCGGTCAGCGCCCACAGCACCAGCGGCTCGGGCTGGCCTTCGGCGCGCAGCCCGCCCAGGCTGCGCAGCGCGCGCGGCGCATCGCCGGCCACCATCGCATCGGCCAGGTCGAACGCGTCGTAACGGGCGACGTTCAGCACCGCCG
This sequence comes from Burkholderiaceae bacterium, assembly GCA_036826495.1. GTDB lineage: Bacteria > Pseudomonadota > Gammaproteobacteria > Burkholderiales > Burkholderiaceae_E > DAISWF01. The sequence continues at coordinate 1,951 of DAISWF010000001.1, forward strand.
CGCGCACCGCGTCGGCCGGCAGATCGCCCTCCGGGAACAGCAGCGCGAGCTTGCCGATCTCCTGATGCGCGGCGAGCAGGTTGCCCTCGACCCGCTCCGCGATCATCGCCAGCGTAGCCGGATCGGCGCGCTGCTTCTGGCGCGCCAGCCGCTCGGCGATCCAGCGCGGAAGCTGCGCCGCATCGACCGGATAGACCGCCACCACCGCCGCATGGGCGTCGACGCCGAGGAACCACTGGGTGCCGGTGGTCTGCCGGTCGAGCCGCGGCGACACCACCAGCAGCCGCACGTCGTCGGACAGGTTCGCCGCCAGTCCGGCGATCAGGTCGCCGTGCTCGCGCACCGGCTTGCCCGCGAAGCGCAGCTCGAGCAGCTTGCGGCTGGCGAACAGCGACAGCGCGCCCGCTTCGGCCTGCAGCGCATCGGCCTTGAACGAGCGGTCGACGTCGAACACCTGGCGCTCGTCGAAACCCTGGGCGCGGATCGCCGCCCGCGCCGCGTCGGCCGCCTCCAGCACCAGCAGCGGTTCGTCGCCGTGGATCCAGGTCACCGCCGGCAGGCGGCGGGCGAGGGCGGCGGCCAATGCGTCGGCGCGGAGTTGCATCGCGTTTCAGCCGCTGGCCGGCAGCGGCCGCCGGGGCGCCGACGCCAGCCGGCGCAGCAACTGCTGCACCAGGTCGGTCTGCATGTCGCGGTACAGCAGCACCTCTTCCTGCTGCTTCGCGGCGAGCTGGCTGTCGGTCGTCGTGATGTCCCGGCGCAGCAGCAGTTCGGAGAGCGGCAGCCACTCGTCGGCCTTGGCATCGAGCAACTGATAGGCCAGCCGCAGCCGGAGCTGGTATTCGCGCGGCCGGCCGGTGCTGGAGAATGCGACGATCTCGCGTTCGCGCAGCTCGGACAGCACCAGCAGCCGGGCCTGCGCCTCCTCGGGTTTCTCCACCAGCCGCACGCCGGCCAGCGCCCGTACCGAACGGCGGAACTCGGCACCGGTCAGCGAGTTCGCCGGAAAGTTCGTGTACAGCGTGTCGAACGGCAGCTCCATCGTGCCGCGCAGCTTGAAGCCGCAACCGGCCGCCAGCAGCGCGGCCGGGGCCGCGGTGACGGCGGCCAGCAGGCGACGACGCGAATGCGCAAGAGCTGCCATGGCTTCTCAGGCTCTCAGAGCACGACGTTGACCAGCCGGCCCGGCACGACGATCACCTTCTTCGCGGTGCGGCCCTCGCCGTACTTGCGCACCGTCTCGCCGGCCAGGGTCGCCGCCTCGATCGCGGCACGGTCGGCATCGGCCGGCACCGTCACCGAGCCGCGCACCTTGCCGTTGATCTGCACCACCAGCTCGATGCTGTCGCGCTCGAGCGCGGCTTCGTCGACCTCTGGCCACGGCGCATCGAGCAGGTCCTTTCCTTGTCCGGCGCCTTGTCCCTGGTCGAGGCCCAGCGACGTCCACAGCACGTGGGTCACGTGCGGCACCACCGGATACAGCACGCGGATCGCGATCGACACGCCTTCGCGCAGCACCGCGTCGGCCGCGGCGCTTGCGCCGCGCTCACCACGATCGCGAGCGCCGCCCGCACCGCCCGCGCGAGCGCCGTCCTCGACGCCGTCGCCGCCCGGCTTCGCATCCTCCAGCGCGTTCAGCAGCTTCATGCCGGCCGACCCCACGGTGTTGTACTGCAGCCGCCGGTAGTCGTAGTCGGCCTGCTTCAGCACCGAGTGGATCTCGCGGCGCAGCGCGCGCTCGGCGTCGCCGAGGCTGCCCGCATCGACGCGGTCGGCGGCGCCGCGGATGCGTGCCTGGTTCGCATGGCAGAACGCCCACAGCCGCCGCAGGAAGCGGTGCGCGCCCTCGACGCCGGCGCCGGACCATTCGAGCGACTGCTCCGGGTGCGACGCGAACATCGTGAACAGCCGTGCGGTATCGGCGCCGTGCTGGTCGATCAGCTCCTGCGGGTCGACGACGTTGTTCTTGCTCTTGGACATCTTCTCGATGCCGCCCAGCGACACCGGCAGACCGTCGGCGCGCAAGGTGGCCGACACCGGCCGGCCCTTGTCGTCGTGCTTGAGATCGACCTCGAGCGGGTTGTACCAGGTGGTCTTGCCCTTCTCCTCGCGATAGAACGACTCGTACAGCACCATGCCCTGGGTCAGCAGGTTCGAGAACGGTTCGTCGAACTTCACCAGCCCGCGGTCGGGGTCGCCGGGGAAGTCGCCGCGCAGGTCGCGCATCACCTTGGTCCAGAAGCGCGCGTACAGCAGGTGCAGCACCGCATGCTCGATGCCGCCGATGTACTGGTCCATCGGCATCCAGTAATCGTTGCGGGCATCGACCATCGCGTCCGCCGCATCCGGCGAGCAGTAGCGCATGTAGTACCAGGCCGAATCGATGAAGGTGTCCATCGTGTCGGTCTCGCGCCGCGCATCGGCACCGCATTTCGGGCACTTGCAGCGAAGGAACCGCTCATCCTTGTTCAGCGGATTGCCGCTGCCGTCGGGCACCAGGTCCTCCGGCAGCACCACCGGCAGGTCGGCATACGGCACCGGCACCGCGCCGCATGCCGCGCAGTGGATGATCGGGATCGGCGTGCCCCAGTAGCGCTGGCGCGAGATGCCCCAGTCGCGCAGCCGGTACTGGATCTTCTTGTCGCCCAGGCCCTTGCCGGTCAGGTCCGCGGCCACCGCGTCGACCGCTGCTTCATGGCTCAGGCCATCGTAGCGGCCCGAGTTCACGCAGGCCGCGTCGGCGGTCTCCGCATACCAGGGCTGCCAGGCGTCGGTCGAGAAGGTCTTGCCCGGCTGGCCGATCACCTGCAGGATCGGCAGCCCGTATTTCTTCGCGAACGCGAAGTCGCGCTCGTCGTGGCCCGGCACGCCCATCACGGCGCCGTCGCCATAGGTGATCAGCACGTAGTTGCCGACCCACACGTCGACCGGTTGCCCGGTCAGCGGATGCGTGACGGTGAGGCCGGTGCGGATGCCTTCCTTCTCGCGGGTCGCGACGTCGGCCTCGGCGACGCCGCCCTGGCGCGCCTCCTCGACGAATGCCGCGACCGCCGGATCACGGGCGGCCGCGACTTCGGCCAGCGGATGCTCGGGCGCCACCGCGACGAACGTGACGCCCATGATCGTGTCGGCGCGGGTCGTGAACACATAGAGCCGGCCGTCGCCGACCACCTTGCCGCCGGCATCGCGCACGACGTGCGGGAACGCGAACCGCACGCCGACCGAGCGGCCGATCCAGTTCTCCTGCATGATCTTCACGCGTTCCGGCCAGCCGAGCTGCTTCAGGTCGTCGAGCAGCTCGTCGGCGTAGCGCGTGATGCCCAGGTAGTACATCGGGATCTCGCGCTTCTCGACCACCGCGCCGGTGCGCCAGCCGCGGCCGTCGATCACCTGCTCGTTGGCGAGCACCGTCATGTCGATCGGGTCCCAGTTGACGACGCCGGTGTGCCGGTAGGCGATGCCGGCCTCCAGCATCTTCAGGAACATCCACTGGTTCCACTTGTAGTAGGCCGGGTCGCAGGCGGCGATCTCGCGGCTCCAGTCGATCGCCAGCCCCATCGCCTGCATCTGCTGCTTCATGTAGGCGATGTTCGAGTAGGTCCAGGCGGCCGGCGCCACCTTGTTGGCGATCGCGGCGTTCTCCGCCGGCAGGCCGAACGCATCCCAGCCCATCGGCATCAGCACGTTGTAGCCGCGCATCCGCAGATGCCGGTACAGCACGTCGTTGATCGTGTAGTTGCGCACATGGCCCATGTGCAGCTTGCCGCTGGGGTAGGGCAGCATCGAGCACGCGTAGTACTTGCCCTTGGGGAAGCGCGGATCGTTCTCGCGGGCGCGGTAGGCGTCGGTATCGGCCCAGTGCTGGCGGGCGGCGGATTCGACGTCGCGGGGGCTGTATTTGTCTTGCATGGTCGCCGGGGCAGACCCGGGCGGCCGGCCCGGGAGGTCGTCCCTGATGAGACAGGGAAACCCACGATTATAAAGGGGCGGTCCACAAAGGGCGATTCGCTGCGGCCGGCCGGGCAGGATCGACCGATTTCGTCGAGAATGCAGCGGCCGCTGCGTTTGCGGCTGCTCGTGCCGCCGCGGATCGCGGCGCATTCTTCCTCCGGAGCACTCTGATGAAAGCGGTTGCGTACCAGAAACCCCTGCCGATCACCGAGGCCGAGTCGCTGCAGGATGTGGATCTGCCGGAACCCGAGGCCGCCGGCCGGGACCTGCTGGTCGAGGGGCGCGCGATCGCGGTCAATCCGGTCGACACCAAGGTGCGCCGGTCGGCCACTCCGCCGCCGGGCCAGTGGAAAGTGCTGGGCTGGGATGCGGTGGGCATCGTGCGCGCGGTCGGCGACGGGGTGACGCTGTTCAAGCCGGGTGACCGTGTCTGGTATGCGGGCGCGATCGACCGGCCGGGCGCCAATGCCGAACTGCACCGGGTCGACGAGCGCATCGCCGCGCATGCGCCAGCCTCGCTGGGCGACGCGCACGCCGCGGCGCTGCCGCTCACCGCGATCACCGCCTGGGAGCTGCTGTTCGACCGGTTGGGGATACCGCGCGGCGGCACCGCAACCGGCGACGCGCTGCTGGTGATCGGCGCCGCCGGCGGCGTCGGTTCGATCCTGATCCAACTCGCGCGCCGGCTGACCGGCCTCACCGTGATCGGCACCGCATCGCGGCCGCAGACCACCGAATGGGTGCAGCGGCTGGGCGCCCACCATGTGCTGGACCACGGCCAGCCGCTGGCCGCGGAACTGCGCCGCAGCGGTCTGCCGGCGCCGCGCTACGTGGTGAGCCTGACCCGGTCGGACCAGCATTTCGCTCAGGTGACGGAACTGATCGCCCCGCAGGGCCGCTACGGCCTGATCGACGATCCGCCGGCGGGCAGCCTCGACGTGTCGCTGCTCAAGCGCAAAGCGGTGTCATTGCACTGGGAAGCGATGTTCGCCCGGTCGCTGTTCCAGACCCCGGACATGATCGAACAACACAACCTGCTGACCGAGGTCGCGAAGCTGATCGATGCCGGCGAGATCGCCAGCACGCTGGGCGAGCATTACGGCCGCATCGAGGCGGCGAACCTGCGGCGCGCCCATGCGCGGATCGAGAGCGGTCAGGCGTTCGGCAAGATCGTGCTCGAGGGGTTCTAGTGTCCTGTCCCGGACACCAAGCCGTGCGGACCTTCCCCAGGGATCTATGAGGCCTCCGAAAACACCTCATCGAGCGTGCGCGCGTCGAGAACTCTGCGCGCCCAGCGATCCACATCGGTTGCCGAACCCGATTTGATGCGGGCGACGATCGCGTCGGACAGCGGACCGAACCGATGCGCGAGCTGCTCCAGCAGGATCTCGCTGCGGCCTGCCTCTCGGCCCGCCTCATGGCCCTTCTCGAACCCCTTGCGCAGCCCGATTCGTTCGACGCTGGTGATATAGCGCATGTTTCGTGTCCCTTCGAGCATCTCGATATCCTGCCACGGCCGGTCTTCCAGCGCACCCGGCAGCGCCAGCATCCAGTCCAGCACGCCGAACAATCCGATGATCCGCTCACGCGTCCAGTTCCGCTCGTAGAGCAGCCGCACCAATCGTCGCTTGGCTTCGAAGCGGCGCGCGGCCGACCCGCGCGTGCTGCGCGTGAGCAGGTGCGCCGCGGTGACCAGCGCAAACGGGTTCGGATCGACGAGCAACGCATCCAGCTCGCCGGCCCGGTCCAGCAGCTTGACCACCGGAAAGGTGAGCCAGTGGCGGCAGCCGAACAATTCGAACCCGTAGCCGTCCGGCCGCCAGCCGCGGCGACTGTCGGCCAGGATCGCCAGACTGGCCACGGGCCGACCGAACCGGTCGAAAAGCCGGTAGCTGGAAGTGAACATCCTCAGAGCGAAGTCGCTCTTGCGGGCGGCCTGGACTTCGATGTGGACGTAGACCCAGTCCTCGTCACCGCGAAGGCGATGCACCCGCACGAGCTTGTCGGCATGGCGATCGCCGGAGTCAGCGTCGCGCAGGATGCGGCGCAGCTCCTTGTCGAGGAAGTCGTGGCCGCGCGTCCAGTCGATGTGACGGTGGGCAGCAGGGAAGTAGAACGCCAGGAACTCGGGGAAGGCGTGCTCGATGGCGTCCTTCCAGGGACTGTCGAAGCGGTCCGCAGGATCCGGACGATCCGACGAGTCGGCGCGATCCGGAACGGCGATGGAATCGTTTGTGGTCATGGGCTGAACCCATTGAACCAGGGGCTGCGCTTGCGGACAATCGGACCGACGGTCTAAGCCCGCACGGATTGCGTCAGGAGGTCCGTACATGAACCACCGGAAGGCCGTCGTGGCCGATATCCCGACGCTCAACGCTGTCGCTCTGGCTGCCAAAGCCCACTGGGGGTACACCGACGAGCAGCTTCAAGCGTGGCGCGGTGACCTGGAGGTTCAGCCGGATTCGCTCGAGAGCAGACCGGTGTTCGTTGCCGAGATGGGTGATCAGGTCGCAGGTTTCGTGCAGGTCGCCACCGATGTCGAGCCGTGGGAGGTGTGCGCGATGTGGGTTTCTCCGGACCACATGGGTCGCGGTCTCGGCAGATCACTGCTGGTGCAGGCCTGCCGCTTTGCTGCCGCAGCCGGGCAGCGCGAGCTCTACGTCGACTCCGAACCCAATGCCGAGGGGTTTTACCGGGCCTGTGGTGCCTGGGTCGTAAGTCATGTGGCGGCGCCCATCGCGGGTCATCCGGAGCGCAAGCGCCCGCAGCTCGTCCTGGCCACCAGTGCGGCCGGTAGTTGAAGCGGGAGATTCGGCCCCTTTTCCGAGACGACTACGATCGCTCGAGAAGCATGCCGGCTTCATCATGTGCTCGTCCGAGTCCGACGTTCGAGCCGGCGGGCTCTCTGCGGCGGCCGCTGATTTCGTCGTCGGCCGCGCGGGCAGCTCGCGTTCGTCACCGTGACGGAACGCCCTTCGTCGAAATCTCCTTTCCGGAGCGCTTCATGCTGAAACTCTGCTTGTTTCTGATCGCTGCGACTGCAGGCACCCTCGCGGTCGCTCAAGAGGTGCCTCAACTCCTGCAGCATATGGCGGGCACATGGGAGGTGCAGCAGCGGATGTGGCCGGCTCCCGGCGCCGCGGCAGTCGACCTTCCGCCGGCAATCGCCCGGCGACAGTTGATCGACGGCAAATACCTCGAGGAGGTGATGGAGCCGTTGCGCGGTGACACCTCCCAGGCGACCTCGTTTCGACGGAACGCCTTGTTCAACTACAACGCCGTCGCAAAGCGGTACGAGTACACGTCTCTGGACACTCGCGCTCCGCAACTAATGACGGAGATCAGTCCTCCCCGCGCCGATCCCGAGCTTTCGCCCGGCCGAGACCTGAGTCTTCAAGGCGGCTTCTTTGTCGCATCGGAATGGGGAAGCGCAAAGAACGTCCCGTTCAAGTATCGGCTCAACATTGGAGACATCAAGGAAGGCAGACAGATCGTCCGGCTGTTCCTGACCCCTCGAGCTGTCTTGCCGAAGAAGGAGTTCCTGGCGTTCGAATACGTCTACAGCCAGCGGCAATAGCCAGAGAAGGCAGAAACCCAATCACCGGTCGTGCTCTGGTAGAGCCTCCAAGGCCGGCGAATGCTGGTGGCCACCGAAGAATGATCGAGGCGTTCCTGCGGGAACGTTGCAGCCGTTGGCCACGCCAGCCATCCATGCGGTCGGAGGCGGTACCCGCGGCCATGCACGCCGCGCCGGCCAAGGCCGGGCGGCGTGCACTGACCCGCGTCAGACGTACGCCTTGTACTTCTCCAGGTGCCGCACCGGCTTGGACAGCGCGTCGCGGCGGAACGGATCACCCAGCTCCTTGGTGACCATCAGCTCCAGCACCGTGGTCTTGCCTTCCTTCTGCGCCTCGACGCAGGCCTTCAGCGCCGGCCCGACGTCCGACAGCTTGTCGACGGTGATGCCTTCGCAGCCGAACGCCTTGGCGATGCCGGCCCAGCTCGGGTTCTCCAGGTTCACGCCGAGGAAGCGGTTCGAATAGAAGTCCACGTGGTTCTTCTTCTCCGCGCCCCACTGGCCGTTGTTGAACACGCACACGGTGGTGCCGATCCGCTCGCGCGCGCAGGTCAGCAGCTCGTTCAGGCTGATGCCCCAGGCGCCGTCGCCGACGTAGGCGATCGCCGGCCGGTCCGGGGCGGCCACCTTCGCGCCGCAGATGACCGGGAATGCATAGCCGCAATTGCCGAAGCTCATCGCCGCGAACATCGAGCGCGGCCGGTCGAAGCGCAGATAGCTGTTCGACACCGAGCAGATATTGCCGATGTCGGTCGACACCATCGCGTCGGCCGGCATCGCCCGTTCCAGCTCGCGCAGCATCTGTCGTGGATGCATGTGGCTGGAGGACTGGGCCACCTCCAGCGACCAGGCGTCCTTCTCGTGGGTCCAGGCATCGAGCTCCTTCTCCCACGCATCCTTCTCGGCGCGCAGCTTGCCGTCGCGTTCGGCGCGGTTCTGCTGGCAGGCGAGGGTGCGGCCCTTCAGCCGCGCGACCAGCGCCGCGGCCGCCGCGCGCGCATCGCCGCACAGGCCCACCGAGATCGGCTTGACCAGGCCCAGCATCTTCGCGTCGGCATCGATCTGGATGATCTTCGCGTTCTTCGGCCAGTAGTCCAGGCCGTGCTGCGGCAACGTGCCGAACGGGCCCAGCCGCGAGCCGAGCGCGACGACGACGTCGGCCTGCGCGATCAGCTTCATCGCCGCCTTGGAACCCTGGTAGCCGAGCGGGCCGCACCACAGCGGATGGCTCTTGGGGAACGAATCGTTGTGCAGATAGCTGCTGGCGACCGGCGCATGCAGCAGCTCGGCCAGCGCCACCGCCTCGGCCATGCCGTCGCTCATGATGACGCCGCCGCCCGACAGGATCACCGGGAACTTCGCGGACGCCAGCAGGTCGGCCGCGTCGTTCAGCGCCTGCTCGCCGCCGGCACCGCGCTCGATGCGGATCGGCGTGGGGATCTCGTACTCCGCGTCGCCGTAGAAGTAGTCGCGCGGAATGTTGATCTGCACCGGCCCCATGTCGAGCAGCGCGCGGTCGAACGCGCGCGCGGTCAGCTCGGCCATCCGCTTCGGATTGTTGATGTGCGCCTGGAACTTCGTGATCTTCGAGAAGATCGGAAGCTGCTCGGTTTCCTGGAAGCCGCCCAGGCCGATGCCCATGCTGCCGGTCTCCGGCGTCAGCGCGACCACCGGGCTGTGCGCCCAGTAGGCGGCGGCGATGCCGGTCACGAAGTTCGTGATGCCGGGACCGTTCTGGCCGATGCACACGCCGTGACGGCCCGATACCCGCGCATAGCCGTCGGCCATGTGCGCCGCGCCCTGCTCGTGCGCGACCGGAATGAAACGGATGCCGGCGGCCGGAAACAGGTCCAGCGCATCCATGAATGCCGAGCCGACGATGCCGAACACGTCGGTCACGCCTTGCGCGACCAGCGTTTCGATGAAGGCTTCCGACGAGGTCATCCGCTGTTTGCCGGCGGTGACGATGCGATTGAGCGGTAGGGGTTTGTTCATCGTGGGGGTGCTCCTGAATCCCGGGAATTCTGCGCGATGCCGGCAGTTACTCAAACGGGCGAAGAGGTTTTCAGAACCAGTCGTTCCATTTTCTGCGAAAATACCGCAATGGAGAAGACGATGGCCGGAAGCAGCGGCGAAGACGAGGTTTCCGGCGACGACGCGGTTCCGGCCGGCTCGGCGATCCTGCGGGCGATCCGGATCCTCGAGGCGATCTCCCGGCACGACTCCGCGCCCCAGCTCGCCGAGATCTGCCGCGCGGTCGACCTGCCCAAGCCCACCGTCTACCGCATCCTGGCGACCCTGGAACATGCCGGCTGGATCGGCCGCGAGCCCGGCAGCAAGCGCTATGCGTGCGGCGAGCGGCTGACCGCGGTCGCCGGCGACGTGCTGATGCGCTCGCCGTCGCGCGCCGCACGCCATGCGGTGCTCGAGGAGCTGGTCGAGCAGACCGGCGAGACCTGCAACCTGACGATTCCCAACGTGAACTCGGTGCTGTACCTGGACCGTGTCGAAGCGTCGTGGCCGCTGCGCGTCGCGCTCGGCGCAGGCTCGCGCGTGCCGCTGTACGCATCGGCCAGCGGCAAGCTGTTCCTGAGCTTCATGCCCAAGCGCAGCCGCGAGCGCTTCCTGCGGCTCACGCCGCTGGTGCGGCACACCGCGAACACCTTCACCGAGCCGGCCAAGCTCGCCCGCGAACTCGACGAGATCCGCGCCCGCGGCTATGCGACCGACAACGAGGAGTACCTGACCGGTATCTGCTGCCTGGCGGTGCCGGTCAAGGACGCCGAATCACGCGTCGTCGCCGCGCTCGCGGTTCATGCACCGGTCGCCCGGATGCGAGTCGACCAGGCGCTGGAGTTCCTGCCGCTGCTCAAGCAGAGCGCCGACGCGATCGCGCAGACGGTCGACTGGTAGATGTCGTCGGATCCGCCGCCCGCAGGTCCGCCCGGGAACCCGTCCGGGGGGACGACCGGCGCGTCGTCCGGCGCCCGGCAGGGCCGCTCCTCCGATGCCCACCCCTCCGGCAACTCGTCCGGGAGTCCGCCCGGCAGGCCCGCGGGGATGCGCGCCTGGCCGCCCTGGCCCGTTCGATGGCTGCTGCTCGGCCTGGCCGTCGTGTCGCTGTCGGTCGGCATAGTGGGCATCTTCGTGCCCGGCCTGCCGACGGCGGTGTTCGTGCTGATCGCCGCCTGGTGCGCCGACCGCGCGTCGCCGCGTTTTCACGCGTGGCTGCTGGGCAATCGGATCTTCGGGCCGATCATCCGTGACTGGCAGGATGGCGGGCGGGTCAGCCGGAAAGCCAAGCGCGCGGCGGCGTTGTGGATGTCAGTGTCCGCGGTGGTGCTGCTGGTGTTCGCTCAGCCGTTTTGGGCGGCGGTGGCGATCGGGGTGATGGGGGGTGTGCTGGTGTGGTTGTGGAGGAGGCCGGAGCGGTAAGGCGCGGCGCTCATCCCGGAGGCATACGCACACCGAACCTCGCCTCGACAAACTCGCAAAACCTCTCCGCCGAAGGCGAGCTTTCCCGCTCACGCGGCCGGATCAGACAGATCCTGCGCTGGATCAGCGGTTCCCGCAGTGTCTTGACGACCAGGCCGTAGGCCGCGGCCAGCGGCTCGGCGGCCGAAGGTTGCACGGTGATGCCTTCGCCCGCCTTCACCAGCGCGCCTTGCATGGCACGGGCGCTCTGGTCCCAGCCGCCACCGGGCGCGGCCGGCGCGATCTTCTCCAGCGCCGCCGCCGCCGCCGGCAGCGCGGCAAGGGCCAGGGCGGTGGTGATGAACGTGACGTACGCGGCCGGCTCCAGGGTGAGGCTTTCCGAATGGAAGGCGAGATCCGCGCGCATGCTCGCCGCGTAGTCCGGCGCCAGCGAGATGAAGGGATGGCGCAGCACCTCCGACCATTGCACCGGCTCCTGCATGGCCAGCGGATGATCGGGACGGCAGACCAACTGCAGCGGATCGCGGAAGAGCTGCGTCTGGATCACTTCACGCGGCACCGGGCGTTCCGGCGCGATCCCGAGGTCGGCCTCGCCGCTGGCCACACGGGCCGCGACCTGGTCGGTGAGAACGTCGATGACGAGCACTTTCACGCCGGGATGGAGCCTGCGGAACTCGAGCGCGAGCTGCGGCACCAGCGTGCCCGCGTAGGTCGGGGAGCCGGCGATGCGCAGCACGCCCCTGGTGCTGGCCTGGAAGTCGCGAATGCCTTCCACGGCGCGCGCGAGATCGTCGACGAGCTTGCGCGCCGAAGGCAGGAAATCGCGGCCGGCGGGCGCCAGATGCACCTGCCGTGTCGTCCGTTCGAACAGGCGCGTGCCGACCGCGGATTCCAGTTCCTTGATCGTCAGGCTCAGCGCCGAGGCGGTGACATGGAGCTGCTGCGCGGCACTCGTGAAATTGCCGGTGTCGGCCACGGCGACGAAGGCGCGAAGCTGCTTGAGCGTCAGATTCATGGCAGACCTTCCAACGTTCGGCGACGACGACTGGATTGTCTCCAGGAGGTCGGACCTCGCGCGATCCACCGCGGTTCCGGCAGGGCGCCGGAGCCGCCGACGGCTCAGGCCGGCGTGATTTCTCCCGAATGGACGCGGCCGAACTCGTCGCCGAACCGGCGGCGCATGACTGTATCAAAATCGTCGGAGGCGGATGCCACGACGCCGCCGCCGCGCACGAGGTACGCCTGTGGATCGTCGCGGCCCGGCGGGGCTTCGCCTCTGGCTGCTGCGGCCGCGGATTGCAGCATCAGGCGGCGGAACTGCACGACGGCCACGTCGGTCGGTCCCAGCAGCTCCCGCGTGCGGTCGGCGATGCGCCCCTGGCTGTCCTGGATCGCGGCATCCTGTTCCGACACGCCGTCGATGCCGGTGAAGTTCTCGGACTTCTGCATGCTGCGGTCCAGCAGATAGTCGTTGGCGCGGTTGCGCAGCGGCAGGTAGCGGGCGTCGCGCGCAGGGTAGACCGCGCCGCCGCTGGTGTAGGACGCGCGCTCCTCCGGCGTGAGCGGACGGTCCGGATTCCACGAATAGCAGAAGATCCAGCATGAGTGGTCGTCGATCGGCACCCAGCTTTGGCCATGATAGGTCTGCCCTTCGGTGGCGCTCGGCGTGTAGCCGTGGCAGGGCATCAGATACTGCGCGATGCGCCAGTAGTGCTGCCCGGCGTCGGCCTGGCGCGATGCGCCCAGCACCAGTCCGGCGGCATGGCGCCTGACCTGGTAGAGGGGGCGCGGGTCTTCGCGCATCCAGCGCACGTGCTCGTGGCTCATGGTCTTGGCGTTGTAGCCGCGCACGGCGCGCACTGCGCGCTCGGAGAATTCTTCCTCGCTGCGCGCCAATGGCATGTGCAGGAACGAGAAATGGGCGGTGTCGATGCCGCCTTCCGCCGCCTGTGCCCAATTGCATTCCTGCAGCTTCTTGGAGACGTAGCGGTGCGTCTGCGGCACCCGCGCGAACTCCATCTGCGGCAGCGGCGGCGGCTCGGCTCCTTCCGGCAGCGGGGCCATGTAGGCCCACACCATGTTCCCCCACTCGCGTGTGGGATAGGCGCGGATGCTCGCCCGCTCGCACATCGTGCGCGCCATCTCCGGCGGGAGGGTGGGCATGTCCAGGCAGCGTCCGGTCACGTCGAACTTCCAGCCGTGGTAGGCGCAGCGCACGCCGCCTTCCTCGTTGCGGCCGAAGTACAGGTCCGCGCCGCGGTGCGGGCAGCGCGGGTCCACGAGGCCCACCTGGCCGCCGCTGTCGCGGAACGCCAGCAGGTCCTCGCCGAGGATGCGCACCCGTATCTGCGGTCCGTCGCGGTCCGGCAGTTCTTCGGACAGCAGCACGGGGAGCCAGTAGCTGCGGAACAGCTCCCCCATCGGCGTGCCGCGGTCGGTACGGGTCAGCGTCTCGTTGTCGGCGCGGTTGAGCATGCGAGCTTCCCCTATTGCGCGGCCACCGTCAGACCGACCTTCTTCACCAGGGCGGTCCAGCGTGCGGTGTCCTTCTCGATCAGCGCGCGGAACTCGGCCGGCGTGGCGGTGGCGACTTCGCCGCCGACGGTGGCCAACTGCGTCTTGACCTCCGGCACCGTCAGTGCTTTCGACAAGGCGGCTACCAGCTTGTCCGTCGCGGCGGGCGGCATGCCGGCCGGCCCGACGATGCCGAACCAGGGCTGGACCATCGCCGTGGGGTAGCCCGCCTCGGCCATCGTGGGCACGTCCGGGAACTGGGGCGACCGGTTGGGCGCGGTGGTCGCCAGGACGCGCACGCGGCCCGCCTTCGACTCCTGCAGGGCCAGGATCGCGGCCATGCTGGTCATCGCCACCTGGCCGCTCGCAAGATCGACGACCATCGGCGCCGATCCCTTGTAGGAGACGGCGGTCGCCTCGAGCTTCGCCGCCAGCTTGAACAGCTCGAAGCTCAGATGCGCGGTGGTGCCGACGCCCGGGTGGCCGTAGTTGAACTTGCCCGGGTTGTCGTGCATGAGCTGCACCAGCGAGGGCACGTCGTTGACCGGCATCCTGGCGCTCACCACGAGGAAATTGGGCGAGGCGGCGGCCAGGCCGATCAGCGTGAAGTCCTTCAGCGCGTCGTACGGCAGCTTGCGGCCCAGCGCGGGGTCGATCGCGAGAGAGGGCACGGCGAAAAGCAGCGTGTAGCCATCGGGCTTGGCCTGCGCGACAAAGGTGTTGCCGATGACGCCGTCCCCTCCCGGCCTGTTTTCCACGACGACGGTGCCGCCCAGCTCCTTGCCCAACTGCTGCGCGACGATGCGCGCGAACACGTCGGTGACGCCGCCCGCCGCGAGCGGAACAACCAGCCTGATCGGACGGTCGGGGTAGGGGGCCTCGCCTTGGGCATGGACGCCGGGCGCGGGCGCGAGCGCGGCGGCGCACAGCACGGGGAACACCGCGCGGCGGAGGAAGCGATGCATCATGGGCCTGTCTCCTGAAGCTGTCGTGGTCAGCGCACCGTCGCCTCGTGCACCACACGGTTCTCGAGCCGGCCGAGGCCGACCACCTCGACCTCGATGCGGTCGCCGGCCTTCATGAACAGCGGCGGCTCGCGTTTCACGCCCACGCCGGCCGGCGTGCCGGTCACGATCACATCGCCGGGCACGAGCGTCATCACGGTGGAGATGTAGTGGATCAGCACCGGGATCGAGAAGATCAACTGGTCCGTGTTGCCGCGCTGCATCTCCTCGCCGTTGAGACGGGTCACGAGTTCCAGGCGCCGGCCGTCCGGCACTTCGTCGCGCGTGACCATGAACGGGCCGAACGCGCCGGTGCCGTCGAAGTTCTTGCCGGCGCCCCATTGGGTGGTGTGGTACTGCCAGTCGCGCACCGAGATGTCGTTGTACGGCGCGTAGCCCGCTATGTGGGACCAGGCCTCCTCCCGCGCGATGCGTCGGCCGCCCTGGCCGATGACGAGCGCGATCTCGCCTTCGAAATCGAGCTGCACCGATTCGGGCGGCAGCGGAACATCCGCGCCATGCGCCGTCTGCGACGTGGGCCAGCGCGGGAACAGCGTGGGATACCTGGTCTCGGCACGCTTGGCCTCGATCCTGTGGGCCTCGTAGTTCAGCCCGATGCAGACGATCTTCTGGGGATCGGGTATCACCGGCAGCAACCGGACATCGCCGAGTCGCAGCGACGCCGGGCGATCGGCATTCGCGCGCCCCGCGCGGATGCCCTCGATGCCCGATCCGGCGAGTGCCTCGCGCAGCGTGGGCGCGAGATGCTTCAGGTCGACGATGCGGTCGCCGTCTTCGAGTGCGCCCCACGAGGGGCTGCCGTGGTGGACGTAGCTCAGAAGCTTCATGCGCGGGTCCTGAAGGGTGTGTGCCAACCGAGGGATGCGAGCGTGGTGGTGGACGGCGCGTATTCGCAACCGATCCAGCGGTCCCAGCCGAGCTGCTCCAGCGTGCGGAAGAAATAGGAAAGGTCCAGCTCGCCCACGCCGGGTTCGTTGCGGCCGGGCGTGTTGCCGATCTGCATGTGGCCGATGTACGGATACACCTGGCGCAGGCGCTCGGTCAGCGCGCCTTCCTGCATCTGCACATGGTAGGTATCGAAGCAGAGCTTGATGTTGGGCCTGCCCAGCTCGTCGATGATCGCCGTGCCTTCGTCCAGGCGCGAGTACAGGTACGCCGGGAACCGTGCGTTGCACACGGGCTCGATGATGATGACGATGCCCTCCCGCGCGGCGAGGTCGGCAGCGTGCGCGAGATTCTCCTTGAACGTCGCCAGGCACTCGGCGCGGTCGTGGTGCGGCTCCAGGTTGCCGGCGAGCACGTGGACCATCGGCTTGCCGACGTCGGTCGCGTAGCCGATCGCGGTTTCCACGCTGCGGCGGCACTCGTCCTTCTTCTCCGGCAGCGCGGCGATGCCGCGCGAGCCGCCTTCCCAATCCACCGGCGCCAGGATCTGCACCAGCGTGAGGCCTTCGTCGCGGAGCATGGCGCTCAGCCTGGGGGCGGGGTACTCGTAGGGAAACGCGACCTCCACGCCCCGGAACCCGGCCCGGGCCGCGGCCGCATAGCGGTCCCACATCGGCAGTTCGGTGAACAGCCAGCGCAAATTGGGGTCGAACCTGAGCATGTCTCCGTGCTCCTTGGCAGATCTTCTCGTCGGCCGTGGGTGAGGCAGCACTCTAGGGGAGGTCGAGTTCCAAGCACAATTGAGAAGTACTCAATGCATTGTTGAGGTTCTCTGATGAATGGGCGTGAGATGCTCGTGCACCGCCTGCGCGATCGTCGGTACGCACGGCATCGTAGCCCGCTCGAGCGCCCAGGACGACGCGGCCGGCGTATCGGGCCGCTCGCGTATCCTCATGCCATGGACACCGCAAGCCTCGCGAATCTGGTCGAGACGTCGCGCGTGGTCGGCAGCAGCCGCAGCCGGATAGCGAAGATCGATGCGCTGGCCGCGTTCCTGCGTACGCTGGCCGCCGACGAGATCGGGATCGCCGTCGCCTGGCTGACCGGCGAGCTGCCGCAGGGGAAGATCGGTATCGGCTATCGCAGCCTGACGGCTGCCGCCGACGTCCCGGCCGCTGCGTTCGCAACGCTGTCGCTGCAGGAGGTCGATGCGTTCTTCGTCCGGGTCGCCGGTCAGCGGGGCGCCGGATCGAGTGCGCAGCGCACCGGCATCCTGCGCGAGCTGTTCGCCCGGGCGACCGGACCGGAGCAGGACTTCCTGCTGCGGCTGATCGTCGGCGAGCTGCGCCAGGGTGCACTCGCCGGCATCATGGTCGATGCGATCGCGGCGGCCTCGGCATTGCCGGTTGCCGCGGTGCGGCGCGCGGCGATGCTGACCGGCGGGCTCGGGCCGCTCGCGCAGGCCGCGCTGACGCGCGGCGCGGCCGGTCTGGAATCGTTCAGCCTGCAGCTCTTCGCGCCGGTCCTGCCGATGCTCGCGCAGACGGCGGCCGACGTCGCCGAGGCGCTCGTCGCCTTCGGCGCCGACGCGGACTTCGAGTGGAAGATGGACGGCGCGCGGATCCAGGTCCACAAGCGCGGCGCCGACGTGCGGATCTATACCCGCGCCCTCAATGAAGTCGGCGCGGCCGTGCCCGAGGTCGTCGCCCGCGTGCGCGCACTGCCGGCCGACGAGCTGATCCTCGACGGCGAAGCGATCGCGTTCACCGAGGCCGGCCGGCCGCACGCCTTCCAGGTCACGATGCGGCGCTTCGGCCGGCGGCTCGATGTCGAGCGGATGATGGCCGAGCTGCCGATCCGCGCCTTCTTCTTCGACTGCCTGCTGCTGGACGGCCGGCCCCTGATCGACCTGCCGCTGCGCGACCGGCTGCTCGCGCTCGGCCGGGCCGTTCCGGACGAGCTGCGTTTTCCGCAGTGCGTGACCGGCGATGCCGACGCGGCGCAGCGGTTCTACGACGAGGCGATCGCGGCCGGACACGAGGGGCTCATGGCCAAGTCGCTCGCCTCGGTCTACGAAGCAGGCAGCCGCGGCGCGAGCTGGTTCAAGATCAAGCGCGCGCATACGCTGGATCTCGTCGTGCTCGCCGCCGAATGGGGCAATGGCCGGCGCATCGGCAAGCTGTCGAACCTGCACCTCGGCGCGCTCGACCCCGCCACCGGCCGCTACGTGATGCTCGGCAAGACGTTCAAGGGCCTGACCGACGCGATGCTCGACTGGCAGACGCAGGCGCTGCTCGAACGCGAGACGCATCGCGATCGAAACACCGTCCATGTCCGCCCCGAGCTGGTCGTCGAGATCGCCTTCAGCGATCTGCAGGCGAGCTCCCGCTACCCGGGTGGCCTCGCGCTGCGGCTGGCCCGCGTCAAGCGCTACCGCGACGACAAGTCGGCGGCCGACGCCGACACGCTGGACACCGTGCGGCGGATCGCCGCGGCACAAGGCTGAACGGCTCGCAGCACCGGACGCGGCCACGTCCGCGCGCTCTGCGAGCGCCGAGCTCGCGGTCCGCGGAATGAGTCCACGCTCGTCAGCGAGTCGGTGCGCCGACCTCACCGAGCAACGTGCGTCAGCCCCTGGCTATCCTGCTCGGTCATGGCCAGGCGTTCCCCCAGCCCCTGCCGGTATGTTCTCCCGGCACCGGTGCCGCTCACGTATGCGCTCGGTGTTTCGCCAGCTTGCGGCGACGGGCCACCGCGCCGGCGATGCCGGTCATGCCGGCCAGCATCATCGCGTGCGTCGTGGGTTCCGGCACCGGGATGACGTACTGCACGGCGTCGATCTCGACGAAGGCCACGTGCGCATCGAAAGTCCAGTCGATCTCGAAGCTGCTCGCCGAGGTCGGCAGATCCACGCCGCTCAGATTCCAGTTGTACGTGTGGACGTTCATCGAAAAGTCCTCGAAGCCTGGAATGACGGGCGCCGGGGAGATCGTTTCCGTATCGAACGCGTAGCTCTGGCTGTTCAGGCTCAGCCTGGGTGCCTCGGTGAATGTGAGGCCCCCGAACAGGATCGACAACCGGATGCTGGACACGTCGGGTTCCAGCGTGGCAGCGAGCAGGAACTCGGCATCGGCGGCGCCGGTGTAGTAGAAGCCGTTGGGGCCGTAGAGGCCGCCATACAGCTTGCCGGTATTGTCGATGTGCAACGCAGCGGGGAACTCTGAGCTGGAAGGGCCGAGATAGCCGACGCCGGTGCCCGGGGAGTAGCCGGGATGATCTGCCGGGAACCAGCTATCCCAGGAGGTCGTGACGGATTGCGCGTGTGCGCTGACGGCCATCGAGAGCCCGAGCACGACACCGGCCAGAAGAGTCTTGATCTGCATGTCGAAATGCCTCTGAAGAGGATGGGTGGTAGGGAAAGTCCTGCTGTCGTGCCGTCGGCGGCGAACCGAAAGCGATGGGTCCGTGCGGCCCCGAGCTCCTTGGCGGCGAAGGCGGGGCAGGGGCTGGACAGGCGTCCGCAAGCCGCCGGAATCGGCGCAGGCAACGCGTGCTGGCTGGTCGGGAGTGCCGGCCTGGCGGGCAGGATCGCCGGCCCGATCGGTGGCCATCAAGTCAAGCTGGAACAGCCTGTGGCGCGTGCTTCCGACGAGCGGCGGGAAGATCTGGTGCGAATGATATTCGTTCTCAATCGGTGGATCAATCCTCGGAATGCGCGCCTGGCGAGCGGCTACCGTGTCGGCCAGCTAGAGGGCGGCCCGGCCGACACGTCGCCGGTCGATCTCGCGCTTGCCTCGTGCGTGGTCCGGGTGCACGCGCGTGCAGACCCGGTTCGTCGCACGTTTCTTCGCGGACGCTGCGACAATCGGGCCCTCGTCACCGCCCGGAGCCATCCCCGATGAATCGCCCGCTGCTGTTCTCGCCGCTGACCCTGCGCGGCCTCACGCTGAAGAACCGCATCGTGGTCGCGCCGATGCACCAGTACTCGGCGGTCAAGGGGTTCCCGACCGACTGGCATCTGATGAACGCGGGCCGTTATGCGGCCGGTGGCGCCGGTCTGGTGATCCTGGAGTCGACCAAGGTCGAGCGCCGCGGATGCGGGACGGTGGGCGATCTGGGCATCTGGGACGACGCGTTCATCGAGCCGCTGCGGCGGCTGTCCGACTTCATCCATGCCTGCGGCGCCGCCTCGGGCATCCAGCTCGGTCATTCGGGCCGCAAGTCGCGCACCGGCCGGCCGTGGGAACGCAGCCGGCCGCTGACGCCGGCCGACGGCATCGACGACTGGGACCGGTGGGAGCTGGTCGCGCCCAGCGCGCTGCCCGCCGATGCCGGTTCGCCGGTGCCGCGTGCGCTCGACACGGACGAAGCGGCGGAAGTGGCCCGTGCCTGGGGCCGCGCCGCGGCGCGGGCCGACGCCGCCGGCTTCGACATCATCGAGATCCACGGCGCTCATGGCTTCCTGATCCACGAGTTCCTGTCGCCGCAGGCCAACCAGCGCACCGACCGCTATGGCGGCAGCGCCGCGAACCGGATGCGGTTCGCGCTGGAGGTCGCCGAGCATGCGCGGGCGGCATGGCCGGCGCACAAGCCGCTGTTCATGCGGCTGTCGGTCGACGACGACGCCGGCTGGGCGCCGGCCGACAGCGTGGTGCTGTCGCGGCAACTGAAGGAACGCGGTGTCGACGTCATCGACTGCAGTGCCGGCGGGATTCTCGCCCGACCGGTGTCCAGTGCGCCGATCGGCTACGGCTACCAGGTGCCGTTCGCGCGCGCGATCAAACGTGAGGCCGGCGTGGCCAGCATGGCGGTCGGTCTGATCGTCCATCACGATCAGGCCGAGCGGATCCTGCGCGACGGGGATGCCGATCTGATCGCGCTGGGCCGCGAGATGCTCTACAACCCGAACTGGGCGATGGACGCGGCACAGAAGATGGGGGTCGATCCGGGCTTCGACATGCTGCCGGCGCCGTATGCCTGGTGGCTCGGCAAGCGGGCGGCGGCGATGCCGGACCTGCGGCCGTCGACGTTCGGCGATCCGCAAGGAACTCCGGCCGGGTCGACGGAGAAGCCCGGAAACTAGTGTCAACACGCCCTGATGAAGCTGCGCCAGCTCGAGTACTTCAAGCAGATCGCCGAGCTCGGCAGCATGACGCGCGCGGCCAGCGTGCTGCGCGTCGCGCAGCCGTCGCTGACGCGGCGGATCCAGCAGCTCGAGAAGGATCTCGGCGTGCTGTTGTTCTTCCGCTCCGACAAGGGCGTGGTGCTGACGCCGGCCGGGCAGGCGCTGCTGGAGCGTGCCAACGCGGTGCTCGATCAGGTCCGCCGGATCGGCGACGACATCGGCAAGTATGCGCACGAGCCCAAGGGCGAGCTGAGCTTCGGGCTGCCGCCGTCGCTGTTCGACATCGTCACCAGTCCGCTGATCGCCGAGTACGCGCTGCAGTATCCGCAGGTGCGGCTGCGGGTCACCGAGGGGCTGAGCGCCGAGCTGCACGAGCTGGTGCTGACCGGCCGGCTCGATGCCGCGCTGGTGTCCGATGTCGAGCCGCTGCAGCTTCTGGCCAGCCGCGCGATGCTGAGCGAGCAGTTGTACCTGGTCGGCCCGGTGCAGGCCCAGCTCGACATCGAGCGCCCGGTGCCGATCGAGACGGTGCTGAGCCGGGCGATGCTGCTGACCTCGCATCCGAACGCGATGCGCACCTTGGTGGACCGGCGGCTCGCTGCCCGGGGCGAACGCCTGCAGCCGGCGCTCGAGACGAACTCGGCGCGGCTGTTGTGCGAGCTGGTCACGCGCGGCGTCGGCTTCACCGTGCTGCCCTACAGCGCGATCCACACGCTGCACCGCAGCGGCCGACTGAGCGCCGCGCCGATCGACGATCTGCAGGTCCGCTGGACATTGGTCAATGCGAAGGACCGCAGCCTGCCGCTGGCCGGTCACAAGCTGCGCGAGCGGCTGACCGAATTGCTGCGCCGCCACAGCGGCGCCGGCTGGTGGCGCGGGGTGCGCTGGCTGGATTGAGCGGATGCGGCGGTGCGGCCGGCGCGGTCGGTGCATCCGGGCTCTTGCAGGTCGCACACACCGCGGTGGCTGGATAGAGGCCGCGCCAGACGGGCGCAGGACCGTGTGTCAGAACTCGGACCCGGGGCCATGTCGTCCGGGCATCGGTCACATGCCTGTCGGGCATTGGCCGCCCCGTCGGCCGCGCACCAGAATCGACTCCGTCCCGCACCGCGGTACCCGAGGATCAGGATGGAGCACTATCAGGTCGGCGTCGACATCGGCGGCACCTTCACCGACTGCGTCGTCATCACCAGCGGCGGCGAGCTGGTCGCCGCGAAATCCCCGTCGACGCCGCCGGCCTTCGCGAACGGCATGCTGGACGCGATGGGGCTGGTCGCCGAGCGGCTGGGCCTCGGCTTCGAGGCGTTCTGCGGCCGCATCAGCCTGCTGACCCATGGCACGACGGTCGGCACCAATGCGCTGATCCAGCGCCGCGGCGCCCGGGTGGGACTGATCACGACCCGCGGCCACGAGGACATCATCCACATCATGCGGGGCTCGCGCGGCATCGATTCGCGCAACCTCAATCAGCTCGTGCACTTCCCGGAGAGCCAGAAGCCGGTGCCGATCGTGCCGAAGCGCTACATCCGCGGCGTGTCGGAGCGCATCGACTGTCACGGCAACGTCGTGGTCGAGCTGAACGAGGACGAGGTGCGCGCCGCGATCGACGAGCTGCAGGCGCTCGGCGTCGAGGCGTTCGCGGTGTGCCTGCTGTGGTCGTTCAAGCATCCGGCGCACGAGCTGCGCATCGCCGAGCTGATCCGCGAGCGCGCGCCCGCGCTGTTCGTGAGCTGCTCGGTCGAGCTGGCGCCGAAGTGGGGCGAGTACGAACGGCTGACCGCGACCGCGCTGAACGCCTACATCGGGCCGGTGACGTCGAACTACCTGCGCCAGCTCGATGCGCGGCTGAAGTCCGCCGGCTATCGCCATCCGCTGCAGATCACGTCGTGCGGCGGCGGCTCGATCTCGGTGGATCGCGCGATCCAGGCGCCGCTGCTGACCCTGGATTCCGGGCCGGTGTCGGGCGTGACCGCCTCGCAGTTCCTCGGCCAGTTGATCGGCTGCGAGAACATCATCACCACCGACATGGGCGGCACCTCGTTCGACGTCGGCATCATCCACCAGGGCCGGCCGGCCTACAACTCGATCGCCAACGTCGCGCAGTACGAGTACTTCATCCCGAAGGTCGACATCCAGGCGATCGGCTCGGGCGGCGGATCGCTGGCCCGCGTCGATCCGCTGACCCGCACCTTGCGGGTCGGGCCCGAATCGGCCGGCGCCGACCCCGGCCCCGCCTGCTACGGCAAGGGCAACACGACGCCGACGGTCACCGATGCCGACATCGTGCTGGGCTACATCGACCCGGACAACTTCCTCGGCGGGCGGATCAGGCTGGATCGCGCCCGGTCACTCGAGGCGGTCGAACGGGTCGCCGGCGAGATCGGGCTGAGCGTCATGGAGACCGCCGCCGGCATCGCGAAGATCGCCGAATTCAAGATGGCCGACATCATCCGCAAGACGACGGTCGAGAAGGGTTTCGATCCGCGCGACTTCACCGTCTTCGCGTTCGGCGGCGCCGGCCCGGTGCATGCGGGAGTGTTCTCGCGCGAGCTGGGCGTGCAGCGGGTGCTGATCCCGCTGAACCGCATCGCGTCGACCTGGTGCGCGTTCGGCGCCGCGACCGCCGACATCCTGCACGTGCACGAGCAGGTCGACATCCGCAGCGCGCCGTTCGAGGCGGCGCAGGTCAATGCGCTGCTGCAGCAGCTCGCGCAGCGCGCCCGCGCGCAGATGAAGAGGGACGGAGTCGATCTCGCCGGCGTCAAGCTCGCATTCTCGATCGACATGCGGCATCGCGGCCAGATCAACGAGGTCGAGGTCGAGCTGGCGACGACGGACGCGAACACCCGTCTGCGGCTGGACAAGGCCGGCCTGGAGGCGATCGATCAGAACTTCTACCGGCGCTACGAGGCGATCTACGGCAAGGGTTCGTCGTATGCCGACGCGCGGCTGGAGATGGTCACCTTCCGCGTGCGCGCGCGCAGCGCGACGCAGGCGCTGAAGCTGAAGCGCAGCGGCCGCAAGCGCACGGCCAGCCCGGAAGGTGCGCTGACCGGCCACCGCCCGGTGTACTGGAGCGACCTGGCGAAGGCGGTGCGCACCCCGATCTACGACGGCGCGCGACTCTCGCACGGCGTGCAGGTGGACGGCCCGGCGGTGGTCGAGACCACCGACACCAACATCGTCGTGCAGCCGAAGCAGCGGCTGCGCGTCGATGCGCTCGGCAACTTCGAACTCCACTTCCAGAGCTGAACCATGGCCCATGCCGTTCACTCCCGGCGCGCCGGCACCTTCGACGCGATCAAGGGCGGCTACATCCCGCCGGACAAGCTGCGGGTGTCGCCGCGGCTGAAGCTGCACCGCCAGGCCAGCCGCAAGATCGACCCGGTGACCTACGAGGTCGTGCGCCACAGCCTGTGGAACATCAACGAGGAGCACGGCGCGACGATCCAGCGCCTGTCGGGCTCGCCGGTGGCGATGTACGCGCTAGACCTCAATCCGTCGATCCTGACCGAGGAGGGCGAGTTCGTCTTCTTCGGGCCCTACATGCAGTACATGTCGGGGGTCACCGACACGCAGGTCAAGTGGATCCTGGAGAACCGCTCCGACAACCCGGGTATCCGCGACGGCGACATGTTCCTCGCCAACGACCCGTGGGTCGGCGCCGCGCACCAGCAGGACGTGATGCTGATCTGCCCGGTGTTCCATGAAGGCGAGCTGTTCTGCTGGGTCACGAACTGCCTGCACCAGTACGACATCGGCGGCATCACGCCCTCGAGCTTCTGCATGTCGGCCGAGAACGCCTACGAGGAGGGCCTGCTGGTGCCGCCGGTGAAGATCGTCGAGAACGGCGAGATCCGGCGCGACATCGAGGAGCTGTACCTGCGCGCATCGCGCAAGCCGGAATCGGTCGCGCTGGATTTCCGGGCGCAGCTCGCCGGCAACAACACCGCGAAGGGCCGTGTCGAGGCGCTGCTGCGGCGCTACGGCGCCGACGTCGTGAAGGCGGTGATGCGCAAGATCCTCGACGACGGCGAGCGCGCGTTCCTCGACAAGATGGACCGGCTGCCCGACGGCACCTGGCGCGACCGCACCTACATCGAATGCTGCCGGCCCGGCGACCGGCGCTCGCACCGCGTGATGCTGAGCCTGCAGAAGAAGGGGCACGAGCTGATCTTCCGCAACGAGGGCACCGCCGGCCAGGACGGTGCGATGAACGCCACCTATTCCGGCTGGCGCGGCTCGATCATGGTCGCGCTGAATCAGCTCCTGTGCTGGGACCAGTACTTCGCGATCGGCGGGGCGCTGCGGCACGTACGCTTCGAGGCGACGCCGGGCACGATGAACTGCGCGAACTTCCCGGCATCGGTGTCGACGGCGCCGGTGCAGGCGATGGAGATCTCGCTCTATCCGACCTACAACGTGCTGGGCAAGATGATCTTCGGCGACCCGCAGATGCGCCGCGACATCATGTGCATCGGCGGCACCAGCCAGTGGCCGGCGACGATCTTCCGCGGCACCGATCAATGGGGCGACCCCTTCGGCTATCTGCTGGTCGATCCGATCGGCGGCGCGATCGGCGCGTTCGCGAACGCCGACGGCATCTCGACCGGCGGCCAGTCGCGCACGCCGATCTGCAAGCTGCCCAACATCGAGCATACCGAGCAGACGTTCCCGCTGCTGTTCCTGTACCGCAAGGAGGTGGTCGATTCGGGCGGCGCCGGCCAGTTCCGCGGCGGCCTGTCGGCCGAGTCCTGCTTCATCCCGCACGGCACGGCGTCGATCACGCACGACACGCTGTCCTCGGGCAACGCGATTCCGACATCGACCGGCATGATGGGCGGCTACCCGGCCGCAGTGAACGTCTACAAGTTCATGCGCGAGTCCGGCATCGGCGCGATGATGCATGACAGCCGGATGCCGACCGACATCGCGCAGGTCGGCGGGCGCGAGGAGGTGCTGGGGCTGCGCCAGCAGGATTTCCAGCAGAACGCCAGCGACGTCTATTCGGTGATCTGGACCGGCGGCGGCGGCTTCGGCGATCCGCTCGAGCGCGACCCGCGGGCCGTGCTGGAG
>DAISWF010000001.1:27548-52008 GCA_036826495.1 Burkholderiaceae bacterium
CGCGGCGACCCGCGAAGAGCGGCGCGGTCATCCGCGGGCCGCTGCGCTGCCGCTGCGCCCGCTGGGCGGCAAGCTGCTGCGCGAGGTGACGGCCAACCTGGCGGTGCGCAGCGACCCCGCCGCCAGCGGCAAGGCGCGCAAGCGCTGGTGCTGCATCGGCTGCGCGAACGATCTCGGCCCGCTGGGCGGGAACTACAAGGACGCCTGCGCGATGCTGGAGGCGCCGATCACCGCGTCGAACCCGCACGTCGGCGACTACCGGCGCTACATCGACGACGAGCCGGTGTTCCGCCAGTACTTCTGCCCGGCCTGCGGCCGGCTGATCGAGAACGAGATCGCGCGGGTCGGCGATCCGCCGCTGCGCGACATCGAGCTGAGCGCTTGATGCGCTGAGCCCGCTACACAACGGCCGGCGGATCCGGCGATGACGAGGACAAGAGGAGGCCACATCATGGACGACAGATCGATCCCACCGAAACGCGCCGCCGCGCGGCGTCTCGTGCGCGGCCTGCTCGCCGCCTCGGTCGCCGGCTGCGCGCTGCTCGCGGTACCCGGCACCGCGCGCGCCGACGGCGACTACCCGAACCGGCCGGTCCGGGTCGTCGTGCCGTTCCCGGCCGGCACCTCGCCCGACGTCGTCGCGCGCGCCTGGGCCGAGCGGATGGGCGCGGCGCTGGGCCAGCAGTTCGTCATCGACAACCGGCCGGGCGCCGCGACGATCATCGGCACGCAGGCGGGCGCGACCGCGCCCGCCGGCCGCCACACGCTGCTGTACACCCCGCAGAACACGGTGTCGATCAATCCGTTCGTCTACAAGAGCCTGCCCTACAAGGCCGACGACTTCGTGCCGGTCAGCCAGGTCGCCGAGGTACCGCTGGTGCTGATCACCGCGGCGAACTCGCCGATCCGCTCGCTCGCCCAGCTCATCGCGATGGCCAGGCAGGAGCCGGGCAAGTACACGTTCGCCAGCTACGGCATCGGCCAGGGCACCCACGTGACGATGGAGCGGCTGGCGAACACCGCCGGCATCAGGCTGCTGCACGTGCCGTACAAGGACGGCGGGATGAGCGACGTGATCAGCGGCACCGTCAACTTCTCGTTCGACGCGAGCACGACGACGATTCCGCAGATCCAGGCCGGCAAGCTGCGCGCGCTGGCGGTGTCCAGCGCCAAACGGCTCGACACGCTGCCCGACGTGCCGGCGGTGAACGAGAGCATTCCGGGGTTCATGGGCGATTCGTGGACCGGCCTGCTGGTGCGCAAGGGCACGCCGCGCGACATCATCCAGAAGCTGTCGGCGGAGTCGCTGAAGGTCATCGCCGCCGAGCCGTTCCAGAAGCGGCTGCGCGACGTCGGCCTGCGTCCGGCAGGGGGCTCGCCGGAGGACTTCGCCCGCTTCATCGCCGACGAATCGGCGATCTGGTCGAAGGTCGTCCGCGACAACAACATCTCGGTGGAGTGACGCCGGCGGACGGTCGTCGGCGACGGCTGGAACTCAATGCAGCTTCAGCCGTCCCGACACCCGTTGCTGCAGCAGGCGTGCCAGTGCCAGCACGATGGTCTTGCCGATGCCCAGAATGGCACGGTGGTGGTCGAGGTGCAGCCCCATGTACATCCACTTGGCGATCAGTCCTTCGACGAAGAAGTTGCGGCCGGCCAGGCCGCCCATCAGGTTGCCTATGCCTTTGTTGTCGCCCAGTGAGACCAGCGAGCCGAAGTCGCGGTAGGTGAAGGGTTCCGTCACTTCCCGCTCGTGCAGCAGCGCGCTCAGCACGCGGGCCAGGTAGTCCGCCTGCTGGTGCGCGGCCTGGGCGCGGGCGGGCACCAGTCTGCCGTCGACCCATGGGCAGGCCGCGCAGTCGCCCAGCGCGAAGATTCCGGGCGCCGAGGTGCGCAGGCGCTGGTCGACGACGAACTGGTTGAGCTTGTTCACCTCGAGCCCCAGTGCGGCGTTGCTGTCGGCGGCCTTGATGCCGGCGGCCCATACGATCAGGTCGGCCCTGATCTCGCCGGCCTGCGTGACCAGGATGCCGCGCCGGATCTCGGTCACCCGGGTGCGGGTCAGCACCTTGACCTGCTTTCGCTCCAGCGCCAGCTCGGCCTGGGCGGAGATCTTTTCCGGCAGGCCGCCGAGGATGCGCTCGCCGCTCTCCACCAATGTGATGTCGACGCGGAAGCGCTGGCTGCTGCCGAGGCTTTCCTGTAGTTCGGCGTGGGCTTCCAGCAGTTCGGCCGACAGCTCCACTCCGGTGGCGCCGGCGCCGACGATGGCGACGGACAGGCTTCGGCGTTCCGAGAAGGAGGCCCGCGCGCAGGCGCCCAGCCAGTCGGCATGGAAGCGCTGGGCGTCGCGCACGTTCTCCAGCAGGTAGGCGTGTTCCAGCCCGGGTGTGCCGAAGGAGTTGGAGCCGCTGCCCAGGGCCAGCACCAGGTGCGTGAAGCTCACCGTGCGCCGCGGGACCAGCAGTTCGCCTTGCGCATTGCGGATCTCGTCCAGCGCGAGGGTCTTGTCGGCGACGTTCAGGCCGACGAGCTCGCCGATGGCGAAGCTGAAGTGGTTGCGCCGCGCCAGCACCGTGTAGGACAACCCCTCCTGATGCGCGTCCAGCGTGCCGGCCGCCACTTCGTGCAAGGTGGGTTTCCAGATGTGGAACGGCGTGCGGTCCACCAGCAGCACGCGTTCGCGGCCCTGACGTTTGCCCAGGCGCCGTCCCAGCCGGGCTGCGAGCTCCAGACCGCCGGCACCGCCGCCCACGACCACGATGTCCGAGTGCATGTCAGGGGACGCCCACGGTCCGCCTGACCGCCTCGTCCCACTGCGCCATCCGCTCCTGAGCCAGCGCGCGGTCCATCGTCGGATGGAACACCCGCTCGGCCTGCCAGTGGTCGGCCAGCTCGTCGGTGGAGCGGTAGACGCCGGCGGCGAGGCCGGCGAGGTAGGCGGCGCCCAGCGCCGTCGTCTCGATGATGCGCGGCCGCACGACCGGCACGCCGAGCAGATCGGCCTGGAACTGCATCAGCAGGTTGTTCGCGCAGGCGCCGCCGTCGACGCGCAGCTCGCTGATCGCCGAGCCGCTGTCGCGGCGCATCGCATCGAGCAGCGCGGCGCTCTGGAACGCGATCGATTCGAGCGCGGCGCGGGCGATGTGGGCGATCGTCGTGCCGCGGGTGAGCCCCTGGATCGAGCCCTTGGCGTCGGGCCGCCAGTATGGCGCCCCGAGGCCGGTGAACGCCGGCACGAGCAAGGTGCCGCCGGCATCGGGCACGCTGGCGGCGAGGTGCTCGACGTCGGCCGAGCGTTCGATCGCGCGCAGGCCGTCGCGCAGCCACTGCACGACCGCGCCGGCGATGAAGACGCTGCCTTCCAGCGCATAGCCGGGCCGGCTGCCGGCGCGTGCCGCCGCGGTCGACACCAGGCCGTTGGACGAGTGCTGCAGCCGTTCGCCGGTGTGCATCAGCATGAAGCAGCCGGTGCCATAGGTGTTCTTGGCCATGCCGGCGCTGAAGCAGGCCTGGCCGAACAGCGCCGACTGCTGGTCGCCGGCGATGCCGCCTATCGCGAGCGGCCGGCCGAACAGCGCGGCATCGGTCTCGCCATACAGGTGGCTGGACGGATGGACCTGCGGCAGCATCGAGCGCGGCACGCCGAGTTCGGCCAGCAGTTCGTCGTCCCATTCGTCGCGGGTGATGTCGTACAGCCTCGTGCGCGACGCGTTGCTGATGTCGGTGACGTGCAGCCGGCCGCCGGGGAGCTGCCACATGAGCCAGGTGTCCACCGTGCCGAATGCCAGCTCGCCGCGGTCGGCGGCGGCGCGCGCGCCGGGCACCTCGTCGAGCAGCCACTTCAGCTTGGTGCCCGAGAAATAGGCATCGATGACCAGGCCGGTCTTGCGGCGGATCGGTTCCTCGAGCCCGCGCGCCCGCAGCTCGGCGCAGAGGCCTTCGCTGCGCCGGTCCTGCCAGACGATGGCGTGGTGCAGCGGCTGGCCGGTGCGGCGGTTCCAGACCAGCGTCGTTTCGCGCTGATTGGTGATGCCCAGCGCCGCCAGGTCACCGACCGACAGGCCGCTGGCGGCGAGCGCCTCGCGGGCGGTGGCGAGCTGGCTGCTCCAGATTTCGCGCGGGTCGTGTTCCACCCAGCCGGGATTCGGGAAATGCTGGGTGAACTCGCGCTGGGCCAGCGCGACGATGTTGCCGCGTTCGTCGAACACGATGCTGCGGGAGCTCGAAGTTCCCTGATCCAGTGCCAGCAGGAAGGCCATCGGCGACTCCGTCGATTCATGCCCTGGACGGCCATCGCACAGGCCGCCCGGCGAAAAGAGCGAAAATACAGAATTTGCAACTTGCACGACCCTCGCTGAGGAGGGTCCGTATAACCTGGCGGCTCAGACAGGCCGTCTTATATCCGGTGATCAGATGCGTTCGGTTGACATCCTCCCCGCCCTAAAGGGCGGGGATTCCCTCTGCAGGGGTTCCATGTCCAGAACCGCGCAGCAAGATATTGCGAGCAGCGTTCACATCACGATCGTGATTCACGCCACATACACATATCCAGCTTCGCTCATTCAGTCCCGCACGCCCTTTCGGGCCGGCGATCACGCCACATGCGTTGCAGGTCTGGGTGGAGAAAGACTCGTTCACCTCTTCGAACACGACCCCGTGCGCAATCGCTTTGTAGCGGAGCATGTCTCGGAAGGACGACCAGCCGGCATCGAGTACGGACTTCGCCATGCTGGTCCTGGCGAGTCCGGCAGCATTGACGTTGCCGACCGCGATGTAGTCGAAGCGGCGCACGATGCCAAGCGCCGTCTTGTGCAGGAAATCCCGGCGCGTGTTGGCGATCCGGGCGTGGATGTTGGCGGCTTGCCGGCGCCTGTGAGCGCGCTGAGCGCTGGCGAGCTTGGCCTCGAGTGTGCGCAGATGCCGTGGGTTGGCAATCTTCTCGCCGGTGGACAGCGTTGCGAAGTCCTTGAGCCCGAGATCGATGCCAACCCCTTGCCCGATCGAGCGCGGATCGGCTGCCGGCCCTTCGATCACGACGTTCAGGAACCAGTTGCCGCGCGTATCGCGCGAGAAGCTGGTGCCATCCTTGATCTTTGCGCCCACCGGCAGGTGGCGGCTCTTGAACGTCCGGAACTCGCGCCCGTGGAAGTGGAAGCCGGCAGGCGTTTCCTTGATGTCGCGGCCCTTCAGCGGCACCCATCCGAGATTCTTCTTTCCTCGGTAGCGAAGGTACGGCCGATTCTTCGCAGCGCGAGACCTGGCGTATTGCTCGCAGGTCGCATTGACGGTTCCCGAGTGCAGGCCCAGTTCCTTGCTGCTACCGGTCGTCAATTTGTTCAGATCGAAGCCGGTCAGCCAGCGGCGCCCGAATCGCACCGCGTCTTTCTGTCGGTCGTTGCAGTAATTCCAGACGAACGACACCGCTCTGGCGTGCCTGTTCAGCAGCCCGCTGAGCGACTTGACGCGATAACGGTAGACCAAGATCATCAGAGGCGCTTTAAAACTTGGTCTGCATTCCAACATGATAACCAATTTACGGAGAGAAAGGCACTCAGTTTCGCGACTGATCATTCACTTGGTCTGCGTTACAAAGCATCAACGCAGGATCTTAGACGATCAGTCGCTGAGATGGTTACAAGAGCATTTCGCAAAGGTCTGTTTGCAGATGGGCGCAGATTTGATCGAATGCGACGGCGAGGCGGATCACGTTCACCTGCTGATCGAGTACCCGCCAAAGCGGTCGGTATCAGTCCTGGTCAACGCGCTGAAAGGGACATCGAGCCGCATGCTTCGGTCCGCGCGACCAGACATTGCTGCGCGATTCCCGGACGGGGTATTGTGGTCTCCGTCCTACCTCGCGATCAGCGCCGGCGGTGCGCCGCTGGATACGATCAAGCAGTATGTCGAACAGCAGCGGGCTTCTTTGCGGCCCTGACCGAGCCCGCTGGGCTCGCCCTCTACCTCCCCGGCCTGAAGTCCGGGGTTTCTCGGGGATTCCGATGAATCGGGCGATCCCATGACGGGATCGATCCATGCGACCGTCGATGTGCTGGTCGTCGGTGGCGGTGTCAACGGAGCGGGGATCGCGCGCGACCTGGCCGGCCGGGGGCTGGCGGTGCTGCTGTGCGAGAAGGACGACCTGGCCTCGCACACCTCGTCGGCCTCGACCAAGCTGATCCACGGCGGGCTGCGCTACCTCGAGCACTACGACTTCGGGCTGGTGCGCAAGGCGCTGATCGAACGCGAGGTGCTGCTGCGCAGCGCGCCGCACATCATGCGGCCGCTGCGCTTCGTGATGCCGCACGATCCGTCGATGCGGCCGGCCTGGATGATCCGCGCCGGGCTCCTGCTGTACGATCATCTGGCGCGCCGCGAGATCCTGCCCGGGTCACGCGCGGTGCGCTTCACCGGTCAGGCGGCCGGCGCGCCGCTGCAGCCGCAGTACACCCACGGGTTCGTCTATTCCGATGGCTGGGTCGACGATGCCCGGCTGGTGGTGCTGTGCGCCCGCGATGCGGCCGATCGCGGGGCCACCGTGCTGACCCGCACGCTGTGCGCCGACGTCAGGCGCGAGGAGGGCGGCTGGACCGCCCAGCTCATCGATTCCGGTGGCCGGCCGTCGCTGGTGCGCGCCCGTGCGCTGGTCAACGCCGCCGGGCCGTGGGCCGCGCAGTTCCTCAGCGTGCATGCGCATCGTGCCGACACCCGCCACCTGCGGCTGGTCAGGGGCAGCCACATCGTCGTGCCGCGGCTGTTCGAGCACGACATGGCGTACATCTTCCAGAACCCGGACCGGCGGGTGATGTTCGCGATCCCGTACGAGTCGGCGTTCACGCTGATCGGCACCACCGACGTCGAGACCGGCGGCGACCCCGGCCGCGCGGTGATCTCCGACGAGGAGATCGGGTATCTGTGCTCGATGGTCAACCGCTATTTCCGCCGCCCGACGTCGCCGTCGGACGTGGTCTGGACCTATTCGGGCGTGCGCCCGCTGCTGGACGAGGAAGGCGACCCGTCGGCGGTGACGCGCGACTATGCGCTGGAGCTCGACGGCGACGGGGCGCCGCTGCTGTCGGTCTGGGGCGGCAAGATCACGACGTTTCGCAAGCTGGCCGAGGAGGCGGCCGATCTGCTGCTGCAGGCGCTGGGCGAGAACCGGCCGGGCTGGACCGGCGGTCAGCCGGTGCCCGGCGGCGACCTCGATTCGGTGATTCCGGTCAGCGGGCAGCCGCAGGACGATTTCGAGCGCTTCGTGCAGGCCCTGCGGCGGCGCCTGCACTGGCTGCCGCCGCCGCTGCTGATGCGCTGGGCGCGCGCCTACGGTTCGCGGATCGACCGGCTGCTCGGCAGCGCGATCGACGACGGACCGGCGGCGCTGGGCGCGCGGATCGCGCCGGGCGTGTTCGAGGCCGAGCTTCGGTACCTGATCGACGAGGAATGGGCACGCACCGGCGACGACGTGCTGTGGCGGCGCTCCAAGCTCGGCCTGCATCTGAATGCGGGCGAGCGGGCGGCCGTCGGCCGCTGGGTCGACGAGACGCTGTACGGTGCGGATCGCTTGCCGGCGCGCAAGGCCAGCGGCTGAGCAGCTCTCGACCGGGCGGCCGGCGACGGACGGCTGCCCGGCGCGCCGGTTCGGGCGCAGCGTCGGCGGGACGGCGCGCGGTTCACCGGGTCAACGCCCCCAGCGCGTGATCCGCACCGCGAACGCGGTCGCGCAGCCGTAGGCGACCATCGATGCGCCGACCATCGCGAACATCGTCCAGGCCGGTTCTCCGCGGCTGGCGAGCCACCAGCCGCCCA
Source organism: Burkholderiaceae bacterium (assembly GCA_036826495.1). Classification (GTDB taxonomy): domain Bacteria; phylum Pseudomonadota; class Gammaproteobacteria; order Burkholderiales; family Burkholderiaceae_E; genus DAISWF01. Next base: position 35,355 of record DAISWF010000001.1, read on the forward strand.
GCGCGACCACTGCGAGCCTGACGGTGGCGCCGAGCACCGGGCCGAGGATCTTGCCGGAGCCCTGCGAGGCGAAGTACAGGCACAGCGCAAGGCCCAGGAAGCCGAAGCAGGGCCCGGACAGCCGCAGGTACGAGCGGGTGGCGTCCAGCACGGCCGGGTCGCTGGTGAACAGGCCCGCCCACAGATCGGGAAAGATCGCGACCAGCGCGCCGATCGTGCCGATGATGACCGCCGACACCGCGCCGCCGGTCCACGCGACCCGCCGTGCCCGCCTCACGTCGCCGGCGCCGATCGCCATGCCCACCATCGGCACGCAGGCCACGCCGATCGCGAACGTGATCGGCACCAGCAGGAACTCCAGCCGCGCGCCGATGCCATAGCCGGCCAGCGCCTCGGTGCCGAACCGCGAGATCAGCCGGGTCAGCACCAGCACCGTCAGCACCGTCTGCAGCGGCGACACGCAGGCGACCGCGCCGACCTTCAGGATGTCGAAGAACATCTCGCGCTGCACGCCCGCCGCGCCCAGCGACAGCTTGACCCGCGCATGACGCGAGCGCAGAAACAGATACAGGAACGCCGCCGCCGAGCAGAACGCCACCGCCTGGCCGAGCGCGATGCCGGCCATGCCCAGTCTGGGCAGCGGCCCCAGTCCGAGCCCCAGCCCCGCGCCGACCACCACCTGGATCGCGGCGGCGGCCAGCAGCGTGACCGACGGCACCTTCATGTTGCCGCTGCCGCGCACCACCGACGCCAGCGTGTTGGTGAGCCAGATGCCGGTCGCGCCGATGAACACGACGTTGGAGTAGGCCAGCGCCTCGGCGAGCGTCGCATCGCGCCCGCCCAGAAGCTGGTAGATGCGGGGCCCCGATACGAGGAACAGCACCGTGAAGAAAGCGCCGGCCAGCGCGCCGATCATCATCGCATGCACCGCCAGCGCATTGGCCCGTGCCTGGTCGCCGGCGCCCAGCGCGCGGCTGATCGCCGACGACACGCCGCCGCCCATCGCGCCGGCCGACATCATCTGCTGCAGCATGACCATCGGGAACACCAGCGCCATGCCGGCCAGCGAGGCGATGCCCAGCCGGCCGACGTAGGAGGTCTCGGCGATCGCGACCAGCGCGGTGGCGAGCATCGCCACCGCGTTCGGGATGCTGAGCCGCATCAGCGTCGGCAGGATCGGCGCCGTCAGCAGGCCGCGCGCGGTGATCTGCGCGGCATTCGGGGCGGCATCCGGCGTGGCGGGGGCAGATGCGGCGGGGGGGGGGGGGGGGGGTAGCGGCGGTGGACGCGGTGGCGGGCGCGGCGGCAGGTGCGGCGGCAGGTGCGGCAGCGGGTGCGGCAGCGGGCTTGCGCGATGCGTCGATGGAGGAGTCGGAGCCGCCGGCGGCCTCGACGCCGGCGGTTGCGGGCCCGGGCGACGCGGGAGTGGGCAAGGTGTCGGTGGCCATCGTCGTTTTCGGTTCCGCGGGTTGCTGAGTCGGTTTGACTGTATATGCAGATATCTGTGGGCGGCTCGGCGCGTGGGGGCGGGTCCGGGCCCGATCAGGGAGCGAGCTGTTCGAGTGCGGTGGCCAGCGACCGGTGCAGCAGCACCGTGTCGGCCAGCCCGAGCGACCGTTCGATCTGCTGCTGCGCACGCTCCCAGCCGGGGCGGGCGCGGCGCAGCGCGGCGCTGCCTTCGTCGGTCAGCAGCACGCGGCGGGCGCGGCGATCCTGCGGGTCCTGCTCGAAGCGCACGCAGTGCTGACGCTCGAGCGGCCGCAGGTTCCTCGACAAGGTCGTCGGGTCCATGATGAGCTGCTGCGCCATCGTGCCGATGCCGACCGGCCCCTGGCGCCGCAGATGAGCGAGCAGGCCGTACTGGGTGATCGTCAGCCCGTACGGCTCCAGGCACTGGTCGTAGATCATCGATACCCGCCGGGCGGTCTTGCGCAGCGCCAGGCAGGTGCAGCCCGACACCAGCGGAGCGGCGGCCGGCGCGGCGTCTTCATGCCGGGATCGGGCGGTGGAGCTCATGTCCGCGATGATGACTGCATATGCAGGTAAAGGCAAGTGCCGCGATGCGCCCGGCCGGTCCCCCGGCATGCCTTCCGAAAGTCGGCCTGCCAGCATGGACATCGCTGGCCCGCTGCCAGTGGCTACCGATGTCCGGCGAATGTCGGCCCACCGTCGGGCCAACGTCGGGCCAACGTCGGGTCAACGTCGGGCCAACGTCGGGCCAACGTCGGGCCAACGTCGGGGCCGCCCGACGGCAAAAATGAAACGGTCACCAGGGCCGGGCCGGCTGGCGGAACGGATTCGTCGGCCGACGGTGGTAGCTTCGGCACAGCATGGAGCGCAGCAGTTTCGATTACGTGATCGTCGGCGGGGGAACCGCCGGGTGCGTGCTGGCCAACCGGCTGAGCGCCGACGGCCGTCATACCGTGTGCATGCTGGAGGCCGGCCCGCGCGACCGCTCGCCGTGGATCCATCTGCCGATCGGCTACGGCAAGACGATGTTCCACCCGGTCTACAACTGGGGCTTCTACACCGAGCCCGACGCCGGCATGAACGACCGGCGGATCTACTGGCCGCGCGGCCGGGGGCTGGGCGGTTCGTCGTCGATCAACGGCCTGATCGTGATCCGCGGCCAGGCGCGCGACTACGACGAATGGGCGCGCGCCGGCAATCCCGGCTGGTCGTGGCGCGAGGTGCTGCCGTACTTCATCCGCAGCGAGCACAACACCCGCGGGGCCAGCGACGCGCATGGCGCCGTCGGCCCGATGTGGGCCTCGGACATACCGGCCAGGCATCCGCTGATCGACGCGATCATCGCCGGCGCCGGCGAGCTGGGCGTACCCCCGACCGACGACTTCAACGGTGGCGACCAGGAAGGGGGCGGCTACTACCAGCTCTTCACCCGCAACGGTCTGCGCTGCTCGACCGCGGTGGCCTATCTGCGGCCGGCGGCCGCGCGGCCCAATCTGCGCGTCGAGGTCGACGCTCAGGCCATGCAGATCGTGTTCGACGGTCTGCGCGCCACCGGCGTGCGTTACCGGCAGCGCGGCGCGCTCGGCGAGGTGCGGGCGCGTCGCGAGGTGCTGCTGTGCGCGGGCGCGCTGCAGAGCCCGCACCTGCTGCAGCTTTCGGGGATCGGCGATGCGCAGCATCTGCGTTCCGTCGGCATCGCGCCGCTGCACGAGCTGCCCGGCGTCGGCGAGAATCTGCAGGATCATCTGCAGTTCCGGCTGATGTATCGCGTGAAGCGGCGGATCACCACCAACGACGATCTGGCCAGCCTGTGGCGGCGGATGCGCATCGGCCTGCAGTGGCTGCTGTCGCGCAGCGGCCCGCTGGCGGTCGGCATCAACCAGGGCGGGCTGTTCACCCGGGTGCTTCCGGAGTCGCCGTCGCCGGACATCCAGTTCCACTTCGCGACCTTGTCGGCCGACATGGCGGGCGCCAGGCCCCATGCCTGGTCGGGCTGCACGTTCTCGGTGTGCCAGTTGCGGCCGACCAGCCGCGGCCGGGTGCGCGTGAAGTCCGCCGATCCGCTGCAGCCGCCGGCGATGATCCCGAACTATCTGTCGACCGAGCTGGACCGGCGCTGCGCGGTCGCGTCGCTGCGCTTCGCGCGCCGGCTGGCCCGCACGCGCGCGCTGCAGCATCTGATCGGCGACGAGCACAAGCCCGGCGATGCGGTGCAGACCGATGACGAGCTGCTGCAGTTCGCCCGTGAATCGGGCGCGACGATCTTCCATCCGTCGGGCACCTGCCGGATGGGGCCGGCCGGCGACGCCGGCGCGGTGGTCGATGCGTCGCTGCGGGTGCACGGCCTGGCCGGTCTGCGGGTCGTCGACTGCTCGATCATGCCGACGCTGGTGTCGGGCAACACCGCCGCACCGGTCGTGATGATCGCCGAACGCGCGAGCGACCTGATCCTGGCCGACGCCGCATGACCCGCGATGGCGACCATGATGGGCAATGACTTCACAACTCGAGGACGACGCCGATGACCGTACGACAGCGCCGACGACGGACCGCATGACCGCCGGATCCGACCATCCGCTTCACGGAGCCGGACGACCATGAGCCGCCCGCCGCTGACTCCGCCCGAACAGGTTCCGCCGCTGCGCCTCGACGACCATGCGAGTCAGCAGACCGCCTACACCACCTGCTACATGTGCGCCTGCCGCTGCGGCATCAAGGTCACCTTGCAGGATGGCCGGGTGCGCTTCATCCAGGGCAATGCGGACCACCCGGTGAACCAGGGCGTGCTGTGCGCGAAGGGCAGCGCCGGCATCATGAAGCAGTACTCGCCCGCGAAGCTGACGCAGCCGCTGATCCGCAGGGAAGGGGCGGCCCGCGGCAGCGGCGAGTTCGAGCCGATCTCGTGGGAAGCCGCGCTGGACCTGCTGACCGAGCGGCTGGCGACGATCCGCGCGACCGACCCCAAGCGGCTGGCGTTCTTCACCGGCCGCGACCAGATGCAGGCGCTGACCGGCCTGTGGGCCCAGCAGTTCGGCACGCCGAACTGGGCCGCGCACGGCGGCTTCTGCTCGGTCAACATGGCGGCCGCCGGCCTCTACTCGATCGGCTACGCATTCTGGGAGTTCGGCTCGCCCGACTGGGACCGCGCCCGCTATTTCGTGCTGTGGGGCGTGGCCGAGGACCACTCGAGCAATCCGATCAAGATCGGCCTCGACAAGCTCAAGCGCAGCGGCGCGAAGTTCGTGTCGATCAACCCGGTGCGCACCGGCTACTCGGCGATCGCCGACGAATGGATCCCGGTGCGGCCCGGCACCGATGGCCTGCTGGCGCTGGCGATCGTCCACGTGCTGCTGACCCGCGAGCTGTTCGACGTCGGGTTCCTGCTGCGCACGACCAACGCGAGCTGGCTGGTCGTCGATGCGCCCGGCACCGCGCGCCATGGCCTCTTCCTGCGCGATGCCGACGGTCATCCGCTGCTGTGGGATCAGCGCATCGGAGCACCGGGCGTGATGCGCGCCGGCGCGCAGCCGGCGCTGTTCGGCACCTTCGAGGCCGGCGGCGTCAAGGTGCGCACGGTGATGTCGCTGCTGTTCGAGCGCTACGTGAGCGACGAGTACTCGCCGGAGGTGGTCGCACCCAAGTGCGGCGTCGAGGCGGCGACGATCGAACGGCTGGCGCTGGAGATGGCGGCGGTGGCGTTCAACGAGACGATCGAGCTGCCGATCGAGTGGACCGACGTCTGGGGCAACCGGCACGACAAGGTGATCGGCCGGCCGGTGGCGATGTACGCGATGCGTGGCATCTCGGCGCATTCCAACGGCTTTCAGAGCTGCCGCGCGCTGCATCTGATCCAGATGCTGCTGGGCGCTTTGGACGGCCCCGGCAACTTCCGTTCGCGCGCGCCGTATCCGCGGCCCACGCCGCCGCCGCAGCTTCCGGAGAACAACGCCGAGACGATCAACCGCGGCAACACGCCGCTGACCCGTCCGCCGCTCGGCTTTCCGACCCGGCCCGAGGACCTGGCGGTCGATGCCGCCGGCAATCCGCTGCGGCTGGACAAGGCCTATTCGTGGGAATCGCCGATCGCCGCGCACGGCATGATGCACATGGTGATCCGCAACGCGGTCGAGGGCGACCCGTACCGGATCGACACGCTGATCCTGTTCATGGCCAACATGGCCTGGAACTCGGCGATGAACACCGCGCAGACGCAGGCGCTGCTGACCGCCCGCGACGAGCACGGGCAGTACCGGATTCCGTTCCTGGTGGTCAGCGATGCGTTCGACTCGGAAACGGTGCGCTTCGCCGACCTGGTGCTGCCCGACACCACCTATCTGGAACGGTTCGATGCGATCTCGCTGCTGGACCGGCCGATCTCCGAGCCCGATGCGATCGCCGATGCGATCCGCCATCCGGTGCTCAAGCCCGACCGCGACGTGCGGCCGTGGCAGGACGTGCTGGTCGAGCTGGCGTCGCGGCTGCAGTTCCCGGCATTCGTCGAGGCCGACGGCACGCGCAAGTTCGCCGGCTACGAGGACTTCATCATCCGCTACGAGAAGGCGCCCGGCATCGGCTTCCTGGCCGGCTGGCGCGGCGCCGACGGCAAGTCGGACCTGGTGGGCGCGCCCAATCCGCGCCAGTGGCAGGCGTACATAGCCAACCAGAGCTTCTTCGCGCAGCACTGGCCGCTGTCGCAGCAGTTCAACCGCGGCATCAACCGCGAGTACCTGGAGGTGGCGGCGCGCGCCGGCTTCATCCCGAAGGTCGAGCCGGTGATCATGCAGCTCTACAGCGAGCCGCTGCAGAAGTTCCGGCTGGCCGGGCAGGGCCTGTACCCGGGGCCGCGGCCGCGCCGCCCCGAGGACCAGGAACGGCTGGCCCGCTATTTCGATCCGCTGCCCGACTGGTATCCGCCGCTCGAGATGGAACGGGTCGACGAGCGCGACGCGGGGCGCTATCCGTTCCATGCGATCACGCAGCGGCCGATGATGATGTACCACTCATGGGACTCGCAGAACGCCTGGCTGCGCCAGATCCTCGCGCAGAACCATCTGTACATGAACGCCGCCACCGCGCGGCGGCTGGGGCTGGCCGACTTCGACTGGGTGTGGGTCGAGTCGCACAACGGCCGCATCCGCTGTCAGTTGAAGACGATGGACGGCTGCGAGGCGAACACCGTGTGGACCTGGAACGCGATCGGCAAGATGGCGGGCGCCTGGGGCCTGAAGCCCGATGCGCCGGAAGCCAGCCACGGCTTCCTGCTGAATCACCTGATCAGCGAGAATCTGCCCCGGCGCACCCACGAGGCGTCGCTGACGAATTCCGATCCGGTCACCGGTCAGGCCGCCTGGTTCGACCTGAAGGTGTCGATCCGCAAGGCCGCGCCCGGCGAGACCGGCGTCTGGCCCAAACTGGAGTTCGGCGCGGCGGCCGCGGGCCGTGCCGGAGAATCACGATGAAGCTCGGACTGCTGATCGACATGGACACCTGCGTGGGCTGCCACGCCTGCGCGGTGGCCTGCAAGGAATGGAACGGCCAGTCGCTGATGGCGGGCGGCGCGCCGGACTATGATCCGCAGGGCGCGCAGCCGGCCGGGGTCTGGTTCAACCGCATCCGCCACTTCGAGATCGCCGATTTCGGCAACGGCCCGGGGCAGTGCACCCGCACCGTGAACCTGCCGATGTCGTGCATGCATTGCGAGGATGCCGATTGCGTGACCGTCTGCCCCACCGGCGCGTCGTACAAGCGGGCCGAGGACGGTATCGTGATGGTCGATCCCGACAAGTGCATGGGCTGCAACTACTGCGCGTGGGCCTGCCCGTACGGTGCCCGCGAGCTGGATCAGAACGAAGGAGTGATGCGCAAGTGCACGCTGTGCGTCGACCGGATCTACGACACCGCGCTGCCGGAACGCGAACGGCAGCCGGCCTGTGTGCTGGCCTGCCCGACCCATGCCCGGCATTTCGGCGACTACGACGATCCGCAATCGAAGGTGTCGGTGCTGGCGCGCGAGCGCGGCGCGGTGCCGCTGATGGAGCAGCTCGGCTACAAGCCGGTCAACCGCTACCTGCCGCCGAGGGCGCCGGTGCAGGTCGATGTCGCGCCGGCCGACCGGCCGGGGCTGAAGAAGCGGCTGGCCGACATGGTGAACCGGCTGGTGTCCTTGTGACGGATTCCGAGGAGCGGGCAGCAGGCCGGATCGAGGGGCGGACGACGGGCCCGCTCCATGGGCGTACGGCAGACGCGGTGAGCGGGCGGCACCCGCCGTCGCGCCGGAGGAGTCGGCGATGAAGCCGGCATTCTCGGTCATCCTGTTCACCGTGTCCTCGGGTGCCGGGCTCGGCCTGCTCGTGTGGCTCGCGGTCGCACGGCTGTTCCATCCGGCGCCGGCCTCGCCGGCCTGGTGGATCGCGTTCGGCGTCGCGCTGGCGCTGGTCACCGGCGGGCTGCTGTCGTCGACCCTGCATCTGGCCAATCCGAAGAACGCCTGGCGGGCGTTCAGCCGCTGGCGCAGCTCGTGGCTGTCGCGTGAAGGGGTGCTCGCGGTGCTGCTGTACCCGGTGGCGCTGCTCTACGCGCTGGCGGTCTGGCGGCAGTCGTTCGTGCTGCAGTCGGTCGTCGCGGTGGTGCTGGTCGCGCTGGCGCTGGCGGTGCTGTACAGCACCGCGATGATCTATGCCTGTCTGAAGACGGTGCCGCGCTGGAACACCTGGCACACCCGGGTCGCCTATCCGCTGTTCGGGCTGATGTCGGGCGCGGTGCTGCTGTCGGCGCTGATCCCGGTGACCGGCGCCCCGGTCGCGGCGTGGATAGGCGTCGTGCTGCTGGCATCGGGCGCGGCGCTGAAGCTCGCCTACTTCGTGCATTTCGCCGACGGCGCGCCCGGCGCCCCCGATGCCAACGACGCGCTGAATCTGCACGGCGGCCGCGTGCGGCTGCTCGACGTCGGCCACAGCCACGGCACCTTCCTGACCAACGAGTTCGGCTTCCGGCTGGCCCGCGAGCAGGCGAGCCTGCTGAAGCTGGCGGTGTTCGTCGCGGCGTTCGTGCTGCCGTTCGTGCTGCTGGTGTTGTCGCCGCGGCTGGCGCCGTGGGCGGCCGGGCTGTGCCTCGCCGGGCTGCTGATCGAACGCTGGCTGTTCTTCGCCGAGGCGCGCCACGTGGTACGGCTGTATCACGGAATGCCGATGCGCTGACTCCGGACGGCCGACCGCAGATGAGCGAACCCGCGATGCCGGCGCGCCCGGCGGCCGACGGCTGGCGTGCCCGGCTGCGGCCGATGCTCGACTGGCTGCCGCAGCTTCGCGACCGCGCGGTGCTGCGCGCCGATCTGCTGGCCGGGCTGACGGTGGCGATCGTCGCGGTGCCGCAGGCGCTGGCCTATGCGCAGCTCGCCGGTCTGCCGCCGCACCTGGGCCTGTATGCGGCGTTCATCCCGACATTGATCGCCGCGTTGTGGGGCTCCTGCGCGCAGCTTTCGACCGGCCCGGTCGCACTGACCTCGCTGCTGGTGGCGGCGAGCCTGGCGCCGGTGCTGCCGCCCGGCGCCCCCGGCTATCTCGGCCTGGCGGTGGTCCTGGCGCTGCTGTCGGGGCTGATGCAGGGCGCCGCCGGCCTGCTGCGCGCCGGCCGCATCGTCGAACGGATGCCCGAGGCGGTGGTGCTGGGCTTCGTCAATGCCGCCGCGCTGATGATCGCCGCGTCGCAGCTTCCGGCGCTGTTCGGCGTCGAGGGGCCGCGCGAACCGAACCTGCTGCGCACCGCGATCGCGCTGCGCGACGGCTGGAGCGGGTTGCACCTGACGACGGCGCTGTTCGGCGTGCTGTCGCTCGCCGCGATGGGATGGCTGCGCCGCGTGAATCCGCTGTGGCCCGGCGCGCTGCTGGCGCTGGTGGTCGGCATCGTGGTCAGCCGGCTGATCGACTTCGAGGGCAGGGGCGGGCGTACGATCGGCGACCTGCCGGCCGGCCTGCCGTCGTTCACGCTGCCGCCGGGCGACGTGGCGCTGTACGTCGCGCTGCTGCCGGCCGCGCTGACCGTCGCGGTGGTCAGCTTCGTCGAGGTGCTGTCGTCCAGCAAGGCGATCTCGGCGAAGACCGGCCGTCCCTGGGATATCGATCGCGAGCTGGTCGGCCAGGGGCTGGCCAAGATCGCCGCCGCGTTCTCCGGCGCCTTCCCGGTGTCCGGCTCGTTCTCGCGCTCGGCGCTGAACTACGCGTCGCATGCGAAGACGCCGCTCGCGTCGATCCTGTGCGGCCTGCTGGTCGGCGTGGCGCTCCTGTTCGCGACCGGCGCGCTGCACCACCTGCCGCGCGCGGTGCTGTCCGCAGTCATCGTGCTGGCGGTGATCAACCTGTTCACGCCCGGGCAGATGCTGGCGCTGTGGCGCCACGCGCCGCGCGACGGCCTGGTCGCGACGATCACGTTCGCGGCGACCCTGGTCACCGCGCCGCGGATCCACTACGGATTGCTGGGCGGGCTGGCGGTGGCGGCGATGATGGCGGTGGTGCTGCGGCGCCGGTGACCACGGAAATCGCCCGGATGCCGGGCCGAACGGTGTGGACTGCCGGCCAGATATTTTGGTAACCTAAGCAAATTCCGGAGGTGACGCTTCCGGTGCGTGAGAGGGGACCGATGAATCCTGATTTCAACGCCTCGTCGGGCAGGCCGCCGCTGCAGACGGACGTGCTGATCGCCGGAGGTGGCCCCTGCGGCCTGATGCTGGCGATCGAGCTCGGTCGCCGGGGTATCCAGTGCCTGATGATCGATGCCAAGCCGGACACCGCGTTCAATCCGCAGGCCAACGCGACGCAGGCCCGCACGATGGAGCACTTCCGGCGGCTGGGCTTCGCGCAGGAGGTGCGCGCGCTGGGGCTGCCGCCCGACCACCCGACCGACATCGCGTACTTCACCCGTTATTCCGGCCATGAGCTGGCGCGGATCAGCCTGCCGACGGCCGCCGAGGCGGTGGTCAGGATCAAGGAGATGAGCGGCTCGTGGAGCGCCGCCGAGCTGCCGCATCGGGTGTCGCAGAAGTTCGTCGAGCAGGTGCTGCGCCGCCATGCGCAGGCATGGCCGTCGAACGACGTGCGCTACGGCTGGACGCTGGAGAGCTTTCGCGACGACGGCGGGTCGGTCGGCGCGACGATCCGCCCCACCGAAGGCGGCGCGGCACAGCAGGTGACGGCGAGGTTCCTGATCGGCGCCGACGGCGCGCGCAGCTTCGTCAGACGCGAGCTGGGCATCGAGTGGGGCGGCGTCACCGGCATCCAGCGCGAGTTCATGGGCGGCAAGATGTTCGCCGTCTATCTGCGCTCGCCGCAGTTCCTGTCGGTGCTGCGCCATCCGAAGGCGTGGATGTACGTCGCGGTGAACCACCAGCGCCGATCGTTCATGGCCTCCGTCGACGGCATCGCCGAGTATGCGTTCCATGCCGCGCTGCGTCCCGGCGAGGATGCCGACGCATGGACCGAGGACGATGCCCGCCGCGTGTTCAGGGAGGCCGTCGGCGCCGAGGTGCCGATCGAGATCCTGTCGATGGGCACCTGGCTCGCCGGGCATGCGCTGGTCGCGCAGCGGCTGCAGCGGGGCCGGGTCTTCATCGCCGGCGATGCCGCGCATCTCTTCACGCCGACCGGCGGGCTGGGTTACAACACGGCGATCGAGGATGCGGTGAACCTCGCCTGGAAGCTGACCAGCGTGATCCGCGGTCAGGCGCCGCTGAGCCTGCTCGATACCTACGAGGCCGAGCGCAAGCCGCTGGCCGAGCGCAACACCGGCTATGCCCGGCGCTTCGCGGACTCGGTGGGCCTGTTCATCGCGAAGCCCGAGCTCGACGAGGACTCGGCGCGCGGAGCAACCGAACGGCAGGTCGCCTCCGGTCACCTGAACACGCATGCCCGGCTCGAGTTCGACATCCCGGGCGTGACGTTCGGCGGCCGCTACGACGGTTCGCCGATCATCATCGGCGACGGCGCCACGCTGCCGCCCGACGAGCCGAACCGCTACTTTCCCACCGCCAGCCCCGGTGGCCGCCCGCCGCACGCCTGGCTGGAAGATGGACGATCCCTGTTCGACCTGTTCCATACGGAGTGGACCCTGCTCGCGCTCGGGCCCGATGCGCCGTCCACCCTAGCCTTCGAGGACGCGGCACGTGCCGCGGCCGTCGATCTTCGTGTCGTGCGGGTCGCGCTGCGTTCGGTGCGTGACCTCTACGAGGCGCCGTTCGCGCTGATCCGCCCCGATCAGATCGTCGCCTGGCGCGGGGCCTCGGCCGACGGCGCGGCCGGCGTGCTGGCGCGCGTGACGGGCCGGTCATCATGAGGAGACGAACATGCGCAATCTGAACCAGCACACCATCACCGAGGCCGTTCTGGCCCGCCACGAGAACACCGCGGACCCGCGGCTGAAGCGGATCATGACCAGCCTGGTCCAACACCTGCACGCGTTCGCGCGCGAGGTGGAGCTGACCGAGGAGGAGTGGTTCGAGGGCATAGAGTTCCTGACCCGCTGCGGCCACATCACCGACGACAGGCGCCAGGAATTCATCCTGCTGTCCGACGTGCTGGGCCTGTCGATGCTGACGGTCGCGCAGAACAACGACAAGCCGGCCGGCTGCACCGAGGCCACCGTCTTCGGCCCGTTCCACGTCGAGGGCGCGCCGCACTACGAACCGGGCGCCGACATCGCCAACGGTGCGCGCGGCCAGCCGTGCCTGGTGCGGGGCACGGTGCGCGGCACCGGCGGAGAGCCGATCCCCGGTGCGAAGATCGACGTCTGGCAGTCCGACGAGGACGGCCTCTACGACGTGCAGCACACCGATATCGGCCACGCCCAGGCGCGCGGCATCCTGACCGCCGACGGCGAGGGCCGCTACCACTTCCGCTCGATTCTCGCCGTGCCGTACTCGATCCCCGATGACGGCCCGGTCGGCGATCTGCTGAAGGCCACCGGGCGCCATCCTTGGCGGCCGGCCCATCTGCATTTCATGATCGAGGCGCCGGGCTACCAGACGCTGATCACCCACGTGTTCCGCAGCGATGACGCTTATCTGGACTCCGACGCGGTATTCGGCGTGCGCCAGTCGCTGATCGCCGACTGGAGCCGGCAGCCGGACGGCACCTATCTGGTCGAGTACGACTTCGTGCTGAACCCGTCCGGATGAGCGCGCAGCCCGGGCCGCGGACAGGCCGGCCCGGGTGACCGGGGCTGATCAGGCGGCCTGATGGACAGCTTGATCCATGAACAATCATGGAGTATATTACTTACATCTTAGTGATAACTTGCTTTCGGTTCGCCTGAGGGTACGGTAGTGCCTCGCGAGGCGCTTCCGTCGCACAGGTCTGCAGAAGAACCGGGAGACTCCTTGCCTTACGCTTCCACCGAAGAACACGGCGCCGCGCGCGTGTTGCACCTGCTGTGCGACATCAGCGCCGCGATCGGCTGCCTGATCCTGCTCGGCATGGCCGGCATCACCGTCGTCAGCGTCGTCGGCCGTGCGCTGTTCGCCGCGCCGATCCAGGGCGACGTCGAGCTGGTGCAGCTCGGCGGCGCCGTCTGCGTCGCCTGCTTCCTGCCGTTCACGCAGTTCAAGGGCGCCAACATCATCGTCGACTTCTTCACGCAGAACGTGCGCGAGCGCACCCGCTCGCGGCTCGACGCGCTGGGCACCGGGCTCTATGCAGCGGTGCTGGCGCTGATCTGCTGGCGGGTCGCGGCCGGCGGCATCGTCGCGCACGAGAACGGCGAGACCTCGATGCTGATGGCCCTGCCGATCTGGATCGCCTATGCGGCGATGCTGCCCGGGCTGGCGCTGTCGGCGGTGGTCGGCCTGTGGCAGACCGCCGGGCATCTGCGCACGGCGAGCGCATCATGAGCTCGCTGGCCATCGGAGGGATCCTGTTCGGCGCGATGCTGCTGCTGATGGCGGTGCGCGTGCCGATCGCGATCGCGATGTTCGTGCCGGGCGCGCTCGGCTATGCGGCGCTCGCCGGTCCGGATCATCTGCTCGCGCACCTGAAGGGCGCCGTCTATGCGCGGGTGTCGGTGTACGACCTGTCGGTGATCCCGCTGTTCATGCTGATGGGCGCGTTCGCGGTGCACGGCGGGCTGTCGAAGGCGCTGTTCGACTTCGCCAACGCGCTGCTCGGCCGCTTCAAGGGCGGCATGTCGATGGCGGCGGTGCTGGCCTGTGCGGCGTTCGGCTCGATCTCCGGTTCGACGGTGGCGACCACGGCGACGATCGCGCAGGTCGCCTATCCGGAGATGCGGCGCATCCACTACTCGGGGCGGCTGGCGACGGCGTCACTGGCGGTCGGCGGCACGATGGGTGTGTTGCTGCCGCCGTCGGTGACGCTGCTGGTCTATGCGATCCTGACCGAGCAGAACATCACCAAGATGTTCCTCGCGGCTTACGTGCCGGCCCTGCTGGCGGCGCTCGGCTACATCGCCGCGATCGCGGTCTACGTGCGCATGCGCCCTTCGCATGCGCCGGAGGTGCGGGCGCTGCCGCCCGGCGAGCTGCTGTCCAGCACGCTGGCGGTGTGGCCGATCGCCGGCATCTTCCTGGTGGTGTTCGGCGGCATCTACGGCGGCGTCTTCACGCCGACCGAGGGTGCGGCGATCGGCACGGTGCTGACGTTCATCGCCGCGATCGCCAAGCGGCAGCTCACGCGCGCCGGCTTCGTGCAGGCGATCCGCAGCACCGCGTCGACCAGCGGCATGATCTTCCTGATCTTCATCGGCGCCGACATGATCAACGCGGCGCTCGCGCTGTCGCAGTTGCCCAACGAGCTGGCCGGCCTGGTCGCGCGCGCGAACATCCCGCCGGTGGCGGTGATGGCGGCGATCATGCTGTTCTACATCGCGCTCGGCTGCGTGATGGACGAGATGTCGATGATCCTGCTGACGGTGCCGGTGATCTTCCCGGTCGTGCTGGGGCTCGATTTCTTCGGCCTGCCGCCGGCCGACAAGGCGCTGTGGTTCGGCATCCTGATCCTGACCGTCTGCGCGATCGGCATGATCTTTCCGCCGGTGGGGCTTAACGTCTACATCATGAACGGCCTGGCGCGCGACGTGCCGATGACCGAGACCTACAAGGGCGTGGTGCCGTTCCTGATCACCGATTTCCTGCGCCTGGCGCTGCTGATCGCCTTCCCGGGCATCGCGCTGTGGCTGGTGCACATGCTGACCTGACCATCCTTCCGACCTCGACGACCAAAAGGAGCCCTGCAGTCGATGAACAAGAAACCGATTCTCGGACCCGCACTGGCGGCGCTCGCGCTGGCCGTGGCCGGCACGGCCGCGCATGCCCAGACGATCCTCAAGGTGCACCACTTCCTGCCGAGCAGCTCGAACGCCCACCAGAACATCATCACGCCGTGGTGCGAAAAGGTGAGCAAGGAGTCCAACGGCGAGCTGAAGTGCCAGATCTATCCGGCGATGCAGCTCGGCGGCAACCCGGGCCAGCTCGTCGACCAGGCCCGTGACGGCGTCGCCGACATCGTGTGGGCGGTGCCGACCTACGCGGCCGGCCGCTATGCGAAGACCGAGGTGTTCGAGCTGCCGTTCATGGCGATCAATGCGAAGCAGGGGTCGCAGGCGCTGTGGGAGTACACGCAGAAGTTCTCGCTCGACGAGTTCAAGGGCGTGAAGCCCATCTTCATGCACACCACCGAAGGCTACGTGCTGCATTCGAACAAGCAGGTCACGAAGATGGAGCAGCTTCGCGGCATGAAGATCCGCACGGCCACCCGCATCAGCGCCAAGATGGTGGCCGGGCTCGGCGGCACGCCGGTGCAGATGCCGCTGCCCCAGGTGCCCGATGCGCTGAGCAAGGGCGTCGTCGACGGCGTGCTGGTGCCGTGGGAGGCGATGCCGGCGACCAAGCTGTACGAGATCGTCAAGTATCACCTCGATGCGCCGCTCGGCTCGCCGCGCTTCGCCAACAGCATCTTCCTGTTCGGCATGAACCAGGCGAAGTACGACAGCCTGCCGGCCAACCTGAAGAAGGTGATCGACGACAATTCCGGGCTGGCCACGTCGGCCTGGGCCGGCGAGAAGGGATTCGACGCGATGGTCGAGCCGTTCTCCAAGCTCGCCCGCGACCGCGGCAACACGATCACCGTGATTCCGGCGACCGAGCTCGGCCGCTGGGAGCAGGCCACCGCCAACGTCGACGACGACTGGATGAAGGAAGTCGCGGCCAAGGGCGGCGACGGCAAGAAGCTGATCGCCGAGGCGAAGGCGCTGCTGCAGAAGTACGCGAAGTGAGATCCGGCGGGCGCTCCGGCGGCGGAGCGCCCGGCGTTCAGCCGAACACCACCGTCATCATCGACAACGATCCCATCACCACCTCGTCGGTGACGATGCGCACCGGGTCGTCGTCGCGGCGGGCGCCGGCGACGTACAGCAGCGGCAGGTAGTGATCGGGCGACGGGTGGGCCTCGGCCGCATCCGGGTGGCGTTCCCAGTCGATCAACGCCTCGTGGTCGGAGGTTTCGACCGCGCGGCGCACGTGGTCGTCGAAGCGCTGCGCCCAATCGCGCGGCAGTGCCTGCTCGCTGCGTTCCATCTGGTAGAGGTTGTGCACGACGTTGCCGCTGCCGACCAGCAGCACGCCCTCGTCGCGCAGCGGCGCGAGCCGCCGGCCGAGCTCGAAATGGAAGCGCGCAGGCTGGGTGCCGTCGATGCTCAACTGCACGATCGGCACGTCGGCGGCCGGGAACGCATGCATCAGCACCTGCCAGGTGCCGTGATCCAGGCCCCAGCGCTCGTCCTGATGCACCGGCACCGGCGCCAGCAGCTCGGCCAGCCGGCGGGCGAGCGCCGGATCACCCGGCGCCGGATACTCGATGTCGAACAGCGCCTGCGGAAAGCCGCCGAAGTCGTGGATCGTCCGCGGCCGCGCCATCGCGGTCGCGCCGGTGCCGCGGGTGAACCAGTGCGCCGACACCGATACGATCGCGCGCGGCCGCGGCAGCGATTCGCCGAGCTCGCGCCAGGTCCGGTTCCAGCGGTTGCTGCCGAGCGCATTCATCGGGCTGCCGTGGCCGAAGAACACCACGGGCTGGCGGGAAGGGGTTGCGGTCATCGGCGGGGCGCACCCTCCTGCCGGCCACGGGGCGGGACAGCGTGGGCCCGCCCGTCGGCACCCGCTCCGCCACGGGCCGCCCCGCCGGGTCGC
>DAISWF010000001.1:52018-98710 GCA_036826495.1 Burkholderiaceae bacterium
GGGTTCGAAGCTGCCGGCCAGTGTAACGCGGCGCCGTGGCCGGCGCGCGGCGCGGCCGTCAGATCGAGCGGCCCCCGGCCGGCGCGCCGTGGTGATGGACCGCCAGCGGCGGCGGCTGGCCGCCGGCGGCGGCCGCGTCGCAGATCGTCGCGGCCGCTTCCAGCTCGGCCTGGGCCGTGCGCAGCAGGCTTTCGGCGCGCAGCTCCGGCAGCGACTCGATGCCTTCCGAGGACCCCAGCTCGCCGAGCGCGGCCGCCACGCAGCTCCGGCAGCGGGCCAGCGCATCCGCCAGCCGCGACAGGTCATCGGCGTGCAGGGCACCTCGGCGGCAGGGTTCGCGATCGGCGCGCAGGGACGTGGTCATTTCGCCTTCGATCGGCATGAGCATGCCGGCATCATCCACCCCGTCAGTTCGCAGCGGTTGATCCGCATCAACAAATCGCCCCCGTCACCTCGGGCGGACCAGTGACAGGAACTCCTTTCTCAGCGCGTCGGACTTCAGGAACACGCCGCGCATCACCGACGAGGTCATCGACGCCTGATCCTTGACGCCGCGCCAATGCATGCAATAGTGGTCGGCCGTCATCACCAGCGCGATGCCGGCCGGCGAGATCGCGTCCTCCAGGATGTCGGCGAGATTCTTCACCGCCTCTTCCTGGATCTGCGGGCGGCTCATCACCCAGTCGGTCAGCCGCGAATACTTCGACAGCCCGATCAGCCGCGATTCGGCATGCGGCATCACGCCGATCCACACCCGGCCCATGATCGGGCAGAAGTGATGCGAGCAGGCCGAGCGCACGGTGATCGGCCCGACCAGGATCAGCTCGTCGATCCGCTCGACGTTCGGAAAGCTGGTGAGCGGCGGCATCTGCGAATACCGGCCGCCGAAGACCTCCTTCAGATACATCTTGGCGATCCGGTGCGCGGTCCCCTCGGTGTTGTGGTCGCTCTCGACGTCGATCACCAGCGAACGCAGCACCGCCTGCACCTTCTCCTCGACCTCGGCCTGCAGCGCGGCCAGCTCCGCGGGGCTTTCGATGTACGCGGCGATGTTGTCGTTGGCATGCCAGCGCGTGCCGGCGCGGCGGATCCGTTCGCGGATCACCTCCGACATCGGTCGGCCGAGCGACTTGACGGAAGCCGGCTTGCCGACAGCGGCGGGTTTGCGGGAGCGGGCGGGTGAAGCGGGCATCTCGTCTCCGGGAGAGCAACCTCCCGGGACATCCGGACCGTGGGAAGGCGCTGTTGGAATCTCGGTGAAAGAAAGTTTCTCGTCGGTAGCGGTCCAGTTTAGCGCAACCCGTGGCGGCCGGCCCGGGGCACCCCTGTCGTGCTGTGTAGAATCACAGCCCACCCGGATACCCGATGGCCGACCTTCTCGCGAACCTCAACGAACAGCAGCTCGCCGCGGTGACGCTGCCGCCGCAGCATGCGCTGATCCTGGCCGGCGCCGGCAGCGGCAAGACGCGGGTGCTGACCACCCGGATCGCCTGGCTGATCTCCACCGGCCAGGCGAGCCCGTACTCGATCCTGGCGGTCACGTTCACCAACAAGGCCGCGCGCGAGATGCTGACGCGGCTGTCGGCGATGCTGCCGATCAATACCCGCGGCATGTGGATCGGCACCTTCCACGGCCTGTGCAACCGGATGCTGCGCGCCCATCACCGCGACGCCGGCCTGCCGCAGGGGTTCCAGATCATGGACTCGGCCGACCAGCTCGGCGCGATCAAGCGGATGCTGAAGGCGGCCAACGTCGACGACGAGAAGTTCCCGCCGCGCAACCTGCAGTTCTTCATCAACCAGAACAAGGAGCAGGGCCTGCGCGCCGGCGAGGTCGACGCGACCGACGACTACGGCCGCCGGATGGTGCAGCTCTATGCCGAATACGATGCGCAGTGCCAGCGCGAGGGGGTCGTCGATTTCGCCGAGCTGCTGCTGCGCAGCTTCGAGCTGCTGCGGGCGAACGAGCTGCTGCGCGAGCACTATCAGTTGCGCTTTCGCCATCTGCTGGTCGACGAGTTCCAGGACACCAATGCGCTGCAGTACAAGTGGCTGAAGCTGCTGGCCGGCCACGGCCGGCAGCGGGAGGCGGCGGTGTTCGCGGTCGGCGACGACGACCAGAGCATCTACGCGTTCCGCGGCGCCGACGTCGCCAACATGGCGGCGTTCGAGCGGGAGTTCCATGTCGCGAACCTGATCAAGCTCGAGCAGAACTACCGTTCGCACGGCAACATCCTGAACTGCGCCAACGCGCTGATCGAGCACAACGACCGGCGGCTCGGCAAGAACCTGTGGACCGATGCCGGCGACGGCGAGCCGGTGCGGGTCTACGAGGCGATGACCGACACGCAGGAGGCGCAGTGGCTGCTCGAGGAGATCCGCTCGCTGGTGGCCGACGGCGAGGCGCGCTCCGACATCGCGGTGCTGTACCGCTCGAATGCCCAGTCGCGGGTCATCGAGCATGCGCTGTTCTCGGCCGGCGTGCCGTACCGGGTCTACGGCGGGCTGCGCTTCTTCGAGCGGGCCGAGATCAAGCATGCGCTGGCCTATCTGCGGCTGATGGAGAATCCGAACGATGACGGCGCGCTGCTGCGGGTCGTCAACTTCCCGGCGCGCGGCATCGGCGCGCGCTCGCTCGAGCAGTTGCAGGATGCGGCGCGCGCCGGCAACCTGAGTCTCTACGCGGCGGTGCAGGCGGTGCGCGGCGCGGCCGCGCAGAAGCTCGCCGGCTTCGTCGCGCTGATCGAACGGCTGCGCGCGCAGACCCGCGAGCTGCCGCTGCCGCAGCTCGTCGAGCAGGTGATCGACGCCTCGGGGCTGATCGCGTTCTATCAGACCGAGCGCGAGGGCCAGGAGCGCATCGAGAACCTGCGCGAGCTGGTCAATGCCGCCAGCGCGTTCCTCGCCGAGGAGAACATCCACCAGGACGTGCCGGCGAACCTGGGCGTCAGCCAGGCGGCGGCGCCCGACGAGACCGCGCAGTCGACATTGATCGATGCCGACGGCGTGGCGGTCGACGCAGCACCGGCCGCGCTGCCGGTCGCCAACGTGACGCCGCTGGCCGCGTTCCTCGCGCATGCATCGCTGGAGGCGGGCGACAACCAGGCGCAGGACGGCCACGATGCGGTGCAGTTGATGACGGTGCACTCGGCCAAGGGCCTGGAATTCGACGCGGTGTTCATCACCGGGCTGGAGGAGGGCCTGTTCCCGCACGAGAGCTCGGTGACCGAGCTCGGCGGCCTGGAGGAGGAGCGGCGGCTGATGTACGTCGCGATCACCCGGGCACGCAAGCGTCTGTACCTGTCGTTCACGCAGACCCGGATGCTGCACGGGCAGACGCGCTACAACATGCGCTCGCGCTTCATCGGCGAGCTGCCCGAGGCGATGCTGAAGTGGCTGACGCCGCCGCGGGTGTCGGGCCAGGGCGGTGGCTGGCACGGCGGCGCAGCCGATCGCGGCGGCGACTGGGGCAACCGTGGCGGCGGCTGGAGCGGCCGCGGCGGTGAACCGGCGCGTCGCGGCGGCGGCTGGAACGACGACGGAAGCTGGCGGGAAGGCGGCGAACGCAGCGGCTACGGCGCGGTCAGGCGCGGCCCCGGCAGCCGCGACTTCGGCGACACCGGCCGGCTGGGCGGCGCCGAGCAGCGCGCCGCCCAGCGCTTCGACCGCGGCATACCGTTTCGCGTCGGCCAGAACGTCGCCCATGCGAAGTTCGGCGAAGGCGTGATCGTCGACATCGAGGGCAGCGGCAACGACGCCCGCGTGCAGGTCAACTTCGGCCGGCAGGGCATCAAGTGGCTGGCGCTGTCGGTGGCCAAGCTGGAGGCGCGCGGTCAGTGAGCTGCCCGTCCGGCAAGATCGGGAGCCGGTCGGGTCAGGCGGAACAGGAATAGGGACCCTCCCTAGCTGTACCCGGGCGGGTGATCGCCCTCCTCGAAGCCCTTGAGAAACAGCTCGGTCATGCGGTCGGCCAGCTCATGCGGTGCCATGCCGCCTTCCTTGCGATACCAGGTCGCTGTCGAGATCATCGAACCATAGAGGAACAGGGCATAGGCCGCCCGCTCGCGGCGCCGCCGCATGAGACGCGGATTGATCTCATCGAGAAGCTCCACCACGAAGTCCAGTGCCTGGGCCTGCGCCAGCCTGATCTCTTGCTGCTGCAGGGGCGGGAGGGACTTGAGGTCATTGGGCAGCACGATGTGCTCATGACGTTTTCCCGTGGCACGCCTGACCATGGCGCGAACGAATCGTGTCAGCCGCTCCTTGGGTGTTCCGCTCCCCTGCGCGATCTCCTGCAACTCACGCACCGCGCTCATGATGTGCTCGCTGATCATCACGTACAGCAGGTCTTCCTTGCGGGGAAAGTAATGGTAGAGCGCGGACTTGGACATGTTGCATGCCGCCGCAACGTCCTGCAGCCGGGCGCTCTCGAAGCCGGCGCTGGCAAAAAGGACCGCTGCTTCATCGAGGATCTTCTGACGTTTGTCGTCGTGGTTGCTTGCAAGCGATCTGGCCATCGTGTTCCGCTCAGCTTTGACCGGACATTCTGACGCAACTATCGGGCAACCAGACCTCGATCGCCCGCCTGCCATACCGCGCCGGCTTAACGCCCGGTCCTGCGTCGCTCGTTCCGCAGGCCCTGAGCACCTCTGCGCACCCTTGCGCACCCTGAGCCGGATCGTCGACGACGCCACAACCGGAGCAACCGGTGGCGGGCGAAATCCCGTACGGTTCAACGCCCACAAAACCGTCTCCTTGGACGGTTATATGGGTGAACAAGTTCATGTCAGGCCGGGGTTTTCCAAGGACGGCCCGGGGAATCCCTAGAATTTTTTTGATCGCTGCCTGTTATTAAACCGTCTCGTCGGTCTATTATATGAGCCGCAAGCCGGTGGTCGTTCCCAAGTCGGCTCAACCCAGGAGACAAGCATGTGCATATCCATCCACAAGCTCGCGGCAGCCATCGGTCTCGTCGCCGGCTTCGCCGCCGGCACGTCCGCGGTGGCCCAGACCACCACGCTGAAGTACTCCAACTGGCTGCCCGTGGGGCAGGCCATGCGCATGGAGGTGATCGAGCCCTGGATCGCCGAGGTGGAGAAGGTGACCAATGGCCGCGTGAAGATCGATACCTTGCCCAAGGTGGTGGGCACGCTGCCCGCGCAGTTCGACGTGGCGCGCGACGGGCAGGCCGACCTGGTGGTGTTCATCCCCGGGTACACGCCGGGCCGCTTCGACATCCTGGAGGTGCTGCAACTGCCGTTCATGAGCGACAACCCCGAGGTGCTGGCGCCGGTGGCCGATCGCTTCTACCGCCAGCATCTCGCGCAATACGGCGAGTTCAAGGGCGTGCACCCGCTGTCGGTCTACGTGGTCTCGCCCGGGCAGATCTTCAACCGGGTGCGTCCCCTGAAGACGCTGGCCGACTTCAAGGGTCTGAAGCTGCGCAGCCCCCAGCCCAGCGCCACGCAGGCGTTGAACCTGCTTGGCGCCGTGCCCGTGAACAAGCCGGTGAGCGAAACCTACGAGCTGCTGTCTTCGGGCGTTCTCGACGGCACCTTCATGCCGCCCGAGTCCATTCCTGCGTTCAAGCTGACCGACCTCGTGCCCTACAGCACCATCGTTCCAGGCGCCATCTACAACACCGTGCTGGTGCTCGGCATCAACGAGGACAAGTGGAAGGCGCTGAGCGCCGCAGACCGCGACTCGATCACCCGGATCTCCGGCGATGCGTTCGCACGGAACGTGGGGCACGCCTACGCCAAGGGCGATCGCGCCGCCTTCGACACGCTGCGCAAGGCGGGCAAGTCGGTCGACACGCTGCCCGCACCGGCCGTCGAAGAGATGAAGAAGCTGCTGGTTCCGATCGAGAAGGACTGGGCCGAGAAGGCGCGCAGAAAAGGGGCCGCCGATCCGCAGAAGCTCGTCGATCAGTTGCGCGCCGATCTGCGAGGGGCCAGGTGAGCGAGGGCCGTGCCGCGGCGGCGGCCGCCGGCGTGGGCGCCGGGCGGCCGCCGCGCGTGGCGCGCCTGCTCGAGGCGGTGGGCGCCGCCTCCCTGGTGGTGCTGATGGTGACGGTAGCGGTCGACGTGGTCGGCCGGAACCTGTTGAACCGTCCGCTGCCCTGGGGCACCGAGGTGCTCGAGATGGTGCTCGCCCTCATGATATTCACGCTCTACCCCGTGCTCGCGCTCGGCTTCGGCCACATCACCGTGGACCTGATCTCCGTGCGGCCGGCGCTTCAGCGCGTGCAGCGCGTGCTGGGCGCCGGTTTCGGCATCGTGCTGTTCACCATCCTGTGTGCCTGCCTCGTCCGCCAGGCCACGCGGGCGGCCGGCTATGGCGAAACCACGGCGTTGCTGAACCTGCCTACGGCGTGGATCTTCGCCGTCATGGCCCTGCTCTCGGGCTTCACCGCGCTGGCCTTCGTCGTGGCGGCGCTGCGGGCCGCCCGCCGGCCGCCGCCGCAGCCCCGCGTCGCGGAGACCCTTTGATGCTGGCCGCCTGCCTGGGATTCATCGTGGCGTTCGCCTTCATCCTGTTCCAGGTGCCGATCGCG
Organism: Burkholderiaceae bacterium; assembly: GCA_036826495.1. Lineage (GTDB taxonomy): Bacteria > Pseudomonadota > Gammaproteobacteria > Burkholderiales > Burkholderiaceae_E > DAISWF01. The sequence goes on from DAISWF010000001.1 coordinate 58,575, forward strand.
CTGGCGCTGGGCGCCGTCGGGTTCTTCGGGTACGCCTGCATCAATGGCTGGACGCCCGCGCTGAGCATGGTCGCGACGCTCACGCGCGAAAGCACCTTGACCTATTCGCTGATCGTGCTGCCGCTGTTCGTGCTGATGGGCGACCTCATCGCGGGCGCGGGCATCTCGCAGGACCTGTTCCGCGCCGCGCAGGCCCTGATCGGACGGCGCCGCGGAGGGCTGGCAATGGCCACGGTGCTGGCCTGCGGCGCGTTCGGCGCACCGTGCGGGTCGAGCGTGGCCACCGCGGCCACCATGGCCAAGGTCACCATCCCGCCGATGCGGGCGCACGGCTACGCGGACTCGCTGTCGGCGGCGGCCGTCGCAGCCGGCGGAACGCTGGGCATCCTGCTGCCGCCCAGCATCATCATGGTGATCTACGGCGTGGCCACGCAGACGCACATCGGCATGCTGTATGCGGCCGGCATGATTCCCGGCCTGATCGCCACGCTGGGCTACATGCTGGCCGTGAAATGGTCGGTGTGGCGCAAGCCTTCGCTGGCGCCGGTCGCGGAGAAGACGGAGAAACAGAACGTACGCGAGCTGGCGCGTTCGCTGTGGCCCGTGACGCTGATCTTCCTGCTGGTCATGGGCGGCCTGTACGGGGGCTTGTTCACCTCGATCGAGGCCGCCGGAGTGGGGGCGGCGACCTCCATGGCCTTCGCCATCGCCACGCCCAGGATGAGCTGGCGCACGATCTACGAGATCCTGGTGGACACGGCGAAGACATCGACGATGATGTTCGCGATCATCCTGGGCGCGGCGCTGTTCGGCGAGTTCGTGAACCTCACGGGCGTGCACGAGGGCCTGCTCAAGCTGGTGAAGGGCACCACGCTGCCGCCGTTCGGCGTGGTCCTGGTCATCATCGCGATCTACCTGCTGCTCGGCAGCGTGCTCGAAAGCCTGTCGATGATCCTGCTGACGGTGCCGATCTTCTTCCCGGTGATCGTCGCCCTGGGCTACGACCCCGTGTGGTTCGGCATCCTGATCGTGATGGTGATCGAGGTCGGCCTGATCCATCCGCCGATCGGCATCAACCTGTACGTGATCCGCTCCATGATGCCCGAGATCCCGATGATGGCCATCGTCAAGGGCGTGATTCCGTTCATCGTGTCCGACCTGCTGCGCATCCTGCTCATCGCAGCGTTCCCGGCGGTGGTCATGTGGCTGCCCAGACTGCTGTTCAAGAGTGCCGGCGGATGAGCGACGCCTGCGTCGATCTGTCGGCGGCTGCTCTGGGCAGCCGGCTCGCGCCCTTCTTGTCCGCCGCCTTGAAGCGGCCCGTGCGGCTGGACGGCTGGCGCCGCTTTCCCGCCGGCTTTTCCTGGATCACCGTGGGCTTTCGCGCCACCCCCGACGGCGGCGGCGAGGCGCTCGAGCTGATCCTGCGCATCGGCGACCCGCGCGGCCTGCTCGCGCCCTACCGTGCCGAGCCCGAGTACTGCGCGCTGCAGGCGCTGCAGGGCCTTGCTGCGCTGCCGGTTCCACGCGTATTCGCTTTCAGCGACGACGCCGGCATCATCGGCGCGCCATTCCTGGTCACCGGCCGCGTGGAGGGCGACGCGCCGATGCCCTGGAAGGGTGCGGCCGAGTCGCGCAGCGAGGAACGGAACGCCAGCCTCGCGCGCGACTTCACCGACGGCCTGGTGGCGCTGCACGGCGTGGACTGGCGGGCCACGGCGCTGCAGCGCCTGTGGGGCGAGGTCGACGCGGCCACGGTGGCCCGTGACCAGACGCGGTACTGGTGGCGCCATGCGGGCTTCGCCGAGGACGCGGCCAATGCGCCGCCGCAGATGTACTACACGATGCGCTGGCTGCTCCGGCATGCGCCGGCGGCACGGCGCGTGGTCATCGTGCACGGCGACTACCGTGTCGGCAACTTCCTGCAGAAGGACGGGCGCATCACGGCGGTGCTGGACTGGGAGCTCGTGCACCCCGGTGACCCGCATGAAGACCTGGCCTGGGCCGCGCTGCGCGTGTTCTCGGGCGGCACCGGCCGCGTCGGCGGCATCATGGACCGCGAGGCTTTCTTCGAGCGCTATGCACGGCAAGCCGGCTTCGCGCCCGAACCGGCCGTGCTGCACTACTACGAAGTGCTGGGCCTGTTCAAGAGCGCCGCCATGCTGCTGAGCGCCGTGCACCGCGTGGAAACCGGCCGGGGGCGGGACGTCCGCATGGCCGCCATGGGATTCCAGGTGGCGTCCACGCTGCTCGAGGTGAACCGGCTGATCGCGGAGGCCGCATGAACATCGACCTGGCCAGCCTGATCGAAGCCTTGCGCCGCACGCTCGACGACGCGGTGGCGCCCGAGCTGCGCAGCGACTTCGCGCGCGGCCAGCTCGCCGCGGTGCACGACATCCTGAGCAAGCTCGCCGGCATGGTGGTGTGGGACCCGCAGGCGCAACAGGCACAGGCACGGGTGCTGCGTGAAGGCTGCGAGCGCTTCGACGAACGCGCTGCTCTCGCCGGGGTGGCCCTTCCCGACGGAACGGCGCCGGCCGACCTGCCCGCGGCGCAGGCCCGTCTGCGCGAACTCACCGATTGGCTCGACCAGGCCGGCCCCTCGCTGCCTGCCGGTCTGGCCCCCGGGTTCGACGCCATTCTGCGCGAGACCCTGCGCGAGCAACTGCGCGTCGAGCGCCGGCGCATTCCGCTGACCGACTTCAGCGCCATGACGGTCGCTGCTTCCAAGGAGTGAACTCCATGCTGACTCCCCAGGACGATCTGCCCGGCCACCAGACGCCCGGCACCTTTGCGCAGGCCGGCAACGGCGATGCGCGCTTCACCGAGCGCTGGTGGTACACCGCGCATCCGCTCGACGGCCGGCCGCTGCTGCTGGACATCGGCCTCGGCTACTACCCCAACCGCGGCGTGATGGACGCCTTCGCCGGCGTGACCGCAGGCCGGACCCAGTACAACTTCCGTGCCTCGCGCCGTCTGGGCGCCAACCCGCTGGACCTCGAGGTCGGCCCGCTGCGCCTGGACATCGTTCGGGGACAGCAGCTTCACCGGCTCCTGCTGCGCGACAACGCGTCGGGCATCGCCTTCGAGCTGGAGTTCGAGGCCTGCTTTCCCGCCGCGCAGGAGAAGCAGAGCCGGCGCGAGCGCGGCGGCGCGGTAGAGGAAGACCTGGCGCGCGTCGCGCTCCGACGTGCTGCGCTTGTCGGCGGCGAGCTTCGCGCAGTTCGGGCGCTGGCGCGGCTGGCTGTCCGTCCACGGCCAACGCCATGCGGTCGATCGCGACGACTGGTGGGGCCAGCGCGACCGGTCCTGGGGCATCCGCTCCGAGATGCGCACCGATTGGGCGTCGCCGCCGATGCAGACGCACAGGAATTTCTTCTGGACCTGGTCCATGTTCCAGACTCCCACCATGGGCGTGTCGATCTTCGTCAAGGAGCGCGAGCCGGGACATGCCTACTACCTGTCGGGCGCGGAGTTCCAGCGCCTGCCCGGTGGCGAGGTGCGCCACCGCGAGATCGCCACGGTCGACCACGACCTGCAGTGGGCCGACGACCCGCTGGGGCAGACGATCGCCGCGGGCGAGTTTCGCCTGGGCTTCGCCGGCGGCGCCTCGCGCGTGATCCGCGTCGAGGCCTTGCCGGCGCGCTTCTACCTCAAGGGCGGCCTCTACGGCGGCTGGGGCGGCTGGAACCACGGCGACGACAGGGGCGCCTACGCCGAGGCGCACGACGCCTGGAACCTCGATGACCCGCTCACGCGTGAACGCGCACGCACCCTGGGCGACCACGTGATGCGCGTGATCGCCGACGGCGAGACCGGCATCGGCATCAGCGAGTACGGTGTGGCGGCGGGTTATCCGCGCTATGCCGTACCCCAGAAATTTCCGGCGCTCTGAGCGCGGCGCGGCCAGGAGCAGTTCCATGCAGCTCACCCAATGCCTGGCGCGCGCGGCGCAGACACGTTCGCGCCACGTGGCGACCGTCTACAACGACCGGCAGCGCACCTGGGGCGAGGTCGGAAAGCGCGTGCCGCGTCTGGCCGCCGGCCTGCGCCGTCTGGGGCTGCAGCCCGGCGACCGGCTCGCGGTGCTCGCGCTCAACAGCGACAACTATCTGGAGCTGTTCTTCGCCGCGGCCTGGGCAGGCCTGGTGATCGTGCCCCTGAACACGCGCTGGGCCGTGCCCGAGAACCTCTACAGCCTGCACGACGCAGGCTGCGCGGCCCTGGTGGTCGACGACACCTTCTCGTCGCAGGCGGGCGAACTGTGCGCAGGCCATCCGGTGGCGCATCTCGTGCATATGGGCGAAGCGCCGGTTCCGCCAGGCATGCATGCCTATGAAGGGCTGATCGAGCAGCACGAGCCGATGCCCGACGACTGCCCCCACGACGACGCGCTGTGCGGCATCTACTACACCGGCGGCACCACCGGCCAGCCCAAGGGCGTGATGCTGTCGCACACCAACTTCGTCGCCTCGTCGATCAACTGGATCGCGACGCTGCACTTCTCCGACCAGACGGTCTACCTGCACTCCGCGGGATTCTTCCATCTTGCCGGGGCGTCGCCGGCATTCGCGCTGACGATGGCCGGCGGCACGCATGTGTGCCTGCCGAAATTCGATGCGGTGCTGGCGTTCGAGGCGATCCAGAAGCACCGCATCAACTACGTGTTGTTCGTGCCGACGATGATCAACATGATGCTCAACCATCCCGATTTCGCGCGCTACGATCTGTCGAGCGTGCGCTACTGCGAATACGGAGCGTCGCCCATGCCCGATGCGGTGCTGACCGCAGCGATCGAGAAGCTGCCGAGCTGGGAGTTCATCCAGGGCTACGGCATGACCGAGACCGCCGCGCTCACCGTGAGTCTGCCCTGGCGCTATCACTTCGACGGCGAGCACGGCAAGGCCAAACGGCAGGCTGCGGGCCGGGCCTCGTACGGCGTGGATCTGAAGATCGTCGACGCCGGCGGCAATGAACTGCCGCGCGGTACGCCGGGCGAGATCGCCGTGCGCGGCTCGCAGGTGATGCTGGGCTACTGGAACAAACCCGAGGCCACGGCGGCCGTGATCCGCAACGGCTGGATGCACACCGGCGACGGTGCCTGGATGGACGAGGATGGGTTCGTCTACATCGTCGACCGGGTCAAGGACATGATCATCTCCGGCGGCGAGAACATCTACTCGCGTGAGGTCGAGAACGCGGTACACGCGCATCCGGCGGTGCGCGAGTGCGCCGTCATCGGCGTGCCCGACGAAAAATGGGGTGAGGCCGTGCTTGCGGTGGTCACGCTCAAGGCGGGCCGGTACGCCACGGCCGAGGAGATCATCGCGCATTGCCGCACGCTGATCGCGAACTACAAGTGCCCGCGGCACGTCGAGTTCCGCGACGAGCTGCCGCTGTCGGGCGCGGGGAAGATCTTGAAGAACGTGCTGCGAGAGCCCTACTGGCAAGGCAGACGGCGCGCGGTGAATTGACGGCCGGGCCCTTGCTGTGCGCCGCCTGCCGGCGGCCGACGCGCGGGCTGCCGCTCAGCCGCCGGCCGGCTGGCCGCCGTTGCCGTCGACGATCACCTCGCGATAGGTCGGCCAGAACGAGCAGTACAGCGCCGTCAGCACGATCAGCGACAGCGGCGACAGCACCAGCGACATCAGCATCGGCGAGCCGCCCAGCAGCACCTTGGTCACCTGCACGACCACCGAGGCGATCAGTGCGATGACCATCCACGCCAGCGCGTACTGCAGGAACGCCCACTTGTTGCGCATCACCGCCGCGATGCTGAAGAACATCGCCTTGACGGCCGGCAGGCCGTGCCAGGCGCAGAAGAGCGGCGAGTACCACAGCGCCATCTGCATCGGCGTGTAGACCAGCAGGAACACCAGCGCCGACAGCAGCAGCGGCGCCTGCGGCAGTCGCGGATCGTCGGCGCGCATCTGGCCCGACGCGATCTCGAACAGCACGCCCTGGTCGATCAGCGCCGACGCGCCCAGCGCGAGCACCGTCGAGGCGGCATTCAGCAGACCCAGCCCCAGCAGCGGCTGCCAGGCGCGGCCACCGTTGTCGCGCAATGCGCCGAGCAGCATCTGCGGCCCCGGCATCCGCTGCTCGGCGATCGCGCGCACCGCGTGCATCATGCCCACCGACAGGAAGGGGGTCAGCACCAGCGGCGCGAACGCGCCGACCATGGGCAGCGCGGCGGCGACCACCAGCAGCAGCAGGTAGCACATCGTGACCACCATCATGCCGATCGGAAAGCGGCGCATCAGCGCAAAGCCGCTGGCGACCCAGCCGCGGCCGGCGCGCGCGGTGACGTGGGCGACCTGCATCAGCCGCCCACCGCCGCCAGGGCCGGCGCGAACCGCCGGCGTTCGCGCAGGATCCGCTCGAAGTGCTCGGGCTGCTTGGGCGTCACCATCTCGGCCGGCCGCGGCAGGTGCAGATCGTAGAGCCGCGACAGCCAGAAGCGCAGCGCGGCGGCGCGCAGCATCAATGGCCACAGCGCGGTCTCGGCGGCCTGCAGCGGCCGCAGCCGCCGATAGGCGGCCAGCAGCGCGCTCAATCGCGGCTCGTCGAATGCGCCGGTCGCATCGTCGATGCACCAGTCGTTGCAGGTGACCGCCAGGTCGAACAGCCAGGTGTCGACGCCGGCGAAGTAGAAGTCGATCGCGCCGCCCAGCCGGTCGCCGTCGAACAGCGCATTGTCGCGGAACAGGTCGGCATGCACGGCGCTGCGCGGCAGGCTGCGGTAGGCATCGCCGGCATGCATCTGTCGCTGTGCCGCCAGCTCGTCGGCCAGCAGCGCCGCCTGGCCGGCGTCGAGGAACGGCATCACCGCGGCCGCGGCCTCTTCCCACCAGGGCAGCGCGCGCAGGTTCGGCTGGTCGGCCGGATAACCGGCCGCGGCCAGGTGCATGCGCGCCAGCAGCGCGCCGATCTGCTCGCAGTGCACAGCACCCGGCGACATGTTGGCCCGGCCGGGCAGGCGGGTCACGATCGCCGCCGGTTTGCCGCACAGGCTGCCCACCATCGCGGCGCTGCGGTCGGACACCGGCGCGGGGCAGGCGGCGCCATGCCGCGCCAGATGCTTCATCAGGCCGAGGTAGAACGGCAGATGGTCCGCATCGAGCCGTTCGAACAGGGTCAGCACGTAGCGGCCGCCGGTGGTCGTGACGAAGTAGTTGGTGTTCTCGATGCCCGAGGCGATGCCCTGGAACCCGGTGAGCTCACCGAGGTCGTAGCGGGCCAGCCAGGCAGCGGCCTGCTCGGGGGTCACCGGCGTGAAGACGGCCATGGGGCGGATCGCGAAAGCGAGGGCGGATCAGGGTATCGGTGGGTCTGAGAATCCGAGGGTCACAGATAGAGCAGCCGTTCGCGTTCGGAGGCGGTGGGCGTGAAGCCGCGGGACTGGTAGAAGTCGAAGATCGCCTCGACCACCGCGGCCGGATCGTCGATCACCTGGACCAGGTCCAGGTCCTCGGGCGAGATCAGGCCGTTGCCGAGCTGCTGCTCCCTTATCCAGTCGAGCAGCCCGTTCCAGAATCCGGAGCCCATCAGGATCACCGGGATGCGCCGGCCCATCCGCGTCTGGATCAGGGTCAGCACCTCGGCCAGCTCGTCGAGCGTGCCGAAGCCGCCCGGCATGCCGATGAACGCGGTGGCGTACTTGGCGAACGCCACCTTGCGCGGGAAGAAGTGGCGGAACATCAGCGAGATGTTCTGGTAGCCGTTGTTGGTGGTCTCGAACGGCAACTGGATGTTCAGCCCGACCGAGGGCGACTTGCCCTGGTAGGCGCCCTTGTTGGCGGCCTCCATGATGCCGGGGCCGCCGCCCGACAGCACCGCGAAGCCGGCGTCGGAGACCCGCCGCGCGACGTCGACCGTCAGCTCGTACCACGGGTGGCCTTCCTTGATCCGCGCACTGCCGAAGATCGACACCGCGGGCCGGATCTCCGAGAGCTTTTCGGCCGCCTCGACGAACTCTGAGATAATCCCCAGGATATGCCATGACTCGCGCGCCTTGACCGCTGTCGAGCGCTCGGCGTTCACGATCGAACGCAATTGCGGCACATGCTTGCTGCTGGACATGACTGACAAAACGCTCCTGCTGGTCGACGGATCGAGCTTTCTGTACCGGGCCTTTCATGCGCTGCCAGATCTGCGCAACAAGCAGGGCGAGCCTACCGGTGCCATCTACGGCATGGTCGGGATGTTGAGACGGCTGCGCGGCGACCCCAAGCTCAGCGGCGATGCCACCCACGGCGCGGTCGTCTTCGACGCTCCCGGAAAAACCTTCCGGGACGAATGGTACCCGGAATACAAGGCCAACCGGGCGCAGATGCCCGACGATCTGTCGGCCCAGATTCCGGTGATCCACGACGTGGTGCGGGCGCTGGGCTGGCCGCTGCTGATGCTCGACGGCATCGAGGCCGACGACGTGATCGCCACGCTGGCCCGCCAGGCCAGCGCGCAGCAGATGCGCACCGTGGTGTCCACCGGCGACAAGGACCTGGCTCAGCTCGTCAGCGACCAGGTGATCCTGGTCAACACCATGGCCCGCGAGGGCATGCCGGTCGAGCGGCTCGATCGTGACGCGGTGATCGCGAAGTTCGGCGTGCCGCCCGAGCGCATCGTCGACTACCTGACCCTGGTCGGCGACAGCGTCGACAACGTGCCGGGGGTGCCCAAGGTCGGGCCCAAGACCGCCGCGAAGTGGCTGAACCAGTACGGCACGCTGGATGCGATCGTCGCGCAGGCCGGCTCGATCGGCGGCGCGGTCGGCGAGAACCTGCGCAAGACGCTCGACTGGCTGCCGACCGCCAGGCGGCTGGTGACCGTCAAGGACGACTGCGACCTGTCCGCCCACGTGGCCTCGATCGATGCGCTCGATCTGCGGGCGCCCGATGATCTGAAGCTGCGCGAGCTCTATGCCCGCAGCGGGTTCCGCACCTGGCTGCGCGAGATCGACGACCGGCTGGGCAGCCTCGGCCTCGATGCCGGAGGCGGCGGGCGCGCCGGCGCCGGCGGGGCCTCCGGCGGCGGTGCGGCCCGGCGCGACGTGCTGCCGCGGCGCTCGCTCGAAGGGGCGGTTCGCGGCGGCGGCCAGACCGCCGAAGAGGCGGCGGCCGCGCTGGCGACGGCCGCGGCGTCGGATGCACCGGCCGGCGTCATATCGGCCGACGGGCTGGAAGAGCGGCTCGGAGGGGGGCCCGGCGAGGGGCTCGGCGAACGGCTCGGAGAGGGCGGCGAGCTGGCGCTTGTCGACGACCCGGCGTCCGTCGGCGCGGCGGCTGCCCCCGCCTTCGCCCCCGACTACGAATGCGTGACCACCGAGGAGGCGCTCGAGCGCTGGTGCGGCTGGCTCGATGCCGCCGAGCTGACGGCGCTGGACACCGAGACCACGTCGCTCGATCCGATGGCGGCCGAGCTGGTCGGCATCGCGCTGTCGGTGCGGGCCGGGCAGGGCGGCTACATACCGCTGGCCCACCGCTATGCCGGCGCGCCCGACATGCTGTCGGCCGAACGGGTGCTCGAGCGGCTGCGCGGCTGGCTCGAGGATCCGGCGAAGAAGAAGGTCGGCCAGCACCTGAAGTACGACACCCACGTGTTCGCGAACTACGGCATCCGGCTGGCCGGCGTCGAGCACGACACGTTGCTGGAATCCTATGTGCTGGAGGCGCATCGCAACCACGACATGGATTCGATGGCGCTGCGCCACCTGAACCGCCGCACCCTGGCCTACGACGACGTGACCGGCAAGGGCGCTGCGCGGATTCCGTTCGAGCAGGTGGCGCTCGACCGGGCGACCTGCTATGCGGCCGAGGATGCCGAGGTCACCTTGGCGCTGCACCACGCGCTGTATCCGCGGATCGCCGCCGATGCGAAGCTGCACTACGTCTATCACGGCATCGAGCTGCCGACCGCGGCGGTGCTGCAGCAGATGGAGCACAACGGCGTGCTGATCGACGCCGAGCTGATGACCGCGCAGTCGGCCGAGCTCGGCCGGCGGATGATGGAGCTCGAGAAGCAGGCCTACGAGGCGGCCGGCCAGCCGTTCAATCTCGGTTCGCCCAAGCAGATCGGCGAGCTGCTGTTCGACAAGATGAAGCTGCCGGTCGTCAAGAAGACCGCCAGCGGCGCGCCGTCGACCGACGAGGAGGTGCTGGCCAAGCTGGCGCTCGACTATCCGCTGCCGCGCATCGTGCTCGATCACCGCGGGCTCTCCAAGCTGAAGAGCACCTACACCGACAAGCTGCCGCGGATGGTCAATCCGCGCACCGGGCGGGTGCACACCAGCTACGGGCAGGCGATCGCGGTGACCGGGCGGCTGTCGTCGAACGAGCCGAACCTGCAGAACATCCCGATCCGCACCGCCGAGGGCCGGCGCATCCGCGAGGCGTTCATCGCGCCGCCCGGCAGCCTGATCATGTCGGCCGACTACTCGCAGATCGAGCTGCGCATCATGGCGCACATCTCCGAGGACGAGGGGCTGATGCGCGCGTTCTCCGAGGGCCTGGACGTGCACCGCGCGACCGCCTCGGAGGTGTTCGGCGTGCCGATGCCGGAAGTGACGTCCGAGCAGCGCCGCTATGCGAAGGTCATCAACTTCGGGCTGATCTACGGCATGAGCGCGTTCGGCCTGGCGTCGAACCTGGGCATCGAGCGCGATGCCGCCAAGCGCTACATCGAGCGGTACTTCGCGCGCTATCCGGGGGTCGCCAACTACATGGAGCAGACCCGGCTCGGCGCCAAGCAGCAGGGTTACGTGGAGACGGTGTTCGGCCGGCGGCTGTGGCTGTCGGAGATCAACAGCCCCAACGGCCCGCGCCGCCAGGCGGCCGAGCGCGCGGCGATCAACGCGCCGATGCAGGGCACCGCGGCGGACCTGATCAAGCTGTCGATGATCGCGGTGCAGCGCTGGCTGACCGGGCAGTCGATGAGCACGCGGCTGATCATGCAGGTGCACGACGAGCTGGTGTTCGAGGTGCCCGAGGCCGAGCTGGACACGGTTCGCGAGAACGTGACGCAACTGATGACCGGTGTCGCGGCGCTGCGGGTGCTGCTGGAGGTGGGGGTCGGTGTCGGGCCGAACTGGGACCGGGCGCATTGAGGCCGGGCGCATCGAGATCGGCCGCGCCTAGGGGTCGGGAGGGGGCGACGTGAACGACGAGATCGACAGTCTGGTGCCGCCGGCGGCGCCGCTCGAACGTCGCGGGTTCGTCGTCGGGTCGCTGGCCGGCGGCTTCGCGGCCGCCGTGACGCCGGCGGGCGCGCTGCTCGCGCAGACGATCATCACGCCCGCCGACGGTCTGCTGGCCGGCGAGGTGGCGATTCCGGCGGCCGGCGGACGGATGCCGGCCTACCGGGCGCAGCCGGCCAATCGCCAGCGGCTGGCGACGGTGCTGGTGGTGCACGAGGCGTTCGGCGTGCACGAGCACATCCGCGACGTCTGCCGGCGGTTCGCGCGGGCCGGCTACCAGGCGGTGGCCCCGGAGCTGTTCGCGCGCCAGGGCGACGCGAGCCGCCACACCTCCATTGCCGAGCTGTTCCAGAACGTCATCTCGAAGGTGCCCGACGAGCAGGTGCTGGCCGACCTGGATGCCGCGGCCCGCTGGGCCGCCGGCGAGGGCGGCGATGCCGGCCGGCTGGGCATCACCGGGTTCTGCTGGGGCGGACGGATCGTGTGGCCCTATGCCGCGCGCAATCCGCGGCTGAAGGCCGGCGTGGCCTGGTACGGCCGGCTGACCGGACCGAACAACGCGATGAACCCGACTCATCCGTACGACGCGGCCGAGAAGCTCGTCGCGCCGGTGCTCGGGCTCTATGCCGGACGCGACGACGGCATTCCGCTCAGCACCGTCGACGAGATGAAGACCCGGCTGTCGTTCGGCGGCCCCGCCGCGCAGGCGTCGGACTTCGTCGTCTATCCCGATGCGCCGCATGCGTTCCATGCCGACTATCGGCCCGGCTATCGCAAGGAGGCGGCGGCCGACGGCTGGGCACGCTGCCTGGCCTGGTTCGGCAAGCACGGTGTCTGAGGCGCCGCGCGACCGGGCGGGGGAGCCGCTGCTATACTCGCCGGCCCTGCCAGCAGCCCGGTGGCGATGATCGAACCGGGTCTTCCTCTGCCGCTCCGGTGACGCTGACCCACATCATCCTTGCCAATCTGGCCGCCGGCGTGCTGAGCCTGCTGGCCGCGGCCTGGCTGTCGATGCGGCTGCTGAGCCGCATCGTCAAGGAGCTGGTCAGCGTGTCGGCGGGTCTGCTGCTGGGCACCGCGATCCTGCAGTTGCTGCCCGAGGCGTTCGAGGGCGGCGCCGATCTGCACCGGCTGTGCTGGACCCTGCTGGCCGGCCTGATCGGTTTCTTCATGCTGGAGAAGCTGGCGATCCTGCGGCACAGCCATCATCACGAGGGCGACGGGCACGACCATCACCACGGGCACGACGAGCACGAGGCCGGGCCGGGCGGGCTGCTGATCCTGGTCGGCGATTCGATCCACAACTTCGTCGACGGCGTGCTGATCGCCGCTGCATTCCTGACCGACGTGCGGCTGGGCTGGCTGACCGCGGTGGCGATCGCCGCCCACGAGATCCCGCAGGAGATCGGCGACTTCATCGTGCTGCTGAACGCCGGCTACACCCGCAAGCGGGCGTTCGTCTACAACCTGCTGTCGGGCCTGGCGGCGGTGGTGGGCGGCATCGTCGGCTACTTCGCGCTGCAGGAGAGCCGGCCGCTGCTGCCCTACGTGGTCGTCGTGGCGGCGGCGAGCTTCATCTACGTGGCGCTGGCCGACCTGGTGCCCGACCTGCAGCGCTCGAACCGGCGCGGCGAGTCACTGCGTCAGTTCCTGCTGCTGGTGGGCGGCATCGCCGTCGTCGCGCTGCTGACCACGCGGCTGCATCAGCACTGAGCCCGCTCAGCCGCGCGCCTCGCCGTCGGGCGACGGCCCGGTGGCGACCGGACGGGACGGGTCGGCGACCCATTCGCTCCACGAGCCGCCGTACAGCCGCGAGCCGGTGAGCCCGGCCGCCTCCATCGCGATCAGATTGTGGCAGGCCGAGATGCCCGAGCCGCATGAATGCACGACGTCGCCGGCAGGCCGGCCGGCCAGCAGCGCTTCGAACGACGCGCGCAATACCTCCGCCGGCTTGAAGCGCCCGTCGGGCCGGACGTTCTGCGAGCTGACGTGGTTCAGCGCGCCCGGGATGTGGCCGGCCACCGGATCCATCGGTTCGACCTCGCCGCGATAGCGCTCGGCCGCCCGTGCGTCGATGACCAGCCGCCGGCGGCTGGCCAGGTTCTCGACCATCGCCGACACGTCCATCGCCTCGGCCAGCGCCGGCCCGCGGACGAAGTCGCCCGGCGCCGCCGGCAGCGGCACCTCGGCGGTCAGCGGATAGCCGGCCCGCTGCCAGGCATCGACGCCGCCGTCGAGCACCGCCACCTCGCGGTGGCCGAGCCAGCGGGCGAGCCACCACAGCCGCGACGCATACAGGCCGTTGGCCTGGTCGCAGGCGACGAGCTGCTGGCCACGATGCAGGCCGGCGGCGCGCAGCCGCTGCGCCAGCGCATCGGGATCCGGCAGCGGATGGCGGCCGTTGCGGCCGTTCTTCGCGCTGGCCAGATCGGTGTCCTGGCTCATGAAGCGGGCGCCGGGGATGTGCGCGGCGTCGTAGGCGGCACGCCCCAGCGGCGGGTTCGTCAGATCGTGCCGGCAGTCGATGACGACGCAGCGGTCGATCGCGCCGGCCAGTTCGTCGGCGCCGATCAGGATGGTCCAGGTCTTCACGATCGTTCAGTCGCCGATGTCGAGTTGGCCGCGCAGGAACTCGTGGAAGTGCTGCATGCCGTCTTCCATCGGGCTCTGGTAGGGCCCGGTCTGGTTCAGGCCGCGCAGCATCAGCGCCCGCCGGCCGGCGTCCATCCGCAGCGCGATCTCGTCGTCCTCCTCGCAGGTCTCCATGTAGGCGGCCCGTTCGGCTTCGACGAATTCGCGCTCGAACAGCGCGATCTCCTCGGGATAGTAGAACTCGACGATGTTGGTCGTGTGCTGCGGCCCGCGCGGAAGCAGCGTCGACACCACCAGCACGTGCGGATACCACTCGACCATGATGTTCGGGTAGTAGGTCAGCCAGATCGCGCCGTAGCGCGGCAGCCGGCCGTCGTAGATCCGCAGCACCTGTTCGTGCCAGCGCTCGTAGGCCGGCGTGCCGGGGTTGGCCAGCGCCCGGTTCAGACCCACCGTCTGCACCGAGTACCAGTCGCCGAACTCCCAGGCGAGGTTGTCGCAGTTGACGAACTTGCCCAGGCCCGGATGGAACGGCACGACGTGGTAGTCCTCGAGATACACCTCGATGAAGGACTTCCAGTTGTACCGGCACTCGTGGATCTCGACGTGGTCGAGGATGTGCCCGGAGAAATCGAACTGGTCGCGCACGCCGAGGTTCGCCAGGTCGCGGGCGACGTCGCGCGGGCCCTCGAACAGCAGCCCCTGCCAGTTCTGCAGCGGGCTCTTGCCCAGGTTCAGGCACGGCTGCTCGGCGAAATGCGGCGCGCCCAGCAGCTTGCCGTCCAGGTCGTAGGTCCAGCGATGCAGCGGGCAGACGATGTTCGGGGTATTGCCGCGCCCTTTCAGCATGATCGCCTGCCGGTGCCGGCAGACGTTCGACAGGCATTCGATGCCGCCGGCCCCCCGGACGAGCACGCGCCCGTCGGCTTCGCCAGGCAAGGTGAAGAAGTCCCCCTGCTCGGGCACCATCAGCTCATGGCCGAGGTAGCCCGGGCCCTTGCGGAACAAGGTGTCGACTTCGCGCTGGAACAGCGCCTCGTCGAAGTAGGCCGAAACCGGTAATTGCGCGCGCGAACGGGTGAGATAGTCGCGCCGACCCAGATCCGACATCCTGAACTCCTCTCAGAAAAGTGGAAGGACGGAACCAAGCCTGGCGGCCGGCTGACCGCGGAAAGAACGGCTGCCGGCGCGAAAGGGAGGGGGAGGATACCCCGAATCGATGAGCAATGCACCCCGGCCATCAGGGTTTTTGCAGCCAAATCCGAGCCGAATCGGCAAGCTGGCGAAATCAGACGTAAAATCAAGGTTTTGTCTTGACCGGCGGCGGGTTCCTGACAGGGCGGCGCGGCGGGTTTCCGACGAGGCGATGAGCATCCCTGCATTCGATGATCGCGCGGCCGCGGCCGGTGCGCCCGGTGGCGTGCCGCGCTCGTTCGAGCATGCGATGGACGAGCTCGATGCGCTGGTGCAGCGGATGGAGAGCGGCGAGCTGTCGCTCGAGCAGTCGCTGGCCGCCTACCGGCGCGGGGCCGAGCTGGTCGGCTGGTGCCGCGATTCGCTGGTCGCCGCCCAGCAGCAGGTGCGCATCCTGGAGGGTGATCTGCTCAAGCCGTTCGACGTCAACGGGGACGACTCTTGAGCGCTCGCCCGGTGGCGCGGCAGGTGGCCGGTTTCGGCACTTCCGCGCAGGTTTCATCGTCGACGATCGCGGCCGGGGATGGGCGGGCGTCCGCCGCCGTGCCGGCTGGCGGTCTGTCGTTCGGCGACTGGTGCGGGCTGCATGCCGAACGGGCCGAGCAGGCGCTGGCGGCGGCGCTGCCGACGGCCGACACGCTGCCGCCGCGGCTGCACGAAGGCATGCGCTATGCGGTGCTGGGCGGCGGCAAGCGGGTGCGGCCGCTGCTGGTCTATGCCGCCGGCGAGCTGGCCGGCGCGCCGGCCGCGGCGCTCGACCGGGCAGCCTGCGCGGTCGAGCTGATCCACGCCTACTCGCTGGTCCACGACGACCTGCCGTGCATGGACAACGACGTGCTGCGCCGGGGCAAGCCGACGGTGCACGTGGCGTTCGGCGAGGCCGGCGCGATGCTGGTCGGCGATGCGCTGCAGGCGCTGGCCTTCGGCGTGCTGGCCGAGGCGGCCGACCACGGCACGCCGGCGCCGGCGGTGGTCGCGATGGTACGGGAGCTGGCCGATGCCGCCGGTTCGCATGGCATGGCCGGCGGCCAGGCGATCGATCTGGCCTCGGTGGGGGCGGTGCTCGATCGGGCGGCGCTCGAGGCGATGCACGTGCGCAAGACCGGCGCGATGCTGCGGGCATCGGTGTTGCTGGGCACGCTGGCCGGCGGATTGCCCGTTCCGGCCCGGCGCGACGCGCTGGTGCGGTATGCCGCGGCGGTGGGTCTGGCGTTCCAGGTGGTGGACGACGTCCTCGACGTCGAGGCCGATTCCGCGACGCTCGGCAAGACCGCCGGCAAGGACGCCGCGCAGAACAAGCCCACCTATGTGTCGGCGATGGGGCTGGCCGCCGCCCGCGGGCTGGCCGGGCGGCTGCGCGACGACGCGCTGTCGGCACTGGCGCCGCTGGGTCCGGCCGCCCGGCGGCTGGCCGAACTGGCCGAACTGATCGTCGATCGGAAGTCCTAGGACGAAGATGCTGACATGACCGATTTTCCGCTGCTCGAACGCATCAACGATCCGCGCGACCTGCGTTCGCTGGATCTCGGCCAGCTCCGCCAGGTGGCTGCCGAACTGCGGGCCTTCCTGCTCGAATCGGTATCGCGCACCGGCGGGCATCTGTCGTCGAATCTCGGTACCGTCGAGCTGACGGTGGCGCTGCATCATGTGTTCGACACGCCGCGCGACCGGCTGATCTGGGACGTCGGCCATCAGAGCTATCCGCACAAGATCCTGACCGGCCGGCGCGACCGGATGCATACGCTGCGCCAGTTCGGCGGCATCTCGGGGTTTCCCCGCCGCAGCGAGTCGGAGTACGACACGTTCGGCACCGCGCATTCCTCGACCTCGATCTCGGCGGCGCTGGGCATGGCGGTCGCGTCGCGCAACAAGGGCGAGAATCAGGGCGCCTCGCGGCGCCGGCACATCGCGGTGATCGGCGATGGCGCGATGACCGCCGGCATGGCGTTCGAGGCGATGAACAACGCCGGCGTCACGCCGGATATCGACCTGCTGGTGATCCTGAACGACAACGACATGTCGATCTCGCCGCCGGTGGGTGCGCTTAACCGCTACCTGGCCCGGCTGATGTCGGGGCGCTTCTATGCCCGCGCCAAGGACGTCGGCCGCGCGGTGCTGTCGCGGATGCCGCCGGTGTTCGAGCTGGCGCGGCGCATCGAGGAGCATGCCAAGGGCATGGTGGTGCCGGCCACGCTGTTCGAGGAGTTCGGCCTGAACTACGTCGGGCCGATCGACGGTCACGACCTCGATTCGCTGATCCCCACGTTGCAGAACCTGCGCGAGCTGCGCGGCCCGCAGTTCCTGCACATCGTGACCAAGAAGGGGCAGGGCTACAAGCTGGCCGAGGCCGACCCGGTGCTCTATCACGGGCCCGGCAAGTTCAATCCGTCCGAAGGCATCAAGGCCGCGGCGGCGCCGGCCAAGCCGACCTACACGCAGGTGTTCTCCGACTGGATCTGCGACATGGCGGCGCTCGACGACCGGCTGGTCGGCATCACGCCGGCGATGCGCGAAGGGTCGGGGCTGGTCGAGTTCGAGAAGCGCTTTCCGAAGCGCTACTTCGACGTCGGCATCGCCGAGCAGCATGCGGTGACGTTCGCCGCCGGCATCGCCTGCGAGGGCGGCAAGCCGGTGGTCGCGATCTACTCGACGTTCCTGCAGCGCGGCTACGACCAGTTGGTGCACGACGTGGCGCTGCAGAACCTGCCGGTGCTGTTCGCGCTCGACCGTTCCGGCCTGGTCGGTGCCGACGGCGCCACCCATGCCGGCGTGTTCGATTATGCGTTCCTGCGCTGCGTGCCGAACCTGGTGGTGATGGCGCCCTCCGACGAGAACGAATGCCGGCAGATGCTGTACACCGGCTTCCAGTTCGACGGTCCGGCGGCGGTGCGCTATCCGCGCGGCGCCGGCATCGGCGCCGAGGTCAAGAAGGATCTGACCGCGATCCCGATCGGCAAGGCCGAGGTGCGGCGCAGCGGCCGGCGGCTGGCGCTGCTGGCGTTCGGCACGATGGTGGCGCCGGCGCTGGCGGCGGGCGAAGCGCTCGATGCCACCGTCGTCAACATGCGCTTCGTGAAGCCGGTCGACACGCAGCTTCTGAAAGAACTCGCCCGCTCCCACGACGGGTTCGTGACGATCGAGGAGCACGTGGTGATGGGCGGCGCCGGCAGCGCGGTGACCGAGGCGCTGTCGGCCGCCGGCATCGTCAAGCCGGTGCTGCAGCTCGGGCTGCCCGACCGCTTCATCGATCACGGTGAGCAATCGCAACTTCTGCGCCGTGAGGGGCTCGACGGCGCCGGCATCGAGGCGTCGATCCGGGCGGCCTTCGGCGAGCTGCTGAGCGGCGCCGGGCCGCGCCTGGTCGCCAGCCGCAAAGTCTGAATGACAGGACCATTCATGAACATCCGCGATCCCAATGCGCTGATCCCCACCCAGATCGCCGACGTGCAGGGCAGCATCGACTCGCGGCAGATCGCGATCCAGCGGGTCGGCGTGCGCGCGATCCGCCATCCGCTGACCTGGCTGACGGCCGACGGGCAGGCCCAGCCCAGCATCGGCATGTTCGCGATGGACGTGGCGCTGCCGGCCCATCAGAAGGGCACGCACATGTCGCGCTTCATCGCGCTGATCGGCGAGCAGTCGCAGGCGCTGGATGTCGCGCGGCTGCTGTCGCTGCATCGCGAGATGCTGGATCGGCTCGATGCGCGCCGCGGCCGCATCGAGCTGTCGTTTCCGCTGTTCATCCGCAAGGCGGCGCCCAAGTCGGGTGTCGAGTCGCTGATGGACTACCAGATCACCGTGGTGGTCCACGGCGGCGCCGACGATGCGGTGGCCGAGCTGACGATGCTGGTGCCGGTCACCAGCCTGTGCCCGTGCTCCAAGACGATCAGCGACTACGGCGCCCACAACCAGCGTTCGCACGTGACGGTGACGGTGCGCACCGCCGAGCCGGTGCCGCTGGAATCGCTGATCGCGATGATCGAGGAGGAAGCCTCCTGCGAGCTGTGGGGGCTGCTCAAGCGGGTCGACGAGAAGTACGTGACCGAGCGGGCCTACGAGAACCCGAAGTTCGTCGAGGACCTGGTGCGCGACGTGGCCGCGCGGCTGAAGGCCGATCGGCGGATCACGTCCTGGGTCGTCGAGGCCGAGAACTTCGAGTCGCTCCACAATCACTCGGCGTGGGCGCGCATCGAGTCGGAGTGACCGTCATCGCCCGGCGCACCGTGCTCGGCCGGCTGGCGGCGCCCACCACGCAGAGAGGGGTCCGATGAAGGAACGCGTGATGATCGTCACCGGCGGCGGCCGGGGCATCGGCGCCGCGGTGGCCCGGCAGGCGGCCGCCGATGGCTGGACCGTCTGCGTCAACTACACCCGCGACGGGGCGGCCGCCGACCGGACGGTGGCCGGGATCGCCGCGCAGGGCGGCCGGGCGCTGGCGGCGCAGGCCGACGTGGCCCGCGAGGACGACGTGCTGCGGCTGTTCGACACCGTCGACCGCCAGCTCGGCAGGCTCACCGCGCTGGTCAACAATGCCGGTGTCGTCGATGTCGCCTGCAAGGTGCGCGACATGAGCGTCGCGCGGCTCGAGCGGATGTTCGGCATCAACGTGATCGGCTCGATCGTCTGCGCGCGCGAAGCGGTGCGCCGGATGGCGAAATCCGCGGGCGGACAGGGCGGCAGCATCGTCAACGTCGGCTCGGTGGCGGCGCGGCTCGGCTCGCCGAACGAGTACGTCGACTATGCCGCCTCCAAGGGCGCGATCGACAGTTTCACGCTCGGCCTGGCGAAGGAGGTGGCGCCCGAAGGCATCCGCGTGAACTGCGTGCGGCCGGGCCTGACCGTCACCGACATCCACGCCAGCGGCGGCGAGCCGGATCGCGTCGAGCGGCTGCGCGGCGCGATCCCGATGCAGCGCGGCGGCGAGGCCGACGAGATCGCGCAGGCGGTGGTGTGGCTGTCGTCGGACGCGGCCTCCTACGTGACCGGCGCGCTGCTGGACGTCAGCGGCGGGCGCTGACCGGTCGGTCTCGGCCGCAGTGCCGGACGCTGCGCCGGCCAGCGGCGGGTGCCGGCTGCATGGGCCGGAGGACCCGCGCCGCCTGCCGTGCCCGCTACTCAGTCAGGGCGCCGCGCTGGCCGCCGCGAAGAACGAACGGATCAGCGCCGTGCAGAACGGCGGCACGATCGTGCCGTGGTACTGCGCGATGACCGCTCCGGCACCGGCCGTGCCGCCGCCGGCCTGCGCGCTGATCTGCGCCTTCAGTCCGTCGAAGCCGGTCTTGACCGGCGCCGCCGCGGCCGGCAGCGTCGCCGCGTCCTCCAGGTCGTAGCGCGCGACCGTCACGCCGCGGCCGGCGAAGTACGTCTGCGCATCGGTGCTGTTGAATCCGAACACCGTCGGATCCTGCGCGCCGTAGCACAGCGCCATCGCGCCGCGCGGCTGCCAGTTCAGCAGATCGTTGCGCTGGATCGCCCTGAAGTAGTTGCTGTTCGGATCGGACGCCTGGGTGCGGAAGCTGGTCTTGATCAGGAACGGCTGGCCGTTGCCGGCATCGAACAGCGTCCGGTAGCTGCCGTCGGCGCCGGCCGGCATCCTCGAGACCGCCGTCGCCGGGTCGACGTTCGGCAGCAGCCCGGGCGCTATCGTGTCGAACGGTGCCTGATAGACGTCGCTCGGCGCGGAATAGATGTTTCCGTAGGAACGCTGATAGCTGTCGTTGACCATCGGCGTGAACAGCGCGGCGCCGATGTTCTGCGTGCCGGCGAAGATCGCCTGCGTCATCTTCGCCAGCGCATAGGGGCCCGACATCGGCCCGGACGCGGTGACGGTGAATTCCGACTGGTAGGACTGCTCGATCGCGCGGTGCGTGGCCATCGCGACGTGCCCGCCCTGCGAGTAGCCGGTGATGAACAGCCGGCTCGACGCCGCCGCGCCGAGCGAAGGCAATGTCCCTTTCGCTGCGCGCAGCGCGTCGACCATGTCGTTCGCCTGCGCTTCGGCATTCAGGTAGGGATGGTACGGCAGCGTCGATGCATCGTAGCCGGCGTAATTTGGCGCGACGACGATGAAGCCCTGCGCGGCGAAGAACGCCATCGCCAGACCGGCCTCGCCGTCGGTGGTGACGGCGCTCATGTTCTTCTTCCGGTCGAACGACGTGCCGTGCGCGTACAGCACGATCGGCCGGGGGCCCGCGCAGGCGGCCGATGCGCCGGTCGGGATCATCAGCGCCGCGGTCGCGTTGGTGCCTTCGCCCGCGCCGCCGACGGTCTGGTACTCGATCTTCTGGACCGACACGCCGCATGCCGCCGGGCCGGCGAGCGCGGCCGTGCCGGCCGCCGTCGCCGCTGCATCGATCTGCGCGGTGCTGACCGCCGCGGTCTGCACCGGGCCGGACAGCAACTGCCCGCGAGAGGGGCTGCTGTCGTCACTGCCGCACGCGCCGAGCGCGAGCAATGCCGCGCCGATGCCGGCTGCGCCGGCCAAGCGGATCGGAACGTTCATCGGGGATCTCCTCGTTGTAAGCCGTTCGGTCGGCTTTCGTCGCGGACGGTTCGCGCGGCCACCGACGGCGAAGGCACTGTATCACCCCGCAGGCGGCCGGCGAACGCCGGCCGGCACGGTCACAGGTTCTCAGTCGCGGAAGTTCTGGAAGGCCAGCGGCACGTCGGTGATCTCCTTCTTGACCAGCGCGATCACCGACTGCAGGTCGTCGCGCTTGGCGCCGTTGACGCGCACCGTCTCGCCCTGGATGCTGGCCTGCACCTTGATCTTGCTGTCCTTGACCAGCCTCACGATCTTCTTCGCGTGCTCCGACGACACGCCGTGGCGCACGGTGATCTGCTGCTTGACCTTGTCGCCGCCGATCTTCTGCACGTCGCCGTAGTCGAGGAAACGCACGTCGACGCCGCGCTTGGCGCATTTGGCCAGCAGCACGTCGCGCACCTGGCCGAGCTTGAAATCGTCGTCGGCGAACGCGGTCAGCTCGCGCTCCTTCTGCTCGACGCGGGCATCCGAGCCCTTGAAGTCGAAGCGGGTGCCGATCTCCTTGTTCGCCTGGTCGATCGCATTGCGGACCTCGACGTCATTGGCTTCGCAGACGATGTCGAACGATGGCATCGCAGTTTCTCCGTTCCTGTGGATCAATAGAATTTCTTCTCGAAGAACAGCGCGCTGCCCATCTTCGGGTTCAGCCCGTAGGGCTTGAAGCCGGCCTGCCGATAGGCGGCGATCGCCGCGCCGTTGTTCGAAAGCACTTCGAGCGTGATTTTGCAGCATCCCCGCAGCCGCGCTTCCTGTTCCACCTGCTGCAGCAGGGCGGCGCCGATGCCGCGCCGGCGGTAGGGCTCCGATACCGCGATGTCGTGGATGTTCAAGAGCGGCTGCGCGCGGAACGTCGACAGCCCCTCGAAACAGGTGACCACGCCGGCCGGCAGGCCGTCGGCGATCGCCAGCCAGCCGAGGAACCACGGCCGTTCGGCCAGCGCCGCCGGCAGCCGGCGGATCACGTCGTCGGGCAGGCCGTGGCCGGTGCCGGTGTGGCCGCGCGCGTACTCGTCCAGCAGGCCGAGCAGCGCGCGGACGTGACCGTCGTCCGACAGGTCGATGCGCACGATGGTCAGATCCGCGGCGTTCGTGTTCGGTGTCGTCATCATCCGGCCTTCGCCTCCAGCAGTTCCCAGCGTTCCAGACACTCGAGCAGTTCGGTCTCGATCGCGCCGTGGCGGTCCTGCAGCGCGCGGACCTCGTCGGACGGACGCTGCCACAGCGACGGGTCGGCCAAGGTCGACTGCAGCGTCGACTGCTCGGCCTCCAGCGCCGCGATCCGCTCGGGCAGCGCGTCGAGCTCGCGGCGTTCCTTGTACGACAGCTTGACGCGGGGCGCGGCCGTCGCGGGCGCGGCTGACGCCCCCCCGGGTACCGCCGGCGCGGAGCCGCCGGACGCGCTGCTGCCCGGCATGCTGCTGCCCGGCATGCTGCTGCCCGGCATGCTGCTGCCCGGCGTGCCGCTGCCCGGCATGCCGCTGCCCGATCGTCCCGCCGCCTGCCGCGGCGCCGATTCCGGCTGGGGCTCGCGGGCGCGCGCCGCGACGTAGTCGCTGTAGCCGCCGGCGTACTCGCGCCAGCGGCCGTTGCCGAGGCTGGCGATCGTCTGGGTCACGACGCCGTCGAGAAACGCGCGGTCATGGCTGACCAGCAGCACCGTGCCTGCGTAGTCGCCCAGCAGCTCTTCCAGCAGCTCGAGGGTTTCGATGTCCAGGTCGTTGGTCGGTTCGTCGAGCACCAGCAGGTTGGCGGGCCGGGCGAACAGCCGCGCCAGCAGCAGCCGGTTGCGCTCGCCGCCCGACAGGCTCTTCACCGGCGAGCGGGCGCGCTCCGGTGCGAACAGGAACCGCCCGAGGTAGCTCATCAGATGCACCCGCTGCTCGCCGATCTGCAGCCAGTCGGAGCCGGGGCTGATCGTCTCTGCGACCGTCGCGTCGTCGTCGAGCTGCGCGCGGAGCTGATCGAAGTAGGCGATCTCGCGCTGGCTGCCGAGCCGCACGGTGCCGCTGTCGGGTTCGAGCTCGCCCAGCAGCAGCTTCAGCATCGTCGTCTTGCCGCTGCCGTTGGCGCCGATGATGCCGAGCCGGTCGCCCCGCTGCACGATCAGGTCGACCCGGTCGAGCACCAGCCGCTCGCCGCGGCGCTTGCCGACCTGCTCGAACTCGGCCACCAGCTTGCCCGAGCGCTCGCCGGCATCGAGCGCGAAGCGCACGTTGCCGATCCGCTCGCGGCGGGCCGCCCGCTCGCGGCGCAGCGCCTCGAGCCGGCGCACCCGGCCTTCGTTGCGGGTGCGGCGCGCTTCGACCCCCTGGCGGATCCAGGATTCCTCCTGCGACAGCAGCTTGTCGAAGCGGGTCTGCTGGCCGGCCTCGGCCGACAGCTCGTCGGCGCGGCGCCGCTGATATGCGTCGAAGCTGCCCGGATAGCTGCGCAACGCGCCGCGATCGAGCTCGACGATGCGGGTGACGATCCGCTCGAGGAAGCGCCGGTCGTGCGAGATCACCAGCACCGCGCCGCGATAGCCGGTCAGCAGCGACTCGAGCCATTCGATCGACTCGATGTCCAGGTGGTTGGTCGGTTCGTCGAGCAGCAGCAGGTCGGGTGCGCCGCCCGGCGCCCGCGCCAGCGCGGCCCGCTTGCGGGTGCCGCTCGACAGGCTGTCGACCGTCGCCTCGGCGGCCGGCGCCAGCCGCGACAGCACGTTCTCGATGCGGTGGGCGAACACCCAGGCGCCGTCGGCGTCCAGCCGTTCCTGCAGCGCCGCCAGCTCGGCCAGGGTGTCGGGGGTCGGCGGCGCGCCGCTCAACCGTTCATAGCGGGCCAGCGCGTCGGCGTCGGGCAGCCCGGCGGCCACCGCGTCGAACACCGTGAGGCCCGGCTCGAACGAAGGCTCCTGCGCGACCAGGCCGACCGAGAGGCCGCCGGCCCGGACGATGCGGCCGGCATCCAGCGGCCGCTGCCCGGCCAGCGCCTGCAGCAGCGAGGTCTTGCCGGTGCCGTTGCGCCCGATCAGGCCGATGCGCTCGCCGGCGGCGATCGTCAGGTCCACGCCGGCCAGCAGCGGTACATGGCCGTAGGCGAGTTCGGCACCGGTGACGGTGAGCAGCGTCATTTCGGCATCTCACGCGGTCATCCGGAGGACAGGGGTGTTGTTGGAATTCTGCAAACAGCCATTTTATCCCGGGCGTGTGCCGAAACCGTCGCCGGGGGAGAGGCGGGCCTCTTCAGGGATGCGTCGGCCACTCGATGTAGAAGGTCGCGCCCTGGCCCGGTTCGCTGTGCAGGCCGACGGTGCCGCCATGCAGCTCGGCGACCCGCCGGACGATCGCCAGGCCCAGCCCCGAGCTGCCGCGCAGCTCCCGGTGGCGCGACGCCTGGTAGAAGCGGTCGAACACCAGCGGCTGGTCTTCCGCCGACACCCCCGGGCCGGTGTCGGTCACCGCCAGCCGGAGGCGGCTGTGCGGCGGCGCGACCGGCAAGGTCACGCGCACGGTGACCTCGCCGCCGGCCGGCGTCACCCGCAGCGCGTTGTCGAGCAGGTTGGCCAGCGCCCGCTCGATCAGCGCGGCATCGGCGTCGACCAGCGGCAGTCCGTCCGGATAGTCGACGTGCAGCGCGATGCCGGCGTCGTGCGCGCGGGCGGCGTAGCGCTGCACGACGTCGTCGGCCAGCTCGCCGATCGCCGCCGGCTCGGCCTGCAGGTGGAACTGCGGATTGTCCAGCCGCGACAGCTCGGCCAGCGCGTCGGTCAGCCGGCGCAGGTGCTGGGCATTCTGCAGCGCGCGGGCGACGAAGGTCTGCTGCTCGTCGGGCGGCATCTGGCCGCGCTTCAGGCGGATCGTCTCGAGCTGGCCGATCAGCGCGGTCAGCGGCGTGCGCAGGTCGTGCGAGACGCTGGCGATCATCTCGCGGCGGCGTTCGTCGGTCTGGGTGACCCGCTGCATCTCGAGCTTGAGCCGTTCGAACATGTCGCGGAAGGTGCGCGACAGCCGCCCCACCTCGTCGTTGCGGTCGGCATGCGGGAACAGCGGGCTGCCGCATTCGTCGAAGCCGGACCGCTTGACCTGCTCGGCGACCCGCGTCAGGCCGATCAGCGGCTTGGTCAGGATGGCCACCATCGCCATCGTCAGCAGCACCGCGATCGCCAGCACCAGCAGGCCGATCTTGGCCGCCGTGCGCATCGCGTAGCTCTTCAGCAGCTCGGGGATCTGCGAGCCGAGGTCGGTCGAGCGGGCCACCAGGTACAGCCAGCCGTGCAACTGCCGGTCGATGACGATCGGCCTGGCCGACACGATGAACGAACGGCCGGGCGAATCGGGATCGTCGCCCCAGATCGGCTTCAGCGGCTCGTCGTCCCACTCGCGGCCGAGCGTGTGCATGTCGACCCGGTAGTTGCTCCAGAAGAGCTTGCCTTCGCCCGAGGAGGCCAGCACCCGGCCGTCGCGGTCGAGCAGGTACAGGCCGGTGTTCGGCGAGTAGAGCGTGTAGCTCTGCAGCTTCTCGGAGAACCCCTGCTTGTCCTGCTCGTACATCTGCCACAACTGCGGGTTGGTCTCGAGCACCCGCTCGAGGAACTCGCCGGACCGGTGGTACAGCACGTTGTTGTAGTAGCTGCGCACCGACTGCTGCATGACCATCGCCAGGCCGATCGACGTGAGCAGCCCGAAGCAGGCGACGAGCAGCAGCACCCGCGCCCGCAGCGAGTTCATCGTCGGCAGGTGGCGGATCAGCGGGAGATCAGAATGTATCGGCGAAGCGATAGCCGACCCCCCGCACCGTCAGCACGTAGCGCGGATTGGCCGGGTCGGACTCGATCTTCGCGCGCAGACGGTTGATATGGGTGTTCACGTTGTGTTCGTAGCCTTCGAACTGCGTGCTCCACACCGCGTCCAGAAGCTGCATGCGGGTGAACACCCGGCCCGGGTGGCGCGCGAAGAACAGCAGCAGCTCGAATTCCTTGGTGGTCAGCGCAACCGGCTTGCCGGCCATCCTGACCTCGCGGCTGGCGCAGTCGATCGTCAGGTCGCCGGCCCGCAGTTGCTCCTGGGCGTTGCCGGCGCCGGGCGATGCGCCGGCCATGTCGATGCGGCGCAGGATCGCCTTGACCCGCGCCTGCAGCTCGGGGATCGAGAACGGCTTGGTCAGATAGTCGTCGGCGCCCAGCTCCAGCCCCAGCACCCGGTCGATCTCGGTGGAGCGGGCGGTCAGCATCAGCACCGGCGTGTGCACCCGCTCGATGCGCAGCGTGCGCACGATGTCCAGCCCGTCCCGGCCGGGCAGCATCACGTCGAGGATCACCATGTCGTAGCGGCCGCTGCGGGCCGCCTCGAAACCCTTGATGCCATCATGGACACAATCGACCTTGTGACCGAGATCGCGCACATGCATCGCGATCAGTTCGGCGATGTCCTTCTGGTCTTCAACTACCAGGACCCTGCGTTCCAAATCGTGCTCCGGCGTCTCGCCAAGCATAGCAAATGGTCCCGCAGGTGCCTGGCCGGATTGGCCGGGCTGGCTGTTCATGTCGATTTGGTAACCGGCCTGTCAGCCGGCTTACGGCCGAACCGGGCCCGGAAATTGTTATCGAAACGAGATAAAGCCGAGACGCCCCGGACAGACGCGCTGCCCACACTAATCCCTGTCGAAGCCATGCTTTCTCGAAGGAACCCGCCCATGTCCGCAGTAGCGACCCGCAAGACCTCCGACGCGAACCTCGCCGGCGGCCGGACCACCGGCCGGGCCGCGGCCGCCACATTGGCCGACGCGGCCGATCCGATCGTGGTGGGGCGCTCGCCGTTGCCGGCCGATCTGGCCAGCCATCGGCCGGCGATGCTGCGCTTCGCGCGCCGCAAGATCCGCGACAGCGACCTGGCCGAGGATGCGGTGCAGGATGCGCTGGTGGCGGCGCTCGCCAGCCGCGACAGCTTCAAGGGCGAATCGGCGCTGCGCACCTGGCTGATCGGCATCCTGAACCACAAGATCCAGGATTCGTTCCGGCGCGAGATGCGCTACGTGCGGCCCGATACCGACGAGGTCGGCGCCGACGGCATGGTCGTCGATTCGGCGTTCGACCGGCTGAGCCAGCCGCAGTCGGTCGAGGAGATGGCCGAGTCCGATCCGCTGACCGAGGTCAGCCGCCGGCTGATGCACGAACGGCTGGTGCACGAGATCGAGGCATTGCCGCCGACCTTGAAGGACGTCTTCACGATGCAGGCGCTGGAAGGCGTGGACACCGAGGAGGTATGCCGCCGCCTGCAGATCAGCGAAGCCAACTGCTGGGTGCGGCTGCATCGGGCCCGCAAGCGGCTTTCGCAGCGGATGGCCGACCACCTGGCCTGAGGCCACGATCGGCGCGGGCCCGGCACGCGGCCCGCGGAAATCGGCTAACCTCTGGCGGCCCGGGGAGGATGCTCCTCGACGGACCGCCGGAGGGTCGCCGATGAAATACCGCAGGCTGGGCGCCAGCGCGCTGCAGGTGTCCGAACTGTGCCTGGGCACGATGATGTTCGGCGACCAGACCGCTGCCGACGAGGCGGCGAGCATCGTCGCGCTGGCGCGCGAGCGCGGCGTCAATTTCGTCGATACCGCCGATGTCTATATGTCCGGCGCATCGGAGTCGATGCTCGGGCCGCTGATCCGCGGCGATCGCGACCGCTGGGTGCTGGCCACCAAGGTCGGCAACAAGATGTCGAACCGGCCGAACGAGTCGCGCTATTCGCGCAAGTGGATCGTGCAGTCGGTCGAGGGCAGTCTGGCGCGGCTTGGCACCGACTATCTGGACATCTACTACCTGCACCGTGACTTCGAGTCCGATTCGCTGGAGGAGCCGCTGCGGGCGCTGGACGACCTGATCCGGGCCGGCAAGATCCGCTGTTGGGGGCTGTCGAACTTCCGCGGCTGGCGGATCAGCGAGGCGGTGTGGCTCGCGCGTGACCTGAACATGCCCGGGCCGGTGGTCTGCCAGCCGTACTACAACCTGCTGAACCGGATGCCCGAGGTCGAGATCCTGCCGGCCTGCGCCCGGTACGGGCTGGGCGTGGCGACTTACAGCCCGATCGCCCGCGGCGTGCTGACCGGCAAGTACGATCCGTCGGCGCCGCCGCCGCAGGGCTCGCGGGCCGCCCGCGGCGACACCCGGATGCATCAGACCGAGTGGCGGCCCGAGTCGCTGGCGATCGCGCAGCGGCTGAAGGAGCATGCGCACGGCCGCCACGGCAATCTGCTGCGGCTGGCGGTCGCATGGATCCTCGCCAACCGCACCGTGTCGTCGGTGATCGCCGGGCCGCGGACGCTGGCGCAGTTCGAGGACTACTTTCCGGCGCTGGAATGCGCATGGAGCGCCGAGGACGAGGCGCTGGTCGATTCGCTGGTCGCGCCCGGGCACCCGTCGACGCCGGGCTATTCGGATCCGTCCTATCCGTTCTACGGCCGGCGGATCTGAGTCCGATCGCGAGCGGCGCGGCGGCAGCGAAGCCGGCCAACGCCTCGAGGCAGAGCAGCGAGTGCCGTCGAGAGGGCCGGCTGCCTGGCTGGTGCAAGCCGGCCGGCGGCCGGTGCGGGCGATCGTCAGTCGCCCTTGCGCTGCGGCTGGAGGGTGACGCCGTTGATCCGTTCCCAGCGCCTGACGATCGCCGAGTTGTCCTCGCCGGGGCCGAGCTCGTCGCGCCCCTCGGCCCACAGCCGGCGCACGAGCTGCATCACCGGCGTCTGCGCGCCGATGTCGTCGGCCAGGCCGCCGGCGATGCCGACGTCCTTGGCGAGCAGCCCGAGCGTGAAGCCGGACGCGAAGCGCCGGGTCAGCACCTGGTCGGGGAAGCTGGTGTCGGCATGGAAGGTGCGGCCGCTCGACACCTTCAGCACCTCGTTCATCACCGCCGGATCCAGCCCGAACCGCTGGCCGACGATCAGCGCTTCGGCGGTCACCGTGAACGCGGTCGCGGCGACCACGTTGTTCAGCGCCTTCATCGCATGCCCGCAGCCCAGCGGCCCGACGCGGAACACCCGTTCGCCCATCGCGCGCAGCACCGGTTCGGCCCGGGCCAGCGCCGCTTCGTCGTCGCCGCCCAGCATGATTGTCAGGGTGCCGGTGCGCGCCCGCGGCACCAGGCCCGACACCGGCGCATCGAGCAGCGTGATGCCGCGCTCGCGCAGCCGAGCGCCCAGTGCCCGCGTGCCGGTGGGATCCGACGAGCTCATGTCGATGACCAGGCTGCCCGGCGCGAGCCCGGCCGCCAGCGCGCCGTCTTCGTCGGTCAGCAGCACGTCGCGGACGATGTCGCCGGTCGGCAGCATCGTGATCACGACCTGGCAGGCGGCGGCCAGTTCCGCGAGCGACGAGGCGGCCCGCGTCTGGGCGGCCACCAGCGGATCGAGGCCGGCGACGAAGGCTGCCGCGCGCGCCCGGTCGGCGTCGAACACACGGACGGCGAAACCGGCGCGCGCGATGTTCGCCGCCATCGGCGCGCCCATGTTGCCGATGCCGATGAAACCGATGACGTTCATTCTTGCGCTCAGAGGCTGTTCAGGTCGACGCCGGCTTCCTGCAGCGCCTCGGCGGCATTGCGGAACGCATCGACGCCCAGCGGCACGCCGGCATAGACCATCGCGTGCAGCAGCGTCTCGCGGATCTGCAGCGGCGTGGCGCCGTTGGCGAGCGCGCCCTTGACGTGGGTGCGCAGCTCCGGCCCGCGGCCCAGCGCGCACAGCACGCCGAGCGTGATCAGGCTGCGCTCGCGCCGCTCCAGACCTTCGCGGGTCCAGGTTTCGCCGAAGCAGTACCTGCTGACCACCTGCTGCATCGGCGCGGTGAACGCGCTGGCGCCATCGATCT
Organism: Burkholderiaceae bacterium; assembly: GCA_036826495.1. Lineage (GTDB taxonomy): Bacteria > Pseudomonadota > Gammaproteobacteria > Burkholderiales > Burkholderiaceae_E > DAISWF01. The sequence goes on from DAISWF010000001.1 coordinate 88,929, forward strand.
GGCGGTTGGTGGATTCGGCGCCGAACATCTCGCGACGGATCGCGATGCCGGCTTCGAGGGCGTTGTCGGGTTTCATGTGTCCTCAGCCTCCAATTCGTCCCAGCAGCAGGAACTCCATCAGCGCCTTCTGCGTGTGCAGCCGGTTCTCGGCCTCCTCCCACACCGCCGATTGCGGCCCGTCGATCACGTCGGCGGTCACCTCCTCGCCGCGGTGCGCGGGCAGGCAGTGCATGAACAGGGCGTCCGCGCGGGCGTTGCGCATCATGTCGGCATCGACGCAGAAATCGGCGAACGCCTTCACGCGCGCCTCGTTCTCGGCCTCGAAACCCATGCTGGTCCATACGTCGGTGGTGACCAGGTCGGCCCCGCGCACCGCATCCATCGGGTCGGCGAAATCGCGCAGCCGGCTGGCCGAGCTGCCGGCCAGCGCCGGATCGACCTTGTAGCCTTCGGGACTCGACACGTGGACCTGGAAGTCCAGCCGTTCGGCGGCCTGCAGCCAGGTGTACAGCATGTTGTTGGAGTCACCGATCCAGGCCACCGTGCGGCCGCGGATGTCGCCGCGGTGCTCGATGAAGGTGTAGACGTCGGCGAGGATCTGGCACGGATGGTATTCGTTGGTCAGGCCGTTGATCACCGGCACCCGCGAGTTGCGTGCGAAGCGCTCGACGATCGTCTGCTCGAACGTGCGGATCATCACGATATCGCACATCCGCGAGATCACCTGGGCCGCATCCTCGACCGGCTCGCCGCGGCCGAGCTGCGAGTCGCGGGTGTTCAGATAGATCGCGTTGCCGCCGAGCTGCTGCACGCCGGCTTCGAACGACAGCCGCGTGCGGGTGCTGGCCTTCTCGAAGATCATCACCAGCGAGCGGTCGATCAGCGGGTGATAGGTTTCGTAGCGCTTGAACTTCTGCTTGATCACCCGCGTGCGCTGGAACACGTAGTCGATTTCGTCCCGGTCGAAGTCGCTGAACTGAAGGAAATGGCGGATCGTCATCGTTGCCCCCTGGTGACCGGTGGCGCCCCCTCACGTCGGGCGCCGCGGTCACTGTCCTGCGGCCGGCCGGCTCACCCGGCGGGCGTCGGACGTCGTTGTGGTCCGCCGGCTCAGGCGGTCTGTCTCTGGCCGCGCGAGGCCACCTCGCGGATCAGCGGCACCAGGCGCGACACCAGGATGTCGGCATGCTCGCGTTCGAAGATCAGCGGCGGCAGCAGCCGGATCACCGAATCGGCGGTGACGTTCAGCACCAGCCCGGCCTCGAACGCCTTGCCGACGATCTCGGCGCAGGGCCGGTCGAGCTCGATGCCGATCATCAGCCCGCGGCCGCGCACCTCGCGCAGCGCCGACAGATTCTGCAGCTCGCTGCGGAAGGCCTGCATCAGATAACTGCCGAGCTCCGCGGCGCGGGCGAGCAGGCCGTCCTCCTCGATCACCTGCATCGTCGTGAGGCCGGCGCGCATCGCCAGCAGGTTGCCGCCGAACGTCGTGCCATGGTTGCCCGGCTTGAAGGTCTGCGCCGCCGCGCCGCGCGCGACCACCGCGCCGACCGGCACGCCGGAGGACAGCCCCTTGGCGAGCGGCATCACGTCGGGCACGATGCCCGCCCACTGATGAGCGAACCACTTGCCGGTGCGGCCGGTGCCGCACTGCACCTCGTCGATCATCAGCAGCCAGCCGCGCTCGTCACACAGCTTGCGCACCTCGCGCAGGTAATCGATGCGGGCCTCGTTGATGCCGCCTTCGCCCTGGATCGCCTCGAGGAACACCGCGACGATGTTCGGGTTGCCGTCGGCCAGCCGCCGGATCGCGGCGACGTCGTTCAGCGGCACGCGCGGGAAGCCCTGCACCAGCGGCTCGAAGCCCTTCTGCACCTTCTCGTTGCCGGTGGCCGACAAGGTCGCCAGCGACCGGCCGTGGAACGCCTTCTCATAGACGACGATCTCGGGGGCCGCGACGCCGCGGTTGTGGCCATACAGCCGCGCGATCTTGATCGCCGCCTCGTTGGCCTCCAGCCCCGAATTGCAGAAGAACACGTTGTCCATGCCGGCGGCCGCGACCAGCCGGGTGGCCAGCTCCACCTGCAGCGGCGCCTCGAACAGGTTCGAGGTGTGCATCACCCGGCCGATCTGCTCGCGCAGCGCCGCCACCAGCTTCGGATGGTTGTGGCCCAGCGTGTTGACCGCGATGCCGGCCAAGCAGTCGAGCAGACGTCGGCCGCGCGTGTCGTACAGCCACGCGCCTTCGCCGTGGGTGAACGCAATCGGCTGCGGGTAGTAGGTCGACATCAGCACGGACGCAGTAGCCATCGGGCTTCCTTTCAAACAGCGGTCAACGGAAAACAGGTCGGAAAACCGGGCCTGATAAACGGGTAGGGCGCAGCCGTCCTCAGGTCCAATGCACGGTGATCCGACGACCGGATACCGTTGCAGCAGAAACAGCAACGGCGGGCCGCGCCGATGGGGGCCGGGACCCCCCCGGCCCCTACCCGCCGTTGTTAGTTCATTGAATTGTAGGGGAAAAGGGCTCTGGTCGCTATAATGAATCGCCTTTGCTGCGGCGCAGCGAATCGCAGTGGCGATTGCCGTCCCGGAGGACGCCCAATGCTGAACGACAGACCGGTCGCCGAATCCTTCGTGATTCTGGGCACCACCGCAGCCGGCAGGCAGTTCCGGCCCAGCGACTGGGCCGATCGCCTGTGCGGCGTGATGGCGCACTACCGGCCCGGCGGGCGGGTGCCGCAGGGGCATCTGTCCTATTCGCCGTACGTGATGCCGGGGCTGCACCAGGGCGTCCGATGCGTGTTCGTCGATGGTCGGCTGAACCAGCTCGAGCCGATGGCCTATACCTTCCTGGTCGGCTTCGCGCGCGACAACGAGTTGCAGGTGTCGACTCGCGAGCGGCTGGCCGCTGCCGCCGCCGCGGCGCCTGCCCCGGCCGCTCCGAGCAACCCGCAAATCAAGGTTTCGTCTTAGAAATCGTCGCTAAGCTGCCGCAACACAACGATTTTTTTCCAGAAATTGCTTGCCGGCAATAGTAGTTTCGCCGCAAAATCCCTGTCAATTCGGATGAGTCGGGGCCGCGGGTAAGAGGGACCGCGGCGATGCAGGGAGGCATCGATGACGGCGATGGTGGTGAACGAAGCCGACGGCAGGCCGGCTTTTCGCGTCGCCGTGTTCGGAATGGCGCAGAAGTTCCAGCGAATCCTGGAAATCGTGCTCAAACACGCCCGGCACAACCAGTACCGTTACGTGGTGACGCCGTCGCGGGGGCCCGGCGACTACGACATCGCGATGGTCGACATGACCGCCAAGGGCGGCTACGAGGTCGCGACCACGCTGAAACGGCTGCCCAGCGGGCGGCCGATCATCACCGTCGGACGTCGCAACGATCCGGCGCGCGGCCGGGACGATCTGCTGCAGGCCACGTTCACGATGGATGTGCTGAAGGCACTGAACGGCGTCGTCGAGCAGCAGTACACGCGCGCCCGGCGGCCGGTGGTGTGGCTGCAGGATCCGCCACGCGGCAGCGAGACGGCGCCGGCGGCGCAGCCTCAATGGCCGCAACCTCAGTGGCCGCAGCAGCACGCGTCGTCGGCGCAGCCGGCGGCAGCGGCTGCAGCCACCGCTTCCATCGGCCCGTCTGCGCCGCCGCCGACGGTTTCCTCCGTGCAGCCGACCGGACTGGCGGCCGTTCCGGGGGCGCGGCTGCCGGCCCATGCACTGGTCATCGACGACAGTCCGACGGTGCGCCGCCAGCTCGCGGTGGCGCTGTCGCAGATCGGCGTCACCAGCGAAACGGTCGACAACGCCAAGGCGGCGCTGGCGGCGATGGGCCGGTTCCGCTACGACATCGTGTTCGTCGACGTGGTGATGCCCGACATGGACGGGCTGCGGCTGATCCGCGAGATCAAGCGCGACCGGGCGGCGCGCGACATGCCGATCGTGATCCTGACCAGCCGCTCGTCGCCGTTCGACCTGGCGCGGGGTGCGCTGGCCGGCTGCAGCAGCTACCTGGTGAAGCCGGTGTCGCTGAAGACGCTGCACACGACGGTGCAGCGTCACCTCGAGCGCCAGTTGGCCCGTCGGCGGCAGGCTGCCGAGACGCACCCGGCTTAGACAGGCCGGCTGCGGAGGCAGCCAGGGCGCGTAGCGGCGATCCGCTTCGGCAGCGGGGCGCACTGCGGGCCGGCAGCCCGACCGAGGGCTGCTGGTCGTCGGTACGGTAGCTGCCGCCGATCAGCCGGCGGTTCAGCCCTTCACGCGGGCGCGGTACTCGGCAGTGCGGGTGTCGATCTCGATCTTGTCGCCGATCTGCACGAACGCCGGCACCGGCAGCTCGAACCCGGTGGGCTTGATGCGCGCCGGCTTCATCACCTTGCCGGAGGTGTCGCCCTTGACGGCGGGTTCGGTGTACTCGACCTCGCGGACCACCGACGTGGGCATCTCCAGCGAGATCGCGCGGCCTTCGTAGAACACCACCTCGCAGGGCATGCCTTCCTCGACGTAGTTCAGCGCGTCGCCCATGCTGTCGGCTTCGACCTCGTACTGGTTGTACTCGGAGTCCATGAACACGTACATCGGGTCGGCGAAGTACGAGTACGTGCACTCCTTGCGGTCGAGCGTCAGCACGTCGAACTTCTCGTCGGCGCGATAGACGGTCTCGGTGCCGGAGCCGTTCAGCAGGTTCTTCAGCTTCATCTTGACGACCGCCGCATTGCGGCCGCTCTTGTTGTACTCGGCGCGCAGCACCACCATCGGGTCCTTCCCGATCATGACGACGTTGCCGGTACGCAGTTCTTGCGCGAGTTTCATAGGAGGACCTTCAGTAACGATTTGCCCGAATCGGGCCAAACCCGCAATTTTAGCCGATCGGGAACCCGTGGCGCCAGTTGTCGGATGCGGCGACGGATCTGCAGACCGCCGGGCGGGGATCGGCCGGGCGTCAACGTTGCGGATGCGTCGTCGGGAGACGGGTCTGCCGGTCTGCGAACGCGAGCAGCGACGAGGTGAGGTCCGGGCAGCCGGCCAGCGATCGGGCGAACCGCTCGAACACCCGGTACCCCTGATGGCCGGGGTGCAGCAGCGGGGCGAACGCGGCCCAGGCCGCGGCCAGCGCTGCGTCGGCCGCGCCGGCGGTCTCGGGCCCGGCCGCTGTCGGAACATCGGTGTCCGGCCAGGCGCCGGCCCAGGCGCGCAGGAAGTCACCGATCGGCGCAGCCAGCGACACGTCCGTGCCGGCCAGCAGCCGGGCGAGCCAGGCGTCGAGCTTGCGCAGGTGGGCGCCATCGGCCTGGGGGTAGGGCTGCCAGGCCATCGGCCGGCCGGCCCAGTGCGCGCGGATCCAGGAGTCCTCGCCGCGCACCAGGTTCAGGTCGCAGCTCCACAGCAGCCGGTCGTAGTCGTCCTGCTCCAGCCAGGGCAGGCCGTGCACGGTCAGCGCGCTGATCGTCCGCCGTTCGCCGGGCGCGGGCGGCGCGCCGCACAGCAGGGTCATCGCGCGGGTCGCGACGCCGGCCGGCACCAGCATCCGGAGCGGCTGCGGGCCGCCGGCGAGTGCCGCCAATCGCCCCGGCAGATCGGCGCTGTCATAGGTGAAGAGCGACACCAGCGGCTCGCCGGCCGACGGGTCGATGCGATGGCGCCGCAGCCAGGCCCGGTCTTCGGCCGCGGCGCGGAACGCGTCGCGTCGCGCCAGCAGCCCCCGCTCGCGCAGCAGCCCGGCGCTGGCGGCGCTGAAGCCGGGGAACACGAAGTGCTCGACGGCGCCGTCGGACGGCTTGATCGACGGCATCCAGTTCGCGCCGTCGATCCATGGCTCGGCGCTCAGGTACTCGAGGTTGATCCACTGCGGCGGCCGGCGCTCGCCGCCGGCGGAACTGCGGCCGGCGCTGCTGCGAGGAGGCGTACCGGAGCTGCAGGTGTCTGGGTCCGCACGGTCGCGCCCGAGATTGGCCCGCACCGGTGTCGGCAGTTCGCAGCCGAATGCCGCGATCAGCAGATCCGCAGCGAGTGCCGGCTGCCAGCGCGTCGCCGGATGACCGGATTCGGCGATCGGTCCGTGTGGGCCGGCATCGCCCGGGTCGCCGGGCGGCCCGCCGCCGTTCGGCTCGGACGGCTCGGACGGCTCCGCCGGCCACGGGTGGATCGACACGCCGTCGACCAGCGCCGGCCGGCCGGCCAGGAGATCGTCGGCCGGCGCGCCGGCCGGCAGCAGCCGGGCCAGCACCGCCGGCGCATCGATGTACAGCGTGACCCGGCGGCCGTGCTCGGTCGCCATCTGGCGGGCCAGGCGCCAGCAGACGCCGGCGTCGCCCAGGTTGTCGATGACGCGGCAGAACACCGCGACCGAGCGGACAGCGCGATGGGAAGCGGAAGCGGGAAGGACGGACACGCGGATGATTGTCGCATCGCTGGAAGCGACGACTGCGCAGGCGTCCGGCCGGCGCTCGCCGGTGAACGGTGCACGTGGCCGAGCGCGCGGCTCAGGCTCTCCGGAAGGAGCCGATCACGCCGGTTCCGCCAGCGCCGCCGCCCCCTGCCGAAGCTGCCAGCGGCGGGCCTCGTGATCGGGCATCGGGCGGGCGATCAGGTAGCCTTGCAGCAGGTCGATGCCGAGCGCGCGCAGCATCGTGCGCTGCGCCTCGGTCTCGACCCCTTCGGCGGTGACCTGCAGCCCGAGGCTGCGGGCGATCGCCTGGATCGCTTCGAGGAAGGTGGCCGATGCCGGCGTGGCGTCCTCGATGAAGCTGCGATCGATCTTCAGGATGTCCACCGGCAGCCGGCGCAACAGCGCCAGCGACGAGTAGCCCGCGCCGAAATCGTCGATCGCGACCCGTACGCCCAGTCTGCGCACGCTGCCGAGCAGCCCCATCAGGCGGTCGGGATCCTGCGCGAAGAAGCTCTCGGTCAGCTCGAGCTGCAGCCGCTGCGGCGGCAGGCCCGAGCGGCGCAGCGCTTCCTGCAGGTCGGGCACGAAGTCGCCGGCGAGGATCTGCGCGGCCGACACGTTGACCGCCACCGACGGCCCGGGAACGCCGGGCTCGGGCGACGGCCAGCTCGCCGCTGCCCGGCAGGCGTTGTCGAGCACCCAGCGGCCGAGCGCGACGATCGAGCCCGATTCCTCGGCCACCGGAATGAACTCGGCCGGCGATACCCAGCCGCGTTCGGCATCGCGCCAGCGGGTCAGCGCCTCGAACGACAGCGTGCGGCCGGTGCGCGCGCACACCACCGGCTGGAACGCGAGCTGCAGCCGGTCGTTGTCGATCGCATCGCGCAGCGCCTGGCGCAGCTTGTGCCGCTCGCGCAGCGACGCGTACATCGAATCCTCGAACCGCCGCACCGATGCGCGGCCGGACACCTTCGCGGCATACACCGCCATGTCGGCCGAGCGCACCAGCGTCTCGCCGTCGCTGGCATCCTGCGGGTACAGCGCGATGCCGACGCTGGCAGCGAGCCGCACCGTCTGGTCGATCACCGATATCGGTTCGGCCGCCGCCGTGCGCAGCCGCCGTGCATGGTGCAGCGCCTGTTCCGGGTCGTGGCCGATCGGCAGCGCCGCGACGAACTCGTCGCCGCCCCAGCGGGCCACCAGGCCGCCGACCGGCAGCACCGCCTCGAAGCGGCGCGCGATCGTGCGCAGCACCTCGTCACCGGCCAGATGGCCCAGCGCATCGTTGACCTCCTTGAAGCGGTCCAGATCGATGAACAGCACCGCGACGCCGGCCTCGTGCCGGCCGGCTTCGAGCAGCAGGCCGCTCAGCCGCTGTTCGAGCCGCGCGCGGTTGGCGAGCCCGGTCATCGGGTCGCAGGCCGCCAGCTCGGTCAGCCGGCGCGCGAGCTGGCTGTGCTCGCCGATCTCGCGTTCCAGCGCCAGCGTGCGCGCCCGCACCCGCTGCTCCAGCGTGCGATTGGAATGGGTCAGCGCCCGGCGGGCATCGGACAGTCGCCGGTTCAGCGACTCGGCACGGCGGCGCGACTGCACCGCCTGATTCATCAGGTCCTCGTTCTGCCGGGCCAGCCGCAGCGTGGCCAGCGTCGCGCGGTGCACCGAGCGGTGGCCGGCGACCAGCACGACGAACAGCGCGCCGGCCAGCGTACCGTGCACCAGACCCTGATTGCCGCCGTCGATCAGCAGCGTCAGCGACATCGGCAGCAGCACGATGCCGGCGTAGACGATGCCCAGCACGCCCATCGACGACAGCGTGCTGACGCCGGCGCAGACGATCGCCGACAGGAACATCATCACGGTGGCGCGCGCCGACTGATCCAGATCACCGATGAACAGCACCGGGAACGCCGCCCAGGCCATCGCGTTGGTCACCACCCACACGGACAACCGGATCCGTTCGCGGGAGTCGTCATGGCCGGCCCTGCGCCGGCGCCGCGGGTAGCGGAGCTGATCGTGGATGCGCGTCAGCGTCAGCACGCAGAACAGCGCGAGCCAGGTCAGATGCCCGGTGTGCCAGCCGTGCAGCGACAGCGCCGAGATCATCAGCAGCGCCACCAGCATCGATGCACAGAGGGCCAGCGGCGTCTGCGCATAGGCCAGCTTCAGCGAATCGCGCAGCACCAGCTCGTCGACCCGCCGGCTGCCGCGGTCCGCGGCGCGGAGGCTGCCGGCCCCGCTCGCCAGCCTGCCGATCACGTCAATGATCCGGGATGGGCTCATCTCTGGCGATATCGGCCGCCGGGCCCGGAACTCGATGGCTTGGCCGGCGAATCGCCGATGATTCGCGCTGCGCGGCGATCGGCGGTCGATGGGCCGCCATGGCCGGCCGGCTCTCAGCCCTTCGGCGGCCCGAACAGATCGTCGAGCTTGCGCCGGGCCTCGTCGCCGCCGCCGGCGCTGCCGCGTTCGCGCGGGTATTCGTCGGCGATCCGGTCGTCGAAATAGGCGGCCGGATTCGGCGAGGCCAGCAGCCGCCGGTACACCTCGGCCGGCACGTGCTTGTAGACCGTCACGCTGTGATCGGTGAACTCGATCTCCAGAAGCTGCTGCCGTTCGTCGTAGCCGGCCGACCGCAGCCGGCCGCCGCTCAAGGGTTTGCGCTGCATCGTGATCTCCCCCGGCCGCTTCGGCCGGTGCGCTGGACGTCGCGGCATAATAGCCGCTGTCCGCCGCCGCCCAGACGTACCGCCATGACCGACGATTCCTTCGACGCACCGACGATCAGCGAGCGGGTGGCCGCGCTGCGAACCGGCCGGGCGCATGCGGTCGCGCTGATCGACGAGGCCCGCGAGCGGGCGCAGCGCGATGCCGCGCTGAACGCGATCGCCTGGGCCGACTGGGAGGCCGCGCGCGCCGAGGCCGCCGAGCGCGACCGCGAGGCCGCTGCGGGTCGGCTGCGCGGCCCGCTGCACGGCATGCCGGTGTCGATCAAGGATCTTTACCAGATGCGCGGCACGACGATGCGGGCCGGCACGCAGGCGCCGCTGCCGGCGTTCGACCGCGACGAGGCGGTGGCGGTCGGCCGGCTGCGCGACGCCGGCGCGATCCTCTTCGCAAAGACCAACCTGGTCGAGGTCGCGCTCGGCGCGACCGGCGAGAATCCGTGGACCGGCGACGTCCGCAATCCGTGGGATCCGGCCCTCCAGTCCGGCGGTTCGTCGAGCGGCGCCGGCGTCTGCGTGGCGCGCGGCATCGGCGTAGCCGGCCTGGGCAGCGATACCGGCGGGTCGATCCGGGTGCCGGCGAACTTCTGCGGCGTCGTCGGCTTCAAGCCGACCTTCGGCGCCGTGCCGCTGGCCGGCGCACTGCACCTGTCATGGACGATCGATCA
>DAISWF010000002.1:0-10778 GCA_036826495.1 Burkholderiaceae bacterium
CGAAGAAGTTCTACGAGGTGCAGAAGCACATCATGCTGACCGGCCACATCGTCGATTCGGTGACCACGCAGATCGCCCCGCACCTGTGGAACAAGCTGACCGACGCCGAGAAGAAGCTGTTCGTCGACGTGATGCAGGAAGCCGCCGCCCGCGGCACCGCCGACATCAAGAAGCGCGAGGGCGAGCTGGTCGCCGAGTTCCGCAAGAAGGGCGTCAACGTCGCCGAGGTCGATCGCGAATCGATCCGGCAGGCGATCCTGAAGGCGCAGACCCCCGAATCGCTGGGCTACAACAAGTCGGATTGGGAAAAGATCCAGGCGCTGAAGTGAGCCGGCCGCAATGAACGGCAATCCGGCGCCGGACACCGGCAACCACCACGCGCCCGAGGAATCGGTCGAGGCGCTGGCCGCCAGCTTCGAGGACGAACTGCCCGATGCCGACTTGTCGGTCTACGCGATCGAGGACTGGCTGGCGCTGGGGCTGTTCTGGCTGCTGTCCGGCGTCGTGTTCCTGCAGTTCTTCACCCGCTACGCGCTGAACGACTCGGCGTCGTGGACCGAGGAGATCGCCCGCTATCTGCTGATCTTCGTCGTGTTCATCGGCGCGTCGATGTGCGTGCGGCTGGACCGGCACATCCACGTCGACCTGCTGTACCGCTATCTGCCGCGCCTCGCGGCCCGGGCGCTGGCCACCTTCGTCGACCTGTTCCGCATCGCGTTCCTCGGCTATGCGCTGTATCTGACCTGGCTGGTGCTGCAGCGGGTCGGCCACCAGCCGATGACGATGATCGACTGGCCGCTGTCGATCATCTATGGCTTCGTGATGGTGGGCTTCGGCTTCATGCTGCTGCGTGCGGTGGTGCTGGCGATCCGGCATCTGCGCGAGGGCACGTCGCTTCTCGAGAACCCGGCATCCCTGCAGTCGGAGAACCCCTGACATGTTGACCCTGATGGGCGGCTTCCTGCTGCTGATGGTGCTCGGCGTGCCGGTGGCGTTCGCGATGGCGGGCGCCTCGCTGCTGTACGTGATGACCGCCAGCACCGTGCCCGACTTCGTCGTCGTGCACCGGATGATCTCCGGCGTCGACAGCTTTCCGCTGCTGGCGGTGCCGTTCTTCATCCTGGCCGGCAACCTGATGAACATCGCCGGCATCACCCGGCGGATCTACAACTTCGCGGTCGCGCTGGTCGGCTGGATGAAGGGCGGCCTCGGCCACGTCAACATCGTCGGCTCGGTGATCTTCTCGGGCATGTCGGGCACCGCGATCGCCGATGCGGCGGGCCTGGGCACGATCGAGATCAAGGCGATGACCGACCACGGTTATCCGAAGGAGTTCTCGGTCGGCGTCACCGCCGCGTCGGCGACGCTCGGGCCGATCATTCCGCCGTCGCTGCCGTTCGTGATCTACGGCATGATGGCCAACGTGTCGATCGGCGCGCTGTTCATCGGCGGCATCCTGCCCGGTCTCGTGATGACGGCGGTCATGATGCTGACGGTCGCCTACATCGCGCACCGCAACGGCTGGGGCTCCGACGTCAAGTTCTCGGGCCGGCAGCTCCTGCTGGCGACGATCGAGATCCTGGTCGTGCTGGCGTTCCCGTTCGCGGTGTGGGCGATGACGCTGGCCGGCCTGTCGGCGAACTGGGCGGCGCTGGTCGCGCTGGTGATCCTGCTGGCGCTCGACTGGTACTTCGACTTCTCGGCGGTGATGGCGCTGATGGCGCCGGTGCTGCTGATCGGCGGCATGACGATGGGCTGGTTCACGCCCACCGAGGCGGCGGTGGCCGCGGTGCTGTGGGCGCTGTTCCTCGGGCTGGTGCGCTACCGGACGATGACCTTGAAGCTGCTGGCCAAGGCGACGTTCGACACGATCGAGACCACCGCGTCGGTGCTGTTCATCGTCGCCTCGGCGTCGATCTTCGCGTGGCTGCTGACGGTCACCCAGACCGCCGAGTTCCTGACCGAGGCGATCCTCGGGTTCACGACGAACAAGTGGGTGTTCCTGCTGCTGGCGAACCTGCTGATGCTGTTCGTCGGCTGCTTCCTGGACACGATCGCCGCGATCACGATCCTGGTGCCGATCCTGATGCCGATCGTGCTGAAGCTCGGCATCGACCCGGTGCATTTCGGGCTGATCATGACCCTGAACCTGATGATCGGGCTGCTGCATCCGCCGCTCGGCATGGTGCTGTTCGTGCTCGCCCGCATCGCCAACCTGTCGGTCGAGCGCACGACGATGGCGATCCTGCCGTGGCTGGTGCCGCTGTTCCTGTCGCTGATCCTGATCACCTACGTGCCGGAGATCACGACCTGGCTGCCCGATGTGCTGAAGTGACCTCCGTTCCGCCGGCGGCCAGCGTGGCTGCCGGACGGTGAGGCAGCTTCCGGAGCGCCGCCCGCGCGTCCGCCGACTTCGCGCGATAATGATCCGCCGGCCGGAGTCCGATCCGGCGCACGGGCGCCATTACGGAGTCTCCCCATGTCCAACGTCGTTTCGCTGATCCGCCGCCCGACGCTGCGCCTGAACCCCAACGACGACGTGGTGATCGCCGCCAGGCCGCTGTCGGCCGGCACCCGCGTCGAGGCCGAGGCGGTCACCTGCGTCGACGCGATTCCGGCCGGCCACAAGCTGGCGGTGCGGGCGATCGCCAAGGGGCAGCCGGTCAAGCGCTACGACCAGATCATCGGCTTCGCGACCCGCGACATCGGCGCCGGTTGCCATGTGCACACCCACAACCTGACGTTCGAGATGTTCGAGCGCGACTACCAGGTCGGCGTCGATCTGAAGCCGACGAAGACTCCCGCGAAGCCGGCCACCTTCCGCGGCTTCGTGCGCGCCGACGGCCGCGTCGCGACGCGCAACTACGTCGGCGTCGTGTCGACGGTCAACTGTTCGGCGTCGGTATCGAAGTACGTCGCCGCGCATTTCACGCCCGAGGTGCTGAAGCAGTTCCCCAACGTCGACGGCGTCGTGCCGATCACCCATTCGTCGGGCTGCGGCCAGGCCACCACCGGCCAGGGCATCGACGTGCTGCGCAAGACGATCGCCGGCTACTGCCGTCATCCGAACTTCGCCGGCGTCGTCATCATCGGCCTGGGCTGCGAGGCCAATCAGATGGACTCGCTGTTCATGGCCGAGCACCTCGCCGAGAGCGCCAAGCTGCGGCCGCTGATCATCCAGGCGAGCGGCGGCACCCGCAAGACGGTCGAGGCCGGCATCGCCGCGGTCAGGCAGATGCTGCCGCAGGCGAACGAGGCCACGCGCAGCGAGGTACCGGCCAGCCACATCACGATCGGCCTGCAGTGCGGCGGCTCCGACGGCTATTCCGGCATCACCGCGAACCCGGCGCTGGGCGCCGCCTGCGACATCCTGGTCGCGCACGGCGGCACCGTGATCCTGTCGGAGACGCCCGAGATCTACGGCGCCGAGCATCTGCTGACCCGCCGCGCGGTGTCGCAGGCGGTGGCCGACAAGCTGATCCGCCGCATCCGCTGGTGGGAGGACTACACCGCCCGCAACGAAGGCAGCATGGACAACAACCCGTCGCCCGGCAACAAGGCCGGAGGACTGACGACGATCCTCGAGAAATCGCTGGGCGCGGTGGCCAAGGGCGGCACGACCAACCTGATGGACGTGTTCGAGTACGCCGATCCGGTGACCACGAAGGGCTTCGTCTTCATGGACACGCCGGGCTACGACCCGGTATCGGCGACCGGCCAGGTGGCCGGCGGCGCGAACCTGATCTGCTTCACGACCGGCCGCGGCTCGGTCTACGGCTGCAAGCCGTCGCCGTCGATCAAGCTCGCCACCAACACGCCGATGTACGAACGGATGATCGAGGACATGGACATCAACTGCGGCGAGATCGTCGACGGCACGGTCAGCGTCGCGCAGAAGGGCGAGGAGATCTTCGAGCTGATCCTGCGGATCGCCAGCGGCGAACCGAGCAAAAGCGAGGCGCTGGGCATCGGCAACGACGAGTTCGTGCCGTGGCAGCTCGGCGCGGTGATGTGATGGCGGAACCTCCGATGAAGGCGGGCGACGAATTCGATCTGCAACCGATCCTGGCGGGCCTGAAGCAGGCGCGCAACCGCTGGCGCGACGCGAACCAGCGCACCAACGACCCCGGCGGCCGCGAGCTGCCGTCGCGCGAGGCGCTGGCGACGATCCTCGACGGCCTGCGCGGTGCGCTGTTCCCGATGCGCCTGGGCCCGGTTGACCTGCGCCAGGAAGCCGAGGACTACTACATCGGCAACACGCTGTCGACGGTGCTGCATGCGCTGCGCGCGCAGGTGCGGCTGGAGTTGCGCTACCAGACGCGGCACGGTGGCCGCGACGACGCGGCGATCGAGCGCGAGGCCACCGAGCGGGTGCGCACGTTCGCCGCGAAGCTGCCGGCGCTGCGCGAACAGCTCGACGTCGACGTGCTGGCCGCCTACCACGGCGACCCGGCGGCCGGCAGCGTCGACGAGGTGCTGCTGTGCTATCCCGGCGTGCACGCGATCATCCATCACCGGATCGCCAATCAGCTCTATCTGCTCAAGCTGCCGCTGCTGGCGCGCATCGTCGCCGAGCATTCGCATGCGCAGACCGGCATCGACATCCATCCGGGCGCTACGATCGGCAGCGGCTTCTTCATCGACCACGGCACCGGCGTCGTGATCGGCGAGACCACGATCATCGGCGACCGGGTGCGGCTGTATCAGGCGGTCACCCTGGGCGCCAAGCGCTTCGAGTCCGACGGCAACGGCCACCTGCGCAAGGGCGTGCCGCGCCACCCTATCCTCGAGGACGACGTGATCGTGTACGCGGGCGCGACGATCCTCGGCCGCGTGACGATCGGCAAGGGCTCGACGATCGGCGGCAACGTCTGGCTCACCCGCAGCGTGCCGCCCGGCAGCCAGATCACGCAGGCCATCTCGGACGTCGGGCGATGCCCGGAGGATTCGGCGGCGGAGTGACGCGCTGCAGCGCGGACGGCGATCGGTTACCCTCCTTCGTCCACGGCCCGCCGTCCACCGTCCGACTCCATCGCCAACCATGACCCGCCCCGATCCGCTGATCGACCGCTACGGCCAGGATCTCGGCCTGTCGGCCCGCCTGTCCTCCCATCTGTCCGCCCACCCGTCCTCCCAACTGCCGGCCGCAATGCCCAACGCGGTGATCGAACGGATGCTCGCGCATCGCTCGGTGCGCGCGTTCCTGGACGCCCCGCTGCCGGCGGGGACGCTCGATCTGCTGGTGGCGGCCGCCCAGTCCGCGGCCACCTCGTCGAACCTGCAGGCCTGGAGCGTCATCGCCGTCGAAGACCCGGCGCGCCGGGCGCGGCTGGCGAAGCTGGCCAACGACCAGGCGCACGTGGCGCGGGTGCCGCTGTTCCTGGTCTGGCTGGCCGACCTGTCGCGGCTCGACCGGGTCGCCCGGCGGCGCGACGAGGAGCCGGGCGCCAACCGCTTCTTCGAGATGTTCCTGGTGGCGGCGATCGATGCGGCGCTGGCTGCGCAGAACGCGGCGCTGGCCGCCGAGTCGCTCGGGCTGGGCACCGTGTACATCGGTGCGATGCGCAACCATCCGGAGCAGGTGGCCGAGGAGCTGCAGCTTCCGCCTCGGACCTTCGCGCTGTTCGGCCTGTGCGTGGGTCATCCCGATCCGGCGCGCCCGGCCGACGTGAAGCCGCGGCTCGCCCCCTCGGTGGTGCTGCACCGCGAACGCTACGACCCCGCCGCGGCGCGCGAGGTCGAGGCGGTGGCCGACTACGACGAAGTGATGCAGCGCTTCCAGCGCGCCCAGAAGATGACCGAGCAGCCCTGGTCGCGCCAGGCCAGCGCCCGCGTACGCGGCGCCGAAAGCATTTCGGGCCGCCACGGATTGATCGCATCGGTGCGCAGGCAGGGGTTCGAGCTGGACTGACCATCGCCCGCGGCCGCGATCAGGCCGCCGGCATCGAAGCCGTCGCGATGAAGCGCCGCGGCCGGCGGGCTCGGGCTACCCACAAGAAGGTGGGGGTAGCGATCGTGCGTCTCGCCCCGTAGCATTTCCTTCAACCGTTCGAGGTTGGAGGGGGCGATGAAGCAGTCCACCGCTTGCATGCCGGGTCTCGGAATCTGGTTCGCTGCGCTGCTGGTGCTTATGGCCCTGGTGCTGCCCAGGGCGGCGCATGCGGAGTCGGTGATGCTGCAGAGCAGTTCGCCGGGCGCCCATGGCATGCTCAGCACGCAGTTCCTGATCAGCACCGACGAGGGGCTGACCTACGTGAGCGGCCGTTCGGTCTTCGAGGGCGGGTATCGGCGCTACATCGGGTATCTGGTCCGCCGCGGCGTCCTGTCCTTTACGGTCGACCCGATCACCTGGCTGATGGACGGCGACGCGCTGGTGCCCGGATCGCTGGTCAGCATCGGGCGCCGCCTCGCCGGGCGGACCGGTCGCAGCGTCAAGGCCCCCGTACCGGATGACGCCAACGGCCAGGCCGTCAACCTGAGCCGCACCGGCGGGGTCGTGGTCGGGTTCTACGACAACGGCGCGTTCACGCCCTATCACGCGTTCTACAGCCTGGGCGGCGCGGATCCGATCGACATCGGGACGCTGGACCCGGCCAACAACGCGAACCGGTCCTCGTTCGCCACCGATGTCAGCGACAACGGCACGACCATCGTCGGCTACTCCGACACCGTGGGCGGCGCCACCTGGCACGCATTCCGCTGGAGCGCCGCCACCGGCATGGTGGACCTGGGCTCGGGCATCGGTCCGGGCGGCTTCTCGCGGGCGTTCGGCGTCAGCGGCGACGGCGCCACGATCGTCGGCGAAAGCGACTTCCCCGGCGGCTTCAGCGGCACCGTGCGCCAGGCCTTCCGCTGGACGGCCGCCGGCGGCATGGTGTCGCTCGGCTCGATCCTCCCGAACTGGCATTCGGTGGCCACCGCGGTCAGCGCCGATGGCCAGACGGTGGTGGGCAAGTCCGGCGTGCCGCTCGGCAACGTCAACCGCGACCGGGCGTTCCGCTGGACGGCGGCCGAGGGCCTGCGCGACCTCGGCGTGCTGCCGGGCTTCGAGTCGTCGGTGGCCATCGCGACCAACGACACCGGGTCCATCGTGGTCGGCATGCTGATACCGTCCTCGCCGGCGTCGAACAGTCAGGCCGGCGGCGGTTTCATCCACGGCAGCACGACCCGGGCGTTCTACTGGACCGCCGCCGGCGGCATGAAACTGCTGTCGGAGCTGCCGGCTGGAAACCCATTGGCCGGCTTCGACCTGCTGTCGGTCACCGGCATCTCCCCGGACGGCCAGTACATCTCCGGGATGATGCAGCGTACGGTCAACGGCGTGGTGCAGGAGCAGCAGCCGTACACGCTGCAGTGGTGCGGGCCGGAGATCACGTCGGCATGCGATCCCGTTCAGGCCGGCGGGGCCTCGGGCGGTGCCCGCTATGCGATCGCGGCGGCCTCGAGCTCGCTGAGCGTGGCGGCCGGCCAGTCGGCATCGACCACGGTGACCGTCTCGCCGTCTGGAGGCTTCACCGGCCAGGTGTCGTTCGCCTGCAGCAACCTGCCCGCCGGCGCGACCTGCACCTTCTCGCCGCAGCAGGTGACGGTGTCGGGCGGTGCGGCCAGCACCACGCTGACCATCGGCACGAGCGGTGCGGCGATCGCGCAGGCGCCGGACCCGCAGCATGACTGGCGGCTGGCGGGCAGTGCCCCGGCGACACTCGGAGCCGGCCTCTTCCTCGCATGCGGCTGGCTGGCGGGCAGGCGCCGGCGCGGCGATGCGCTGCCGGTGCTGCTCGCGCTGGTGCTGGTCGGAGCGCTCGTGGCCGGCTGCGGCGGCGGAGGGGGCGGCGGCGGTGGCGGAGGTGGCGATGGCAGCGCGTCGGGCGGCGCAGCGAATCCGTCAGGTTCCGGTTCGACGGGCACCGTGAATGTGAGCGGATCGTCAGGAACACCCGCGGGCACGTTCCCGGTCACGGTAACGGCGACCTCGGGCAGCGGTGCTGCCGGTGTGACGAAAAGCATCGTCGTGACGCTGGACGTGACTCGCTGAACAAGCGACTCGCGGTGGGATCGACCAAAATGCGCATCCGACATATCCAATCACGAAAGCCGCACTGGCCGGCTGCGCGCGTGGCCGCTACCTTGCACGCTTCCACTTCGTGCAGCAGGCCTCCTCGCCATGAACCTGATCGGCATCTCCGGCAGCCCTTCCCTGCAGTCGCGCTCGGGCTGGCTGCTCGATGCCGCACGCGAACGCCTGGCCACGCGCGTGCAGCACTACGTTCCGATCGCGGTGCGGGAGCTGCCGGCGGAGGCTCTGCTGCATGCGCGCTTCGATGACCCGGCGATCCGTGCGGCGCTGGCCGCGGTGGCGCGGGCCGACGTGGTGATCGTCGCCACGCCGATCTACAAGGCCGCCTACAGCGGGCTGCTGAAGGTCTTCCTGGATCTGCTACCGCAGGACGGCCTGCGCGGCAAGACGGTGCTGCCGCTGGTGACCGGCGGCAGCCCGGGTCACCTGCTGGCGCTGGACTATGCGCTGAAGCCGGTGCTGGCGTCGCTCGGCGCCCGCGACATCCTGGACGGCGTGTTCGCCACCGACCAGCAGATCCGCGCGCACGACGCCGGCTATTCGGCCGGCGACGAGCTGTCGGAGCGCCTGGACCGGGCGCTGGAGCCGCTGCTGCGCGTGCAGCGACCGGTGCGGCCGCCGTTGAATCTCGTGCGGGCCTGACATCGGCGCGGGTGCGGCACCGACGCGGGCATGGCATCGGCCCACGTACGGCATCGCTGCAGTCCTGATATGCACCTGACACCCTGGGGGACGGGTTTCTCGTGAGAAACCTTATGAATTCTTGTTGGTTGGGACGCTGACGACGGCCCCCTAGACTGGTTGCATCGAGGGGCCGTTCCAGCGGCCGGCAAGGGCCGGCTGCCGGTCCGTCGCGCACCGTTCCATCATGACCTTCCCGCAAACCGCCACGGTCGCTGCACCGGCGGACCGACCCGATCATGCCGGGTTATCGGACCAGGATTTCCGGATCCGCCCGCTGTCCCAGGCGCTGGGTGCCGAAGTGCTCGGCATCGACCTGTCCCGTCCACTGTCGTCCGGGGACTTCCAGCGCATCCATGCCGCCTGGCTCGAGTATCACGTGCTGGTGTTCCGCGACCAGCATCTGACGCCGGCGGACCAGATCGCGTTCAGCCGGCGGTTCGGCATGCTGCAGACCCACGTGCTGCGGCAGTTCGCGCTCCCGGGCCATCCGGAAGTGCTGATCGTCTCCAACGTGACCGAGAACGGCAAGCCGATCGGCCTGGGCGATGCCGGCCACTTCTGGCACTCCGATCTCTCGTACAAGGAGCGGCCGAGCCTGGGCACGCTGCTGCATGCTCAGGTGCTGCCTGCCGAAGGCGGCGACACGCTGTTCGCCAACATGCACACGGCGTGGGAAACGCTGCCCCGGCACCTGCGCGAAGCGGTCGACGGCCGGCGCGCCGAACACCACTATCTGAAGCGCTATGCGGAACTCCAGCAGCGCAGCCCCTGGCGCCCGAATCTGACCGCTGCGCAGGTGACCGAAGTCAGGCCGGTCGCGCATCCGGTGGCGCGCACCCATCCCGAGACGCGCCGCAAGGCCCTGTTCGTCAACGAGCACTTCACGACGCGCATCCTCGACGTCCCGCAGACGCTCAGCAAGAAACTGCTCGAGGAACTCTTCGCCCACAGCGTGCGCAACGAGCATCTGTACCGCCATCGCTGGCGCCCGCACGACCTGGTGCTCTGGGACAACCGTTCGGTGATCCATCTGGCCACCGGCTGCCCCGACCATCTGCCGCGCAAGCTGTATCGGACGACGATAGAAGGCGATACGCCGTTCTGACGTTCCGTCCCGGCACCACGCTCCGACGTCACGTCATGAAGCGCCGTGCTGAAGCGCCGGCCTGCACCAGCATCCGAATCCTCCCTCCAAAGCTTCTTTTCAAACCCATCTTCGACGACACCGACATGTCCGACCCACAAAGCCCGCACCACTCCGAGACGCGTCCATCCCAGGCACCCTCCTCCCGCCAGGCCCCGCTGTCCCGCCGCTTCGCCGGCCGTCGTCTGCTGGCGCTGACCGCCGCGTCGCTCGCCGCGCTGACGTTCTCGCAGGCCGCGCAGGCCGAAGGCCGGCTGCGGATCGCCCAGCAGTTCGGCATCGTCTATCTGCTGCTGAACGTCGCGCAGGATCAGCAGCTCATCGAGAAGCAGGGCCGCAAGCACGGCGTGGACATCAAGGTGGAGTGGACGCAGCTCTCGGGCGGCGCCGCGGTCAACGATGCGCTGCTGGCCGGCTCGATCGACATCGCGGGCGCCGGCGTCGGACCGCTGCTGACCTTGTGGGACCGCACGCTCGGCAAGCAGAACGTCCGCGGCGTCGCTTCGCTCGGCAACTTCCCGTACTACCTGATCAGCATCAATCCGAAGGTCAGGACCATCGCCGACCTGTCGGACAGTGACCGGATCGCGGTACCGGCGGTCGGCGTGTCGGTGCAGTCGCGCTATCTGCAGCTCGCGTCGGCCAAGCTGTGGGGCGATGCGCAGTTCAACAAGCTCGACCGTCTGCAGGTGGCCGTTCCTCATCCGGACGCGACCGCTGCGATCATCAAGGGCGGCACCGAGATCACCACGCACTTCGGCAATCCGCCGTTCCAGGACCAGGAGCTCGCCGGCAATCCGAACGCCCGGATCATCCTGAACTCGTACGACGTGCTGGGTGGTCCTTCATCGGCGACGGTGCTGTATGCGACGT
>DAISWF010000002.1:10788-11175 GCA_036826495.1 Burkholderiaceae bacterium
CGGAGAAGTTCCGTCGCGACAACCCGAAGACCTACCGCGCGTTCCTCGATGCGCTGGAAGAAGCCGCCCGGTTCATCCGCGAGCAGCCCGAGCAGGCGGTCGACGCCTTCATCCGCGCCGGCAACAGCAAGATCGACCGGGCGCTGGTGCTGAAGATCCTGCGCAACCCCGAGGTCCAGTTCAAGCTGACGCCGCAGAACACCTATGCGCTCGCCGACTTCATGCACCGCGTCGGCGCGATCAAGAACAAGCCCGGCTCCGTTCGTGACTACTTCTTCGATGATCCGCACGCAGCCGCCGCCGACTGAATGAAGCGACCGATGAGCACCGGGCCGATGAGCACCCTCGACACGCGCACGCAGCTCCAGGTGACCGACGTCACGCTGG
>DAISWF010000002.1:11185-14953 GCA_036826495.1 Burkholderiaceae bacterium
GATGTCCACCGGGGCGACCGGTTCATCGTGCTCGGCCCGTCGGGCTGCGGCAAGTCGACCTTGCTGAAGGCGATCGCCGGCTTCGTCGCGCCCCGCGAGGGCTCGATCCGGCTCGACGGTCATCCGGTCGTCGGCCCCGGGCCGGACCGCATGGTGGTGTTCCAGGAGTTCGACCAGCTTCCGCCTTGGAAGACGGTGCTCGCCAACGTGATGTTCCCGCTGCTCGCCTCGCGCCGGCTGTCGCGGGCCGAGGCGCGCGACCGGGCGATGGCCTACATAGAGAAGGTCGGGCTCGCGGCGTTCGCCGATGCCTATCCGCACACGCTGTCGGGCGGCATGAAGCAGCGGGTGGCAATCGCCCGCGGCCTGGCGATGCAGCCGGCGGTGCTGCTGATGGACGAGCCGTTCGCCGCGCTCGATGCGCTGACCCGGCGCCAGATGCAGGAGGAACTGTTGCGGCTGTGGGAGGACGTCCGCTTCACGCTGGTGTTCATCACCCACTCGATCGAGGAGGCACTGATCGTCGGCTCGCGGATCCTGCTGCTGTCGCCCCGCCCCGGGCGGGTGCGGGCCGAGCTGAACGCGCTGCAGTTCGGGCTGCACAGCACCGGCGGCGCCGAGTTCCAGGCCACCAGCCAGCGGATCCATCGGCTGCTGTTCGATGAAGCGCCGCCCCAGAAACCACCGGCCGCGGCGCCCAGCGAGGCGCTGGCCGCCTGACGGCCGGCGGCCAGCCCCCACCTTTGACCGGATCCGAAGCGATGAGCACGCTGCATCCCCCGTTGCGCCCGGAGTTCGAGCGCGATCCGCCGCCGCTGCAGGCGCTGTCGCTGCCGCGGCCGCTGAATCCGGCGCGCCGATTGTGGGAACAGGACTGGCTGCGCCGGCTGGTGATCCTGCTGGCGCTCGCCGGCCTGTGGGAAGCCGCCGCCCGCCTGCACGACAACGAGCTGCTGCTGCCGACCTTCACCGCGACCTTGCGCGCGTTCGTCGAAGGTTTCGCGAGCGGCGAGCTGGTCGCCCGCACGCGGATCTCGCTGTCGGTACTGCTGCAGGGCTATGCGCTCGGCGTGCTCAGCGCGTTCCTGCTGACCACGCTGGCGGTGTCGACGCGGATCGGCCGCGACCTGCTGTCGACGTTGACCTCGATGTTCAATCCGCTGCCGGCGATCGCACTGCTGCCGATCGCGCTGCTGTGGTTCGGTCTGGGCGCGAAGAGCCTGATCTTCGTCATCGTGCACTCGGTGCTGTGGCCGCTGGCGCTGAACACCTTCGCCGGCTTCCAGGCGGTGCCGGAGACGTTGCGGATGGCCGGCCGCAACTACGGGCTGACCGGCCTGCGCTACGTCTGGCAGATCCTGGTGCCGGCCGCGCTGCCGGCCATCCTGTCGGGCATGAAGATCGGCTGGGCATTCGCGTGGCGCACGCTGATCGCCGCCGAGCTGGTGTTCGGCGCCACCTCGGGCAAGGGCGGCCTCGGCTGGTTCGTGTTCCAGAACCGCAACGAGCTGTACACCGACCGGGTGTTCGCCGGGCTCGCGACGGTGATCCTGATCGGGCTGGTGGTCGAGAGCCTGGTGTTCCAGACCCTGGAGCGGGTGACGGTGCGGCGCTGGGGCGTGCAGCGCTGAGAAATCCTGCGCGGCGTCAGCGCGCAGTGCCCTCGCGCCGTTCCAGCACGCTGCGCACCAGCAGGGTCAGCACCGCGATGCCGGCCAGCAGCGCCGACGCGGTGAAGGCGGCGGCGGGCTTGTTGTCGTTGTTGAGCTGCTCGATCAGGAGCGGCACCGTCAGCGTCTGATTCATGATGGGGCCGCTGACCACCGACACCGCGCCGAATTCCCCGATCGCTCGCGCGCTGCTGGTCACCGTACCCTGCAGCAATGCCCATCGCACCTCGGGCAAGGTCACCCGCCGGAAGATCTGCCAGCCGGTGGCGCCCAGCAGCAGCGCCGCCTCCTCGGCCTCGGCGCCGGCCTGCACCATCCGCGGGATCAGGATCCGTGCGACGTAGGGCGTCGTCACGAAGATCGTCACCAGCACGATGCCCGGCCAGGCGAAGATCACCTGGATGTCGTGCGCCGACAGCCAGCGGCCGAATGCGCTCTCCAGCCCGAACACCACCATGTAGCACATGCCCGCGACGACCGGCGACGTCGCGTACGGCAGATCGACCAGCGCCACCAGCAGGCCGCGTCCGCGGAAGTCGTAGCGGGTCACGCACCAGGCCACCAGGGTGCCGAACACCAGGTTCAGCGGCACGCTGATCACCGCGGCCAGCAGCGTGAGCCCGATCGCGTGGTGCAGCGAGGACTGGCCGAGGTTGTCGCGCAGCATCAGCAGGCCGCCCGACAGCGCCTGCGCGAAGATCGCCAGCAGCGGCAGCATCAGCACCAGCAGTGCGGTGGCATAGCCGGCCGCCACCAGCAGGCGCTGGCCGGCACCCCGAGGCGCCCGGCGCCGACCCGCCGGCCGGGCCGGTGCGTCGAACGCCTCGTCGATGCCGGTCTTTCCCTCGGTGGGCAGCGGCTTCATCTCAGCGTCCGGCTCCACGGGTACACCCGATCGAGCAGCCACTGGATCAGCACCAGCAGCAGCAGCGACGCCCCCAGCACCACCGAGGCGATCGCCGCCGCGGCCGGATACTCGAACTCCTGCAGCCGCACGAAGATCATCAGCGACGTGATCTCGGTGCGGAACGGCATGTTGCCGGCGATCATGATGACGCCGCCGAACTCGCCCAGGCTGCGCACGAACGCCTGGGTCGCGCCGGCAACCAGTGCCGGCACGATGCCGGGCAGGATCACCCGCATGAAGGTCTGGCGGGCGCTCGCGCCCAGCGTGGTGGCGGCCTCCTCGACGTCGGCGGCCAGCGCCTCGAGCACCGGCTGCACCGTCCGCACGACGAACGGCAGGCTGGTGAAGGTCATCGCCACCACCAGCCCCGGATACGCGTAGGCGACCTTGATGCCGAACGGCGCGAAGAACTGTCCGACCCAGCCGCCCGGCACCAGCAGCGCCGCCAAGGTCAGACCGGAGACCGCGGTGGGCAGCGCGAACGGCAGGTCGACCAGCGAGTCGATCAGCCGCCGGCCCGGGAATTCATAGCGGGCCAGCACCCAGGCAAGCAGTCCGCCGATGATCAGCGCCGCCAGCGTCGACCAGGCGGCGCCGCCCACCGTGACCCGGTAACTGGCCACCACCCGCGGATCGGTGATCGCCCGCCAGTACTGGGCCAGGCTCATGTCGGCCACGAACATCAGCAGCGCGGCCAGCGGCAGCAGCACGACCAGCGACAGATACAGCACGCTGAAGCCGAAGCTCAGACCGAATCCCGGCAGCACCGGATGGGCGCGGAACAACGCGCCTCGCGACAGCTCCATCGGCAACCCTGAAACTCTCCTGCCCGAACGCAATGCGTCCCCGCCGGGCTTCGCCCGGGCGGGCCGCATCAAAGCACGTAACGGGTCAGGGACGGCGGGCGAGCAACTGATCCAGCACCCCGTTGGCCGCGAAGTGGGTGCTCTGGATCGCGTCCCACGAGCCGAGCACCTGCGGGGGGTCGATCAGGCGCAGCTTCGGGAACTTCGACGCGGTGGCCTTGACCACGTCCGGATGATGGACGCGATAGTTGAAGGCGGTCAGCAGGAGCTGGATCTCGCGCGTGTACTGGTAGTTCAGGTAGGCCACCGCCTCCTTGCGGGTGCCCTTCTCGTCGACCACCTTGTCGACCACCGCGATCGGGAACTCGGCGAGCACGCTGACCGG
>DAISWF010000002.1:14963-16303 GCA_036826495.1 Burkholderiaceae bacterium
ATCGTGACCCTGCTCTCGCGTTCGCGCCGCCATGTGGGCCTGCTCGTCGCTGGCGGCGATGCTGACCGCTTCGGCCTCGAACGTCAGCAGCACGTCACCCTGATTGTTCTGCGCGAACGCCACCGTCGCGCCCCGGCCGCCGGTGGGGAAGTTGTCGACGTTGGACAGCAGCTTGCCGACGAAGCGGCGGATCTGCGCGTCGTCGCCCTTGTACTTCTCGTTGGCATGCAGCCAGGCGCCCAGATAGGTGTAGCGCGCATTCCCCGAGGTCTTCGGGTTCGGGAACACCAGCCGCACGTCGTCACGGACCAGATCATCCCAGCCCTTGATGCCCTTCGGGTTGCCCTTGCGAACCAGGAACGCGATCGTGCTGTAGTACGGCGAGGCATTGTTCGGAAACGCCTTGCGCCAGTCCCTCGACACCAGGCCGCGCCGGGCCAGCGTGTCGATGTCGGTGGCCTGGTTGAACGTCACCACGTCGACCTTCTTGCCCTGGATGATGTCCTGCGCCTGGCGGGTGCTGCCGGCGAACGACTGGTCGATGCGGATCGCGCCGCCTTCCTTGTCCTTGTAGTACGCGATGAACTTGGGGTTCAGCGTCGTGAACAGCTCCCGGCCGACATCGTAGGTGGCGTTCAGCAGCACCCGTTCCTGGGCGACGGTGGCGCCGGCGGCCGCCAGGAGCAGGGTCGCCGCAAGGGTTCGGGTCAATATCGACAACAGGGCTTTCATGTGCGTGGATCGATGGATGATCGAAGTAACCCGGGATTGTCCCATCGCCCACCGGCCGTGCCGAATGAATTGTCCCGGATTGCTTAGACGATTAGTGCATAAGCGTGACAACGGCTTGGACCGCACGATCGCCGGACTTCGAACCTTTCCTCCTCCACGAAACATGAAAGTGCCGTTCCGCCCATCAGGAAGTGAAGCTCGCTCGTCCCCGGCATGTCGATATGCGAAGGGATTCGTGCCCATCGCGCATGCCGGTGCGTAGCATTCCCGACGGCGCACACACGATGTCCGCGCCGATCAGGAAGCCGATGATGCAGAGCCCGAATCACGATATCCGACCCATTCGCCGCCCGCCCGATCCACCTGCCGGCGACGGACGGCCGGTGCGCGTGCTGCTGATTCCCGGTCTGCACGACAGCGGCCCCGAGCACTGGCAGACCTGGCTGCACCAGCGCCGTCCCGATGCGATGCGCGTCGAGCAGACCGACTGGACCACCGCCGACCTGCAGCGCTGGTCCGACCGCATCGGCCACGTGGCGCTGCAGCGGGCCTCGGTCACCTGGATCGCGGTCGCGCACAGCTACGGCTGCCTGGCGCTGGCCCGGGCG
>DAISWF010000002.1:16313-64202 GCA_036826495.1 Burkholderiaceae bacterium
GGGGGCCCGGGGAGGGGGTCTGCAACACCGGCCCCGCCGTGCTGGTTGGCCCCGCCGATCCTGAGCGCTTCGGCGATGCCGATCGCCTGCCCCGGCGACCGCTGGAGCTGCCATGCGTGATGATGGCCAGCGACACCGATCCCTGGCTGCCTGCCGCGGCCGCGCGATCCTGGGCTCACCGATGGGGCGCCCGCTTCGTGAATCTGGGCGACGCCGGTCATGTCGATGCCGCGACCGGCTTCGGCCCGCTTCCGCAGGTGGACGCGATGATCGACGAACTGACGCTGCGGCTGACCCGCCCCCGGCAGAATCTGGAACGCGCCGCGGCAGCCGCCTGAATCCGGGCGGCGCCACCTGTCAGCCGCAGCCCTCGGAGCGCCGGCGCGCGGCGCTCGTTCACGGATTCTCAACCCTCGATCTGCTCGCCCGGCGCCGTCTCGATCGCGCGGTCGACGACCTCGCGGGTCAGCGACGGTGCGAACGATTCGATGAACGCATAGACGTAGCCGCGCATGAATGCACCGCGCCGTACCGCCAGCCGCGTCAGGTTCACCTCGAACAGGTGGCGCGCGTCGATCCCCTGCAGATTGCGGTCGCGCTCCTCGTCGTAGGCGATCGAGGCGACGATGCCGACGCCGAGCCCCAGCTCTACATAGGTCTTGATGACGTCGGCATCCATCGCGGTCAGCACGATGTCGGGCTGCAGCCGCGCCTGCCGGAATGCGTCGTCGATGTGGGAACGACCGGTGAAGCCCTCGTCGTAGGTGACCAGCGGGAAACGGGCGAGCTGCTCCAGCGTGACCAGGCCGGCGGACGCCAGCTCGTGCCCGCGCGGCACCAGCACGCAGTGAGTCCACCGGTAGCAGGGCAGCGCCACCAGATCGTCGTAGTGCGCCAGCGCCTCGGTGGCGATGCCGACATCGGCTTCGCCGCTCAGGATCATCTCGGCCACCTGGCGGGGCGACCCCTGGTGCAGGCCCAGTCTCACCTGCGGGTACTGACGGCGGAAATCCTCCACCGCCGACGGCAATGCATAGCGCGCCTGCGAATGGGTGGCGGCGATCGACAGCTTGCCCCATTGCTGGCGCGTCAGATCATCGCTGGCGCGCCGCAGGTTCTCGGCGTCGAGCAGCATCCGCTCGATGATCGGCAGAATCTGCTCGCCCGGCTGGGTCATGCCGGTCAGCCGCTTGCCGGCCCGCACGAACAGCTCGAAACCCAGCTCGTCCTCGAGCTCGCGGATCTGCCGGCTGACACCCGGCTGGGAGGTGTTCAGCGCGCTGGCCACATCGGTGAGGTTGAATCGGCGGCGCACCGCTTCACGCACCGAACGGAGTTGCTGGAAGTTCATGACTGACGATCGCTCGCGGCATCGCACGGGATGCCCATGAGGGACTGTAGTGAGCCCGGCCGGCAGTCACAAACAATCTTTTCTCATGAGCTTTTCGAGCAACCCGCGATCCTCGGTTTGCGGCGATCGACAGAACGATTCCTTCGTTCGCGGCCGCCATGCGGGCAGTCACAGTGAAGGGCTCGCCACCTCCTCCGGTCCAGGACGCAACCAGATGGGCAGCATCACCCGGATCGACTCGGGGCCTTCCCCGTGCGCCGTCATCCGCCTGGAAGACATCAGCAAGTCGTTCACGCTGCCCGACGGGCGCCGCTTCGAGGCAGTGCAGCACCTGTCGCTGCAGATAGTTCGGCGGCAACACGCTGGCGCGCCGAGTGGACAAGCGGTGAGGCGGAAGGGCGGCATGCGGAGGTCGCGGCCGCCGGACACACGCCTCCCCTCAGCGGCGGTCGTCGTCAGGCGCGGTCCGGCTGCGGCGTGACCCGCAGGTACGGCGTCACCGCCCGGTACCCCTTCGGGAACTTCTGGCGGATCAGCTCCTCGTCCTGCAGCGACGGCAGGATCACGACGTCCTCGCCCTGCTTCCAGTTGCCCGGCGTGGCCACGCTGTGGTGGTCGGTGAGCTGCAGCGAATCGATGACGCGCAGGATCTCGTCGAAGTTGCGGCCGGTGCTGGCCGGATAGGTGATCACCAGCCGGATCTTCTTCGCGGGATCGATGACGAACAACGACCGCACGGTGGCGGTGGTGCTGGCATTCGGATGGATCAGGTCGTACAGCTCCGACACCTTACGGTCGGCATCGGCGATGATCGGGAATCCCACCGAGGTGTTCTGGGTGCGGTCGATGTCGGCGATCCACTTCTGGTGCGATTCCACCGGGTCGACCGACAGCGCGATGACCTTGACGTTGCGGCGGGCGAATTCGTCGGCCAGCCGGGACGTCAGCCCGAGCTCGGTCGTGCACACCGGCGTGAAATCGGCCGGGTGCGAGAACAGCACCCCCCAGCTATCGCCCAGCCACTGGTGGAACCGGATCGGCCCCAGGCTGGACGCCTGTTCGAAATCGGGGGCCACATCCCCCAGATGCAAGCTGGCCATGTCGAATCGCTCCTGTCGTTGAGAAAATGCGAGGGACATCGCCCTCGGGATTCCCTACGGTAGCCCGCCGCTTCACCGGTGGGAAGCGACGATTCGTCGCTTGCTCATGCCTGCAGCAGATATGCCGCCGGCGGCCATCGCATCGGCGGATTGCGCATCTGCTTGCTCGGAAAGATTCGTCGCCGGCAGCGGCCGTCCCTCCCTAGAGTGCGAGCACTTCGGTGCGGGCGCTTCGGCTGTCCCGGCCGCCATCCGCCTTCCCTCATCTCACAGGAGCTCCCGCATGAGACGATTTCTCGGCCGACTGGCGTTCGGCCTGACCGTGCTGGCCACCGCGGCCGCCGCCGCCGCACAGCAGCCCTCGGTGATCCGCATCGGCGTGGCCACCGGCGGCGTCGGCAATCCGCCGCGCACCGGCAGCTCCACGACCGGCATCGTCAACGCCCACGGCCTGCTGGAGAAGGAGTTCGCCAGGGACGGCATCAAGGTCGAGTGGATCTTCTTCAAGGGGGCGGGCCCGGCCGTCAACGAGGCGCTGGTCAACCGTCAGCTCGATTTCGCCTGGCAGGGCGACCTGCCGTCGATCGTGCACCGGGCCGGCGGCGTGAAGACGCGGATCATCGCCGGCAGCGGCGTGCGCACCGGGCTGTACCTGGGCGTTCCGCCCGACTCCACGATCACCCGGCTCGAGGATCTGAAGGGCAAGCGGGTCGCGGTGTTCAAGGGCACCAATCTGCATCTGTCGGCGCTGCGCGCGCTGGCCGCCAAGGGCATCAAGGAATCGGACCTGAAGCTGATCAACCTCGATCTGGCCGGCGCGCAGGCGGCGCTGACGACCCGCGACATCGACGGCTACTTCGGCTATGTCGAACAGTTCGTGCTGCGCGACAAGGGCGTCGCCAAGGTCGTCTGGTCGGCCGCGCAGGACTCCTACCGGTTCACCCGGCAGACCGTGCTGCTGGTGACCGACGACTTCGCGACCCGGCAGCCGCAGATCGTGCAGCGGGTGGTCGACACGCTGGTGCGCACCGCCCGCGAATACTCCGACGAGCAGAAGCGCGGCGACCTGTTCGCCGAATGGGGCAGGGCCGAGCTGCCGGAGAAGTACTGGCGCGAGGACTTCATCGGCCAGCCGTTGCGGGTGCGCCTGTCGCCGCTGCTCGATCCGTTCCTGGTCGCCCGCTACAAGGACGCCACCGAAGAGGCGTTCAAGCTGAAGCTGATCCGCAGCAAGCCGGAGATCGATTCGTGGTTCGACCGCCGGTTCCTCGATGCAGCGCTGAAGTCGCAGAAGCTAGAAGGCTACTGGCCGGCGTACGGTGCCGACGGCGAACCGATCGGCAGCAAGCTGGCCTCGGCCCAGCCGGCCCGGTGACGGCCGTCGTCAGTCTGCAGGGCCGGCCTGTGCGCCCCAGATCTGCGCCTCGGTCCAGCCGAGGTCGGCGAACTCCGGCGCCCGCAGCCCGAATTCGCCTTCGCTGAAGAATTCGTCGAGCTGCGGCGGCCTGACCGCCGTCGCTGACAACATGGCATGCGCCTGGCCGCGGTGATGGATCTGATGCTGCAGCAGGTGCAGAAGCAGCCGGTCCATCCGCTCGACCTGGACCGTCCGCTCTCGATGGATCATGACGCGCTGCTGCAGTCCGATCGCATCGAGGCTCTCCACGACTGCGAGCAGCCTTCGGTCCATGTCGGCCTGGCACCGGTGCAGGTCGGCCACCGTCGCGCAGGGTTCCGGATCCGACCATGCCCGCGGGCCGAGGTCTCCGCCTTCCATCGCATCGACGTAGAACCAGTCGATGATCAGAATGTGGTTCAGCGTCGCCCGGATGCTCGGAAAGAAGCCCGTCCTTCGGGCCGTGAACTCCTGCGGGGTCAGGCCGGCGCAAGCTCGCAGCAAACGGTGATTGGCCCAGGCGTTGTTGTAGGCCATCGCCCGATAGGGCAGCAGGATCGTGTCCGAGGTTTCGCCCCGGCCCATCGTGGAAGCACTCATGTCGGCACCGTCATGGATTCGAGAGCTGCGGACCCGGCCGGCCGCGGAGCACGTCTGCGCATAAGCACATGCGCAAGCCTGCGTTCCCGTCCGGCGGCATTGATCCTAGAGTATCCGACCGGTCCCCGGAACGCATCGCCTCATCGCTGAACACCGCCCTCTCCATCTCCCGGGCAGCCCGACCATGAAACACCCTTTCGCAATCGCACGCACCGTTGCAGTCCGCGCCGAGCCCGTGCGCCGTCCGGCGCTGAAAGCACTGTCGGCCGGCGCGGCCCGCTGATCCAGGAGACCGTCATGAAGATCCTGTGGTTCATTCCGAGTCATGGCGACTCGCGCTACCTCGGCACGTCGCAAGGCGCCCGTGCCGCCGATTTCGACTACTTCCGCCAGGTGGCGATCGCCGCCGACAGCCTCGGCTACGAAGGCGTGCTGCTGCCGACCGGACGAAGCTGCGAGGATTCGTGGATCCTCGCGGCCAGCCTGATCGAAGCCACCCGGCGGCTGAAGTTCCTGGTCGCGCTGCGTCCGGGTCTGGTCACGCCATCGCAGTCGGCACGGATGGCCGCGACGTTGGACCGGCTGTCGGGCGGCCGGCTGCTGGTCAATCTGGTGACCGGCGGCGATCCGGAGGAGCTTGCCGGCGACGGCCAGTTCCTCGAACACGACGACCGCTATGCATTGTCGGAAGAGTTCCTGACCATCTGGCGCGAGATCCTGCAGCGCAGCCACGACGGGCGCGACTTCGATTTCGTCGGCCGCCATCTGCGCGTCGACAAGGCCAAGCTGCTGTATCCGCCGGTCAGCCGTCCCTACCCGCCCGTCTTCATCGGCGCCTCGTCGCCGGCCGGCCACGAGCTGGCGGCGCGCCAGGTCGACACCTATCTGACCTGGGGAGAGCCGCCGGCCGCGGTCGCCGCGAAGGTCGCAGACGTGCGCGAACGCGCCGCCCGGCACGGCCGCACGTTGCAGTACGGCATCCGTCTGCACGTGATCGTCCGCGACACCGACGAACAGGCCTGGCAGGCGGCCGGCGAGCTGATCTCGCATCTCGATCCGGACATCGTCGCGACCGCGCAGCGCAAGTACGCGACGATGGACTCGGAAGGCCAGCGGCGGATGGCCGCGCTGCATCACGGCCGCTTCGATCCGAAGGACGTCCGCAAGGGGCTGGAAGTGGCGCCGAACCTGTGGGCCGGCGTCGGCCTGGTGCGCGGCGGCGCCGGTACCGCGCTGGTCGGCAGCGCCGAAACGGTGGCGGCGCGGATCCGCGAATATGCGGCAAGCGGCCTGGACTACTTCGTGCTGTCGGGCTATCCGCATCTGGAAGAGGCCTATCGGTTCGCCGAATCGGTGTTCCCGCTGCTGCCGATCGAACGGCCGCGCCGATTCGGCGATGCCGGCGGCCGCGTGCTGACCGGCCCGTTCGGCGAGATCGTCGCCAACAGCTATGCGCCGCCCGGCAAAGGTCAGGCCGGCGCGGTCCGACAGGCAGCGGGCTGATCTCCTTGGCCACGAGGACGCAGGAACGGCCGCTGCGCTCTGCCAGCCGACGCCCAACGAATAAGGTTTTCTGAAGTTCTTCGTTCACCGCCGCGGTGCGTCGGTCCATCGTAGCCGCACAACCTGACAGGAGGTACGACATGGCCAGTGTGCTGGACGCTCCGCACGCCGGAATCGGGGCGCCGATCAGCGTCGAGGCGGCATTGAACTACACCCGCAAGACCGGCGTGCGCCCGGTCAACTACACCTTCGATCCGCCTGACGGCGTGCCGCGCAACAGCGGTGAGATCGACACGCACCGGGTGACGATCCACAACGCGCGCCTTGAAATCGGACTCGGATTGGACCGCAGCGGCTTCACGCTGATCGACCAGCGCTCCCCGCTCGAAGACTGGACCGATTATCGCGACCCCGAGCGGGTGAAGGCACACTACTATCCGGCAGTCGACGCGGCACTGCGCGCCCGCACCGGCGCGGTCAAGGTCGTGATCTTCGATCACACGCTGCGCGACAGCACCGCTCCGGCCGGCCGGGCCGAGGTGCGCGATCCGGTGCGCCGCGTGCACGACGACCAGACCTTCGATTCGGCGCCGAACCGCGTCCGCAAGCATCTGCCGCCCGACGAAGCCGAGCAGCGGCTGCGCGGGCGCTTCGCGATCGTGAACTTCTGGCGGCCGATCGGCGGCCCGATCGAGCAGGCGCCGCTGGCACTGTGCGATGCCCGCTCGATCGCTCCCGACGATCTGATTCCGAGCGATCTGGTCTACCGCGACTGGACCGGCGAAACCTATTCGTTCGCGTACAACCCGCGGCACCGCTGGTACTGGTATCCGGAGCAGCAGCCCGACGAGGTCACGTTGCTGAAGGTGTTCGACTCGGCCACCGACGGCACCGCGCGGCTGACCGCACACACCGCGTTCGACGATCCGAACACCGCGTTCGACGCGTCGCCCCGACGCAGCATCGAAGTGCGGACGCTGCTGTTCTGGTGACGATTCCGGCCGGCCGCCCGCCGGTCGGCGTTGCGGCAGCCTCGCACGGCTCATCGCCCGCTGCGATCCGCGGCCGATGCCAGGTCCCCCCTGTTCCTCGCCGATACGACGAGCGCTTCGCGACGCCCGCCGGGTGCGGCAATGATCCTCGCTCAGCGCCGATGAACAGAACATTTGCTTCGTTGGCCGCGGGCCGCCGCGCTGCGATAGTGCAGCGCGAATCCTCCGGTGCGCATGCGAACCGCGCACCGTGGCCCAGCGTACTGCGCACGGAGATCCTCGATGTCCTCGACTACCTCACGAACCACCCTTGAGCCGCGACGACGCACGCTGCTCGCTTCGATGCTGGCCGCCGGCACCGCGCCGGCGTTCGTGCGCGCGCAGAACGGCCCCGCTGCGATCCGCATCGGGGTCGCTCAGCCGGCCACCGGCACGCCGCCGAGCTTCGGCGGCAGCTCGGTGGCGATCAGCCACGCGAAGGGCTGGATCGAAGATGCCTTCACCGAGCAGGGCACCAAGGTCGAATGGATATTCTTCAAGGGCGCAGGCCCTGCCGTCAACGAAGCGTTGAGCAACCGCCAGCTCGACTTCGCGCTGCAGGGCGATCTGCCGGCGATCGTCGCGCGCGCCGCGGGGCTGCGCACCCGGCTGATCGCGGCCACCGGCGTGCGCACCAACATCTACATCGGTGTGCCGCCTGATTCGAAGCTCGAGCGCATCGAAGACCTGCGCGGCAGGCGCGTGTCGCTGTTCCGCGGCACCAACATGCATCTGCCGGCGCTGCGGCTGCTCGAATCGAGGGGGCTCACCGAGAAGGATCTGAAGATCCTGAACCTGGACACCGCCGGCTACCTGGCAGCGCTCGCGACCCGCGATCTGGACGCGGCGATCGGCGCGATGGACATCCTGCGGCTGCGCGACAAGGGCCAGGTGAAGGTGCTGTACTCCAGCAAGGGCGATTCGCCGATCTACACCCGCCAGAGTCACGTGCTGGTCTCCGACGAGTTCGCCGAGCGCCAGCCGAAGGCCGTGCAGACGCTGGTGTCGGCGGTGGTGCGCACGGCCCGATGGGCGTCCGACGAATCGAACCGCGAGGAGGTGCTCAGGCTGTGGGCCCGCGCCGGCACGCCGTACGAACACTGGAAGGAGGACTACGCGGGTGAACCGCTGCGGGTCCGGCTGAACCCCACTTTCGACCCGTTCCTGATCGGCCGCTACAAGGACGCCGCCGAACAATCGTTCCGCTTCAAGCTGAGCCGCAACCGCATCGACGTCGACCAGTGGATCGACACCCGCTTCCTGCGCACCGCGCTGAAGGAGGCGAACCTCGAACATTACTGGCCGGTCTATCAGGCCAACGGCCGCCTGCTGGGGACGTGACGATGAGCGGCCCGACGATCGTGAGCGCCCCGGCGATTGCCGGCGACGTGACCGCCGCAGCTTCGCGGCGGCCCGAACCGGCCCCCGTCAATGCTGAGCGGCCGACATCCGCGCGTCCGACATCCGCGCGGCCGATATCCGGCCGGCCACCGTCGAGCTCATGGCACCGCCGGCACTGGCCGCGCGTGCGGGACACGCTGCTCGCCTGGGTGCTGCCGCTGGCGCTGCTCGTACTGTGGTCGATCTCGGCACGCAACGAATGGGTGGCGCCGCAGGTGCTGCCGTCACCGGAGTCGGTGGCGCTGACGTTCCGCGAGGCGCTGGTCAGCGGCGAGCTGTTCGCGAACCTGTGGATCAGCCTGGTGCGGGTGATCGCCGGCTTCGGCATCGGCCTGGCCGGCGGTCTGCTGCTGGGCGTGGCGATGGGCCTGTCGCCGACCACCAAGGACTACGTGTATCCGCTGTTCAAGGCATTCAGCCAGGTGCCGGTGCTGGGCTGGCTGCCGCTGCTGATGCTGCTGGTCGGCATCGACGAGGCGCTGAAGTTCATCCTGATCTCCAAGGCCGCGCTGGTGCCGATCGCGCTGAACACCTACAAGGGGATCCAGGGCGTGCCGACGCGCTTCATCGAGGTCGGACGCACGCTGCGGTTCACCCGCTGGCAGATGCTGACCCGGGTGGTCTTCCCGGCGGCGCTGGCGCCGATCTGGAACGGCATCCGGTACGGGCTCACCCATGCCTGGCTGGCGCTGGTGGTCGTGGAGCTGCTCGCCTCCAGCGAGGGGCTGGGCTTCATGATCGTCTACGGGCGGCAGCTCTTCCAGCTCGACGTGGTGCTGGCCGCGGTGGTCGTCGTCGGCATCGTCGGCTACGCGCTGGACCGGCTGCTGGCCGGCATCGAACGCCGGCTGCTGGCCTGGCGGCGCGAGGCGTACTGAGGAGCCGGTGATGACGACACGATCGAATGCTTCCGACCTGCGTTGCGACGTGCTGGTGATCGGCGGCGGCCCGGCCGGCACCTGGGCGGCGTGGTCGGCCGCCTGCACGGGCGCATCGGTGACGCTGGTCGACAAGGGATTCTGCGGCACGTCCGGGGCCACCGCACCATCGGGCACCGCGATCTGGTGGATAGCTCCCGATCCTGCGCTGCGCGAAGCGGCGAAGGCGCAGCGCGAGACGCTGGGCGGACATCTGGCCAGCCATGCGTGGATGGACCGGGTGCTCGAACATACCTGGGACAACCTCGAACGGCTGGCCGGCTGGGGCTATCCGTTCCCGCGCGACGAAGCCGGCCGCGACATCCGCAGCTCGCTGCAGGGGCCGGACTACATGCGATTGATGCGCAGGCAGGTCAAGCAGGCCGGCGTGCGGATCCTCGATCATCACCCTGCGCTGCAACTGCTGGTCGACGCGGACGGCGCCGTCCGCGGCGCCAGCGGCGTGCACGGCACCGACGAGCAGCCCTGGCGCATCGCTGCGCGGGCGGTGGTGCTCGCCACCGGCGGCTGCGCATTTCTCAGCAAGGCGCTGGGCACCAACGTGCTGACCGGCGACGGCCACCTGATGGCGGCACGGGCCGGCGCGGTGCTGTCCGGCATGGAGTTCTCCAATGCCTACGGACTGGGGCCGGCCTTCTCGTCGGTGACGAAGTCGCTGTTCTACAAGTGGGCCACCTTCTACGACGAATCCGGCCGCGAGCTGGAAGGCGCCGGATCGCAGCGCGGCCGCAGCGTGATCGCGCGTGCGCTGATGTCGGGCCGGGTCTATGCGATGCTGGACCGCGCCGATGCGTCGGTCCACGGCTGGATGCGCGACGCGCAGCCGAACTACTTCCTGCCGTTCGATCGCCAGGGCATCGACCCGTTCACTCAGCCGTTCGAGGTCGGGCTGCGGCTGGAGGGCACCGTCCGCGGCACCGGCGGGCTGCGCGTCACTGCATTCGATTGCCGGACCGACGTGCCCGGTCTGT
This sequence comes from Burkholderiaceae bacterium, assembly GCA_036826495.1. Taxonomy (GTDB): domain Bacteria; phylum Pseudomonadota; class Gammaproteobacteria; order Burkholderiales; family Burkholderiaceae_E; genus DAISWF01. Next base: position 26,605 of record DAISWF010000002.1, read on the forward strand.
ACGCCGCCGGCGATGCCGCGTCGCGCGAACCGATCTGCGGCGGCTTCACCGGGGGCGGCAGCCACAACTCGGCATGGGCGATGTCGACCGGCACCTGGGCGGGCGAGGCGGCGGCGCGATGGGCTGGGCGGGAGGCTGCGGGCCGGTTCGCGGCCACCGGTCCCGCCATGACCGGTTCCTCCATCGCCCATCCGGCGACGATCGGCTCGGCAACGACCCGTCCCGCTGCGGACGAAGACGCGGCCCGCACGACCAGCGGATCGGCGGCGCAGCACGACGCCGCGGAACTGATCGCGGCCGTCCAGCGCGAAGTGTTTCCTATCGATCGCAACTGGTTCCGCAGCGGCGCACGTCTGGCCGAATCGCTGGACCGGCTCGATGCCTGGTGGGACCGTGCCGGTCGCGCGGCCCTGCCCGCGGCCGGCCCGGGCAGCCGGCGCGCGCACGAGGCGCTGGCGATGCTGGCGACCGCCCGCTGGATGTACCGCAGCGCGCAGGCTCGCACCGAGACCCGCGGCATGCACCGCCGCGACGACCATCCGTCGCTCGACCCGGCGCAGCGCCACCATGTGCTGTGCGGCGGACTCGACGAGGTCTGGACCGGTATCGGTGTCGGCCATCGAGCTGCCCCGCCCGCCTCGCAACGGATCGCCGCATGATCGAGCTGATCAGCGCCAGCCGCTGCACCGGCTGCAACATCTGCGTCGCGGTGTGCCCCACGTCGGTCTTCGACGCCGTGCCGGATGCCGCGCCGGCCATCGCCCGCCAGCACGACTGCCAGACCTGCTTCATGTGCGAGCTGTATTGCCCCGTCGACGCGCTGTACGTGGCGCCGGCCGCCGATCGCCGCGCGACCGTCGACGAGCATGCGCTCGTGCGCACCGACCTGCTCGGCAGCTATCGCCGCAGCACCGGTTGGCGGGCCGGCCAGACGACGGCCGCCGCGCGGGATGCCAGTCACGAACTGCTGATGCGCTGACATCCTTGTGCTCCGGAGACTTTCCCGATGGCCCGATTGAGACTTCACGATGGCTGCCGCATGCCGGTCGACGCTTTCGTCCAGCGCCTGCTGCGCGGCGCCGGCGTCGCCGTGCAGGCTCTGCCGCTGCAGTGGCGGGCGGCGCTGCTGCGCGGGCTGACCCCGCCGGCGATCCCCGACCCGCAGGACACCGATGCGGTGCTGGCAGCCGTCGCCCGGCAGTTGAACCGTCATCGTCACCTGCGCCGGCCGCTGACTGCGCAGCTATGCGTGTTCGGCGAGGGTCAAACTGCGCGAGCTCGACGACAGGGCGACGATGACGTGTATGTCGTCATCGACGGCATCGGCATGCTGGCCTTCGGCGACGCAGGCGCGCCGATCCGCGGCCTGTCGCTGGAACTGAGCCCGGGCGACTACGTCCACATCGCCGCGAATGTCGGCCACACCGTCACGCCCGCAGAAGGCGGCTGGTTCACCGCGGTGCGCTTCTGCTGACCGGACGGGGCATCGATTCGCGGCTGCCGATCACAGCTTCCTGCTGCCGCACGACCCGACGAGCGAGCCTCAGAAAGCATGCGCGGTCTGCGCCACTCAGGGGCTGGAGTATTTCGTCCTGCAAGTCTCGAACGATCGGCAGCAGGGCTGAACGAACGCGCTCACCCTCGCGGGTCAACGACAGTTCACGCGACCTGCGGTCCCGTTCGCTGACGACGCGACGGATCCAGCCCTTCTGCTCCAGTCGATCGATGACACCGCCGATGGTGGCCCGATCGTAGGCGATCATCTCCGCGACACGCGCCTGATCCGTGGCCGGATGGGCATGGATGGCGTCGAGGGCCGCGAATTGCACCGAGGTCAGGTCGAAGCCCGCGGCCTGGGTACGCTGGATGAAAACCTGGGTCGACTGCTGGTGCATGCGGCGTATCAGGTGCCCCGCCATGTCGAGAAGATCCATCCTTGCGCTCCGTTCGAAGAATCAGGCGCATGTCGGCTGCGCCGGTTGCACCACCATTGATAAGTATACATACCGTATTGACTACAAATAGTAAGTATAGATATCATTTGCCGTCGCGCCAGCAGGTCGTTCATGGCGCTTCTCGACCCAAGGGAGACTTGAGATGCAGTTCTACAGGAACGGGTTCAGGGGCGGCGACCCCGACGTCAAGCAGGCGGCGCCCAACCGGCGCAGCCGGGGCGCCAACGAACCGCTTCCCGACAAGGTGGACGTGCTGATCGCCGGCACAGGGCCGGCCGGCCTCTGCCTGGCCGCGCAGCTTTCGCAGTTCCCCGACATCGACACGATGATCGTCGAACGCATGCCGGGCAACATCATCAAGGGCAAGGCCGACGGCATCAACACGCGCACGATGGAAATGTTCCAGGCCTTCGGGTTCGCCGAGAAGGTCAAGCGCGAAACCTACTGGGTGAACCAGACCGCGTTCTGGATGCCGGACCCTGCCCGCCCCGAGCACATCAAGCGGGTCGGCCGGGTGCAGGACGTGGCCGACGACAGCTCGGAAATGCCGCACATCCTGATCAACCAGGCGCGGCTTCACGAACTCTTCCTCGAAGTGATGAAGAACTCGCCGTCGCGCCTCGAGCCCGACTACGGCTGGGAGCTCGTCGGCCTGACGGTCGACCCCACGACCGACGATCACCCGGTGACCGTGACCTTGAAGGACGCCAGCGGCGTGAACTGGTGGGCAACCCGAACGGTACGGGCGAACTACGTGGTCGGCTGCGACGGCGCCCATTCAGCAGTGCGCAAGTCGATCGGCGGCGTACTGCACGGCGATGCCGCTCACCAGGCCTGGGGCGTGATGGACATCCTCGCCAACACCGATTTTCCCGACGTGCGACAGAAGTGCCTGGTCTCTTCAGCGAAAGAGGGCAATGTGCTGATCCTGCCGCGCGAGGACGGCTATCTGTTCCGGATGTATGTGGAGCTCGACAAGCTCAGACCGGACGAGAAGGCGGCGAGTCGCAAGTTCACCCAGGAAGACATGATCGCCGCGGCGAATCGAATCATCCGGCCCTACACGATCGACGTGAAGGAGGTGGTCTGGTGGTCGATCTACGACATCGGGCACAGCATCACCGACAAGTTCGACGACGTGCCCGAGGGCACGGACCGCGATCCGCGAGTGTTCACCGCCGGTGATGCCTGCCACACCCACTCCCCCAAGGCGGGACAGGGAATGAACGTCTCGATGCAGGACACGTTCAACCTCGGCTGGAAGCTCGTGCACGTGCTCCAGGGCAGAGCGGATGCCAGGCTGCTGCGCAGCTACTCCAAAGAGCGCCTGACCGAAGCCCGACGGCTGGTCGAAACCGACCACAGATGGGCGCGGATCATGTCGGCACCGACCACCCAGGCCGAGCGCGACGGCACGGAAGAGCCGCGCATCATCCGCCAGTTCAAGGACAACCTGGAATTCACCGGTGGCACCGCCGTCGAATACAGCCAGTCACTGCTGTTTGCCCCGGCAACGCACCAGGCGCTCGCGAAGGGAGAGGGAATCGGCCGCCGCTTCCATTCGGCGCCGGTGGTGCGGTTGTCGGACGCCAGGCAGATGCAGCTCGGCCATGCCGCGGAGGCTGACGCGCGCTGGCGCCTCTATGCCTTCGCCGCCAGGGCGGACAGCGGCGGGCCGGGTTCGGCGATCCGCAAGCTCGCGGACTGGCTGCAGACCGACCCGAAATCCCCGGTCGTCAGGCACACCCGCAAGGACGAGGACGTCGATGCGGTGATCGACTTCCGCGCCGTGTTCCAGCAGACCTTCGGTCAGCTCGCCTACGAGAACATGCCGTCGCTTCTGAGGCCGAAGACCGGCAGGCTCGGCTTGCAGGACCACGAAAAGGTCTTCTGCGTCGACCACAAAGGCGTCGGCGACATCTTCGACATGCGCGGCATCGACCGAGACACGGGATGCATGGTGGTGGTCCGCCCGGACCAGTACGTGGCGCACGTCTTGCCGCTGGACGGTTTCGACGAGCTGTCGGCGTTCTTCGCCGGCTTCCTGAAGCTCGATCGGTGAACGGCGGGGCAGCCCGCCCGGCACTCGCGGCTCAGAACGGTTCCTTGAACGGACGCAGGTCCAGCTCGAGCGTCCATGCCGACCGCGGCTGACGGTACAGGTTCCAGTAGTTCTCGGCGATCGCGTCGACCTCGAGCAGCCCGTCGGTTCCGCGCTGCTCGGCGAGCTGGGGCGCCCGCGACAGCAGGCGGTCGCCGCGGATCCCGCCGTCGATCACCACATGGGCCACATGCAGGCCCTGCGGGCCGAACTCACGGGCGATGCTCTGCGCCAGCACCCGCAGCCCGGCCTTGGCGACCGCGAAGTGCGCGTAGCGTGCCTTGCCGCGCAGGCTGCCGCTGGCGCCGGTGAAGATCAGCGTGCCGCGGCCGCGCGGCGTCAGCCGGCGCGCCGCTTCCCGTCCGACCAGGAAGCCGGCGTAGCAGCCGACCCGCCAGTAGTCCTGGAACTGCTCCGCCGTCAGCTCGCGCAGCGCAATCTCGCGATTGTTGCCGGCATTGAACACGACGGCATCCAACGGGCCGCGATCGGCGTCGGGCGTCTCGCCATGGTCGAACAGACGGATCACCTGTGCCTCGTCGGTCGCATCGACGACGAACGCCTCGGCACTGCCGCCGGTCTCGCGGATGCGCTGCGCGACACGCTCGATCTTCGCCGCGGTCCGTCCGGCGACGATCACATGATGCCCGCCGGCCGCGAAACGCCGGCTGACGGCGGCTCCCACGCCGACTTCCGCGCCGACCCCCACCACCAGTGCAACGGGACGAGTCATCATCACCTCCTGTGTTCAGCATCCGTTCGCCAAGCCAGGGAACGCCGCGATTCCGTGCCGGCCAGCAATGCCGGACCGAGCGCAAGACCGGCTCGCTTCAGCCCAGCCGGTCCTCCAGGTGCCGGCGGACATCCTCCGGCGGAAGCTGCGGCCGGTCGCGCTCGCGGTTCACCAGGCACAGGAATCCGAGCGGCTCGCCGGCGGCCGCGCGGAACTGATGCCAGGTCATCGGCGGCACCGAGATCAGATCGTTCTGCGCGATCTCCCGGATCGTGTCGCCGACCAGGCAGCGGCCGGAGCCGCGGATTACCATCACGTTGTGCACGTGCTCGTGGCGCTCGAGCGTCGTCCAGCCGCCGGGCGCCACTTCGAAGTAGCGCAACTGCGCGGCGAGCGAGGGATCGTCGAACAGCACCTGGCGCGTGACGTCGCGAAACGGTGCCGTCCCTTCGTCCTTGTAGCGCATCACGTCGACGCCCTCCCAATGGAAGGCACCGTCGTGCCTGCGGACGATGGCATCGGTCATCGGTGATCTCCGAATGCATGAACGCGAGCGACGAACTCGCGGGCGCGCTCGGCCAGCGCATCGCCGGCGGCAAGCAGCCCGCCGCCGATCAGCAGCATCGTATCCGTTCCGTAACCCGCGAGCATCTCGTCGACCCGCTCCACCGTCATGCCGCCGGCGGGTACCGGCAGTATCGGCGCCAGACGATCCAGCGGCCCGCGCGCCGCCGCGCACAGCGACTCGCAGGTCTGCGGGGAATAGCTGAACCGGCCACCGTGATTCGGAAAGATCGTCGCGTCGGCGCCGAACAGCCTGAAGAGCGTACCCAGCAGCACCGGCGGCGCGATCCGCGCAGCGCCGCCCAGCGCCGGATGGGCCAGCAGCGGCAGCGCCGTGTCCTCGCGGAACTCGACGAACGATGGCAGCCCGATCAGCATCGGCGCCACCAGCGCCATCCTGACGCCCGCCTGTTCCGCCACGCGGCGCTGCTCGCGCAACTGGCGCGGGCGGCCCGAGAACGTCGGCGCATAGACGGTGCGTCCGCCGGTCTCGCGGTTCGCCGCGTCGATCGCCTGCTGGACCGCCGGCACCCGCTCGGCGAACGGCGAGAACGCCTGATCCGCCAGGCCGTGGTCGTCCTTGACGACATCGATGCCGGCCAGCGCCAGCAGACGGGCCAGACGGGCCAGGTCCTGCACCGTCGAGCCCTGCGGCTTCAGCGCCGAGCAGGTCAGCGCCCGCCGCCCTGCGCCGACCAGCGAGCGGATGCCGGCGATGCCGAACCGCGGCCCCGGAAAACGCCGGGCGAAACCGTCCGGAAAGGCGACGCGGACGAGCTCGACTTCCGGCTGCAGCGAGCAGTTGCCGAACAGCATGTTGACGAGCTGCGACGCCTCGTCGCCGGTGGTGGCGGCGGCCAGCGCGATGTCTGCCTCGAATCCGCCGTCGACCGGCCGCACCGCATCGACCCGCGCGACGATGTCGCGCAGCACCCGGGCATCACGAATCGCCGACAGCGGCATCTCGACGCTCTGTTCGGCGGCGAGCGCCTCGGCACGCGCCCGCGCGCCGTCGAACGGTGCGGCGATCCGGTAGGTGGCGATCAGGCGGTCATTGCGCGACGTGGACATCATGCAGCCGATTCTACAGACCGCCTCCCGCAGATCGGCGGGAGGCCGGCCGGCTCGCGGCTGATCGAACGACGACGGCAGCGGGCGCCATGGTCGCCGGCCGGGCCGGGGCCTCACCGGGGAGAGCGCGCCGTCAATGCGTCACGGCCTCCCGGAGCACGGCTTCGTAGAGACTGCGATCGAACTCCGGCGGCACCTCCGCGCGGATCCGCTGTTCGTGCAGCGCCAGATCGGCCAGCACCAGGTCCCGGCTGATCCGTGCGACCACCGCCGGCAGATCGCGACGGATGCTCAGCACGTCGCCCAGCGGAATGCCGGCGCTGACGAATCCGCCCGCATTGAACACGTGTATGTCGCGCAGCCACGGCGCGGTGCCGGCCGCACGCTCCAGATACTCGAGTCCCTCCCCGAGATACGGGGACTCGCCGAGCTCGTCGTCGCGTTCGTCGGCGGGCGGCACGTAACGATCGCGCCAGCGGGCGATCGACGAGGCGAAGCCGGCCAGCTCCGGCCGCAGCGCCGCGTCGACGCGATACCCGGTGCCGGCGATGACGAAGTCGAAACCGACGGCTTCGCCGCCCGCCGTCGCGATGACCTTGCCGTCTTCGACGCGGGCATCGGTCCAGACCGTGCCGAGATGCAGATGGAATCCGGGCCAGGCCGTGACGCGCCGGATCGAATCGACCGGCGCCGTCGAACCTAGCCGCCGGAAGCGGACCGCATGGTGCCAGCGGGTCGCATCGGGCAGCGCGCGATAGTTGTCGAAGATGCCGGGATAACCGCGGGCGCGGATCACCGGCGTGGCGGCCAGATGATCGCGCCGCGCATACAGGTGCACGGCCGCCGCGCCGGACTCCAGCGCGACGGCCGCGGCGTCGAACGCAGACGCGGCGGCGCCGATCACCGCGACGCGCTTGCCCCGCAGCCCGTCGAAGTCGATGTCGTCGGCGGTGTGCGCCGCCAGCCCGGCCGCCTGGATCTCGTGCAGCACGGCGGGCAACGCCGGAGCGCCATTGCCGGCGACGCCGGTGGCGAGGATCACCTTACGGGCGGTCTCCACCCGTTCCCGCCCCTCGCGGCCGATCGCCAGGTGCAGACGGAAATGCGGCAGGGCCGCATCGGCGACCGGCTCGATCCTGACCAGCCGCGTCGCATAGCGCACCTGCACGCCGAGAAAGCGGCGATACCAGTCGAGGTAGTCGGCCCACGCCAGCCGCGGGATCCGTTCCAGCGTCGCGAAGCCCGCCGCTCCGTGCCGTGCCTCGTACCAGGCCTGGAATCCGAGCGCCGGCACGCCCAGCTCCGGCCCGGTCAACGTCTTCGGGGTGCGCAGCTGATGCATGCGTGCCCGCGCGCGCCAGATGCCCGCCTCGTGCTCATCAACGGCGGCATCGATCACCGACACCCGGCCGATGCCCGCGCGGCTCAGCGCGAACGCGAACGTGCTGCCGTTCTGGCCGCCGCCGACGACCAGCACGTTGTGGTCGATGCCCGGATGATCGGGCACCCAGTTGTCGGGGGCGGCACCGAGCAGCCGCAGCGCCTCGCGCGCCGCGGCATCGACATCACTGACTTGCGATGCGGGATCACTCATGCGGAATTCCAGTGAATCAATGGACCTTCGGGAAGCCGTGCCGCTCGGTCAGCAGCTCGAGGATCCGACGGCTGTCGTCCACGTAGTGGGTGGAGCCGAGCGTCTTCGCATCCGCGGGCACCGGCAGCTCGTCGCCCAGCAGCAGCACGGGCAATCCCTGATGCTCGGCATCCAGCAGTTCGATCACACGCTGCCGCGGGCGCTGGAAGCCGATGTATTCGACGTCCAGACGGTTCGCCTGCTCGGGCGCCGACGCGAGCAGTCCGACGATCGGCAGCCCGTGCGGGCAGACGAAACGATCGCCGGGAAACTTCGGATCGTCGAATCCGGCCTCGAGCAGCAGCAGACGGTCTCGGCTCATCGATGGGCTCCGTTCGTGGGTCTCCCAGGAAAAAACTGCCCGGCCGTTGAATCCGGCCGGGCCAAATCCATCGACATGGATGGAGGAGACGAATGTGATGATGCCGACCGTCCGCCGGTGCGCGAAAGAAGAAATCGGAGTTTGCTTCTGCCTGCCGCGTTCTCTTTCTAAGTCCGCCGCTTCATAAGCTAGACGTTTTTTCTTGGTTCCCGGCCATCGCGACGCTCACTAACATCTCGGCCATCTCCAACGACATGCGCGAGCGGCCCGGCGGCAAAGACCGCCGGCCGACGAGACCCCAGATGGCTATCGACATACTCGAAGCGCCGGATGCGATCCTGCAGGCGGCACGCGAAGCCGCCCGTGAAGCCAGCCTGCCGTACAGCGGCGGCGTCTCTCCGGTCGACGCCTGGAAGCTGTTCCAGCAAGGTCGCGCGGCGCTGGTCGACGTGCGTTCCGCCGAGGAGCGCAAGTTCGTCGGCTTCGTGCCCGGCAGCCTGCACGTGCCCTGGGCCACCGGCACCAGCCTGACCCGCAATCCGCGGTTCGTCCGCGAGCTCGAGGCCAAGGTCGGCCGCGATCAGGTCGTGCTGCTGCTGTGCCGCAGCGGCAACCGCTCAGCCCAGGCCGCGCAGGCAGCGACGGCCGCGGGGTTCGAGCGCGTGTTCAACGTGCTCGAAGGATTCGAAGGCGACCTGGACGAACTGAAGCAGCGCGGCCGGCACAACGGCTGGCGCCATCACGGATTGCCCTGGCAGCAGGACTGACCGGCACCGGCCGCCCTCTTCCACAACGAATAACAACCAGGGCGGCCACGGCGATGATCGCTGCCGACGACTTCGACCTCGACACCGTGCTGGCCGGCCTGCGCCGGGCCCGCGAGCGCTGGCGGCATTCGCAGCAGCGCCCGATCGAGGCCGGCGGCCGCGAGCTGCCGTCGCGCGAGGCATTGTCCTCGATCCTCGATCGCCTGCGCAGTGCGCTGTTTCCGATGCGCCTGGGTCCGCTCGATCTGCGCCAGTCGTCCGAGGACTACTACATCGGACACACGCTGGACGCCGTGCTGCACGATCTGTACGCGCAGGTGCGGCTGGAGCTCGGCCACCAGAACCGGCTGGCGTCGCGCAGCGATGCCGAGCGGTCGGGCCAGACCGGCACGATCGTCCGGCAGTTCGCCGCATCGCTGCCGGCGCTGCGCGAGCTGCTCGACACCGACGTGCTGGCCGCGTTCCGCGGCGACCCCGCCGCACGGAGCGTCGACGAGGTGCTGCTGTGCTATCCGGGCGTGCTGGCGATCATCCATCACCGGATCGCGCATCGCCTGCATGAGCTGGGCGTGCCGCTGATCGCCCGCATCGTCGCCGAGCTTTCGCATTCGCTGACCGGCATCGACATCCATCCTGGCGCGCGCATCGGGCCGGGCTTCTTCATCGATCACGGCACCGGCGTCGTCATCGGCGAGACGGCGGTCATCGGCGAACGGGTGCGCCTGTATCAGGCCGTCACGCTCGGGGCCAAGCGCTTCGCCGCCAGCGAAGACGGCCGGCTGGTCAAGGGCGGCGATCGTCATCCGATCCTCGAGGACGACGTCGTCGTGTACGCCGGCGCGACGATCCTCGGCCGGGTCACGATCGGCCGGGGCTCGACGATCGGCGGCAACGTCTGGCTGACCCGCAGCGTCCCGCCCGGCAGCCAGATCGTCCAGGCATCCAGCCAGCAGCATCCAACCGATCCAGATCCCGATCCACCCAAGGAGCCCTGAATGTCCGAGATCCAGCAGGCACTCGGCGACAACGCCGCGCGCCAGCTCGCCAACGCCACCAAGACCGTTCCTCAGCTTTCGACGATCAGCCCGCGCTGGCTGGTGCATCTGCTGCAGTGGCTGCCCGTGGAGGCCGGCATCTATCGTCTGAATCGCGTCAAGAATCCGCAGCAGGTGCAGGTCGCCTGCACCGCCCGCGACGAGGCGGAGCTGCCGCAGACCTTCGTCGACTACGAAGAGCAGCCGCGCGAATATTTCCTGAACGCGGTCAGCACGGTGCTGGACGTGCATACCCGCGTCTCGGACCTCTACAGCAGCCCGCACGACCAGATCAAGGAACAGCTCCGGCTGACCATCGAGACGATCAAGGAGCGGCAGGAAAGCGAGCTGATCAACAATCCGGACTATGGCCTGCTGGCCAACGTCGCCGATTCCCAGCGGGTGTTCACGCTGACCGGCGCGCCGACTCCCGACGACCTCGACGAACTGCTGACGAAGGTCTGGAAGGAACCGGCGTTCTTCCTGACCCATCCGCTGGCGATCGCCGCATTCGGCCGCGAATGCACGCGGCGCGGCGTGCCGCCGCCCACCGTCAGCCTGTTCGGTTCGCAGTTCATCACCTGGCGCGGCATCCCGCTGATCCCGTCGGACAAGGTGCCGGTCGCGGACGGCAAATCGAAGATCCTGCTGCTGCGCGTCGGCGACAAACGCCAGGGCGTGGTCGGCCTGTTCCAGCCGGGGCTGGCCGGCGAGCAGAGTCCCGGCCTGTCGGTGCGGTTCATGGGCATCAGCCGCAATGCGATCGCGTCCTACCTGATCTCGCTGTATTGCTCGCTGGCGGTGCTGACCGAGGATGCGCTGGCGGTGCTCGATGACGTCGAAGTCGGCAAGTACCATGACTATCCCGACACCTACAAGTGATCCGGCAGCCATCGGGCTGCCCGGTGTCGAGGAACTGGCCCGGCTGGCGAACGATTTCTTCAGCGCGCTGCCGGCTTCGCCGGGTGTGGTGGCGCAGCGTATCGCCGGTGGCGTGGGGCTGCTGCCGGTGAAACTGCCCGGCGCCTCGATCGGCACGGCGGCACCGGTCGGCGCGGCGGCGGCGCTGCCCGCTGCCGCGGCGGCCGCGCCGACTGGAGCGGCGCTGCCGGAGGAGATCGCGGCGCTGCGGAGCACCGCGTTGCTGCCAAGCACTGCGGCACTGCCGAGCACCGCGGCGCTGCCCGGCGGCGTGCAGGCGATACCGGCGGCCGCAGGCCCGCATGACGCGATCGTCCCGACGTTCGGGCTGCCCGCCAGCCGGCCGGCGGCCGCTCCGGACGTGCCCAGGGTCGGCGCGGCCGCCGGATTTCCGGGCTTCGTGCCGCTGACGCCGGCGATCCCCCAGGTGCCGGCGGTATCCGTACCTGCGGCGGCGATCCCGGGCACCGCGCTGCCGGCACCCGCCGCACCGGCCACGGCGTTCTATTTCGCCGACCCCTCGGCACCCGCCTTGGCCAGCCCGTTCCAGTTTGCCGAGCCCCCGCCCACCGCATCGGCCAGCCCGTACTACTTCCTGGCGGAGCCGCGGGTTCCCGGCATCGACCTGCCGCCGCCCACCGGCGCCGCGCCGCGCGTGGTGTTCGACGTGCACGCGGTGCGCCGCGACTTCCCGATCCTGGCCGAACGCGTGAACGGGCGTCCGCTGGTCTGGTTCGACAATGCCGCCACCACGCAGAAGCCGCAGGCGGTGATCGACCGCCTCGCGCACTTCTACCGTCACGAGAACTCGAACATCCATCGCGCCGCGCACACGCTGGCCGCGCGCGCCACCGACGCCTACGAAGGCGCCCGGGAGACGGTGCGGCGGTTTCTGAACGCGGCTTCGGCCGACGAGGTGATCTTCGTTCGCGGCGCCACCGAGGGCATCAACCTGATCGCCGGCACATGGGGTAGGCAGCACGTCGGCGAAGGCGACGAGATCGTCGTCTCGCACCTGGAGCATCACGCCAACATCGTGCCGTGGCAGCAGCTCGCGCGCGACGTGGGCGCCCGGCTGCGCGTGATTCCGGTCGACGAATCGGGGCAGATCCGCCTCGACGACGTCCGCCGGCTGCTGAACGATCGCACGAAGATCGTGTCGATCACGCAGGTGTCGAACGCGCTGGGCACCGTGGTGCCGGTGGCCGAGGTCATAGCGCTCGCTCACCGCGCCGGCGCGATCGCGATCGTCGACGGCGCCCAGTCGGTGTCGCACATGCCGGTCGACGTGCAGGCGCTCGATGCCGACTTCTTCGTGTTCTCCGGCCACAAGGTGTTCGCACCGACCGGCATCGGCGCGGTGTACGGCAGGCGCGCGCTGCTCGAGGACTCGCCGCCCTGGCAGGGCGGCGGCAACATGATCGCCGACGTGACGTTCGAGCACACCGAGTTCCAGCCCGCGCCGGCCCGCTTCGAGGCCGGCACCGGCAACATCGCCGATGCGGCGGGACTGGGGGCGGCGCTGGACTATGTGCAGCGGATCGGCCTGCCGGTGATCGCGCGCTACGAGCACGATCTGCTGGAGTACGCGACGCACAAGCTGCTGGGTGTCCGCGGCCTGCGGCTGATCGGCACCGCCCGCGACAAGGCCAGCGTGCTGTCGTTCGTGCTCGATGGATACGCGCCGGAGGAAGTCGGCAGCGCGCTGAACCAGGAAGGCATCGCAGTGCGGGCCGGCCACCATTGCGCCCAGCCGATCCTGCGCCGCTTCGGCCTGGAGGCCACCGTCCGGCCGTCGCTGGCGTTCTACAACACCTGCGACGAAGTCGATCATCTGGCGGCGGTGCTGCGCGACCTGGCGCGGCGTTGACGGGAGAATCCCCGCGGTGCGCCGGCAGCGTCTCCGGCGCACCGCGGCCGCCTCCTGCATACCGCCTGCATATCGAACGAACGAATCCGTCGTTGGGCAGGCCGCCGGCGTCGGACAGACTCGGCGGATCCCACCACTGCCCGCAACCACCGATGAGTGCCTTCAGCGAAGAAAAAGTGCGGTCCGTCCACCACTGGACCGATCGCCTGTTCACCTTCACGACCACGCGCGATCCCGCGCTGCGCTTTTCGAACGGTCACTTCACGATGATCGGGCTGCGCGTCGACGGCCGCCCGCTGCTGCGCGCCTACAGCATCGTCAGCCCCAATCACGAGGAATACCTGGAGTTTCTCAGCATCAAGGTCGACGACGGCCCGCTGACCTCCCGGCTGCAGCACATCCAGCCGGGCGACACGGTGATCATCGGCCGCAAGCCCACCGGCACACTGCTGATCGACTACACGTTACCCGGCAAACGCCTGTACCTGCTGGGCACCGGTACCGGGCTGGCGCCCTTCATGAGCATCATCCGGGATCCGCAGACCTACGAGAAATATCAGACGGTGGTGCTCGCGCACGGTGTGCGCCAGATCGACGAACTGGCGTATCACGACCTGGTCATCGACCACCTGCCGCGGCATGAGTATCTGGGCGAAATCGTGTCGCGCCAGTTGCGCTACTACCCGACGGTCACGCGCGAGGAGTTCCGCAACATGGGGCGGCTGACCGACCTGATCGAGACCGACAAGCTGACCGGCGACCTCGGCCTGCCGCCGCTGTCGCCCGAGGAGGACAGGGTGATGTTCTGCGGCAGCCCGGGCCTGCTGACCGATCTCCGACGAATACTGGAATGGCGCGGCTTCCGCGAGGGCAATACCTCGACGCCCGGCGATTTCGTCGTCGAGCGAGCGTTCGCCGAACGCTGATCGCTGATCGCTGATCGACGACCCCGCCGCCGGCCGGACAGCAGGACTGCCACCGAGCGGGACACCGGCCAGCCCCTCGTCGCTCAGGGCCAGCCGGAGTGACCACCCGGAATCCCTCAGAACTCGCCGCCCCCGAATCCCCCCGCTCCTCCCGGCACGCCGGCCGGTGCCGGCTTGTCTTCCGGAATCTCGGCCAGGATCGCCTCGGTGGTCAGGATCAGGCTGGCCACCGACGCGGCGTTCTGCAGCGCGACGACCACCGATGCCTCTTCGCCGGTTCGTTCCAAGCACATGAGCTGCGCCCTGCAGCCCGCATCATTCCACCGAATGCGCGGACACCGGTTCACCCTCTATCGCGATCGATTCGCGTCCGTCGGGTCCGACCGGCACGTCGCCGACCAGCGTCACCCGGTAGAGCTGCCGGTCGAACGGCGAATCGAAGATGTCCACCGGCGCCAAGTGCGCGGTGGCCCGGTTGTCCCAGAACGCCAGCGATCCGGGCTCCCAGCGGAAGCGGACGGTGTACTCCGGCCGGATCGTGTGCTCGAACAGCAGCTCCAGCAGATGCTGACTTTCGCGCGGACTGAGTCCGACGATGCGCTTGAGGAACGACGGGCTGGTGTACAGCGCCTTCTCGCCGGTCTCGGGATGCACGCGGACCAGTGGATGTTCGCTGACCAGCGGCGTGGCGCGCACCTGTCGGTCGAAGGTCTCGGTCGCCCGGCGGCCTTCGGGCGGCGTGAACCGGTGCTCGCCGCGCAGCGTGTCGACGAAAGCCCGCAGCGGCGCCGACAGCCCGTTGTAGGCGGCCACCAGGTTCGTCCACTGGGTATCGCCGCCATACGGCGGGATCACCACGCCGCGCAGGATCGACCCCCACGGGGGATTGACCGCCGCGGTCACGTCGGTGTGCCAGCCGGTCCACGGCCGGACCAGACGATCCCCCTCGAACCGGTTGGCGGTCCGCTCGCGCGCGATCGAATAGATCTGCGGGTGACCGTCGACGAATCCGAACACAGGATGCCCGACGGTCAGTTCGCCGAAGTGCCGCGCGAACGCGATCTGCTGATCGTGATCCAGCGGCTGATCGCGAAAGAAGAGCACCTTCCACTTCAGCAACGCCTGACGGATCGCGCGGACCTCCGCCGCGGACAACGGGGCGCGCAGGTTCACGCCGCGGATCTCGGCGCCGATGTGGATCGACGACGGCCACACCTGCACGGAATCGGCGAGCTCGTCCTGCCCGGCGCCGACGACGGCCGGTTCACGCGTGATGGTCGACATGGGTTTCGCCCTGTAGGTTCGTGGGGGTCCAAAGCGGCGGACCCGGGTATTCACTGGAACGTCCCCGGCTCCGGCCAGCCTTCGCCCAGCGCCCAGCGCCCGACGTTGCGCACCTTGTACTCGGTGGGGTTGTGCAAGGTATGGATGCGCACGTTGCGCCAGAAACGGTCCAGCCCGTGGCGGCGCACTGCCGAACGCGCACCGGTGACTTCGAAGATCTCGCTGCTGACTTTCAGCGCGACCTTGCCGGCCAGCGCGTTGGCCGCGGCGATCGTCACCGCCGCTTCGCCGCGTTCGTCGGCGGTCAGGGACTCGCCGCGGCCGACCAGATGATCGAGCGCCGCCGCCGCGCGGTCGGCCAGCGCGGTGGCCGCGCGGGTCTGCACGTACAGCTCGCCGTACTGGCGCTGCACCCACGGGTCGTCGATGTGGCGCCTGACCCCCGAGTGTATCCACGGACGCGACTGGTTCAGCGTGTAGTCGCGGGCGGCCTTCAGCGCGCCCTGCGCGCTGCCGACGAACACGTTCAGCAGCACGCTCTGCTGCTGCAGCGGCGTCACGGTGCGCCACGGTTCGGGCGCCGCGCGGGTGGGATCGAGCCTGGCCGGCGTGCCGAGCACCTCGTGATCGTGCACCCGCACGCCGTGATAGCTGACCCGGCCGCTGCCGGTCTGGCGCTGGCCGATGCCGTTCCAGTCGTCCTCGATCACCACGCCTTCGCGATCCGCCGGGATCGCCGCGAACCGTCGCTCGTCGGTGTCCGGATCCTCCCAGGCGATCTGCAGATAGTCGGCGACGTGGGAACCCGACGTGAACGGCCGGAAGCCGTCGAGCACGAAGCCGTCGCCGTCGCGACGGCCGAACAGGCTGCGCGAGAAGCTGTTCGCGGTGTTGCCCCAGAACCAGTTGCCGGCGACCGAACGACGCCACAGATCCAGCGTCTTCTGCGGCTCCTTGTGCAGCCGCGGGCTCAGCAGGCTCGCGTAGTGATAGCCGAACAGGTGCCCCAGCGATCCGTCGACCTGCGCGAGCAGCCGGCCGATGCGCAGCACGGTCGACCACCGCTCGTCCTCTCCGCCGACTTCGCGCGGCAGCAGCAGCGCCAGCAGCCGATGCTCCTTCAGCAGCCGGATCTGCTCGATCGGCCGGCCGCCGGCCCGATCGCGTTCGATCGCATCCTCGGCGAAACGGTTGCGCAGCAGCCGCGCCTTCGCGATGAACGGATTGTCGTCCGGCGGATCGAAGCCGTCGGGCAGATGCGCGGAGGCGATGGGCAGGTGGGCGACATGGGCGGACATGGCGGGCTCCGGGTCGAGGCGGCGTCGGCCGCCGCGGTCAACGGTACGGTGCGGGCACCGGCGGCTCGCCGGTCAGATACCAGTGGCCGACGGTGCGCAGCTTGTACTCGGCCGGGTTGTGCAGCGAATGCGTGCGGACGTTGCGCCAGAACCGGTCGAAGCCGTTGGTGGCCGTCGCCGAGCGCGCACCCATGTATTCGAAGATGTCGTTGCTGACCGCCAGGCCCGTCTGGCCGGCATACAGGTTGGCCGTCGCAATCTCGATCGCGAGGGCGCCGCGCTGCTCGGCGGTCAGCGCGCGGCCGGCGCCATAGACGGCGTCGAGGCTGCGCGCCGCCTGGTCGGCCAGATCGCCGGCAGCCAGCACCTGGATCGCCAGCTCGCCGTAACCGCGCTGGATCCATGGATCGTCGACATGACGGTCTACGCCGGAATGGATCCACGGACGCGACTTGGTCGTCGTGTAGCCGCGCGCCTCGGTCAGCGCGCCCTGCGCGCTGCCGACGAACACATTCAGCAGCACGCTCTGCTGCAGCAGCGTGACCAACGACTCGAACTGCGACAGCGGGATGTCGGGATCACCGAGCAGCTCGTCGTCGTCGACGCGCACGCCTTCGAAGCGGACGGTGCCGCTGCCCGTCTGCCGTTGGCCAATGCCGTCCCAGTCGTCCTCGATGACGATGCCCGGCCGATCGGCCTCGACGACCGCGCTCAGCCGGCGGCCGCGCGGATCGTCCCAGGTGATCTGTATGACGTCGGCCACGTGACTGCCACTGGAGAACGGCCGGAAGCCGGTGACGATCCAGCCATCGTCGCCGGTCGTACGCACCGCATGGGAGGTCGGTGACATCACGTTGCCGGAATTGCTCCACAGCCACTGCCCGCGCACCGCCGCGCCGTACAGCCGCTGCAGCTGCTCCGCAGACGCCCGGGCGGCAGTCAGGTGGATCGGCAGATGGTGGTAGCCGAACAGATGCGCGAGCGAACCATCGGTCTTCGCGAACTCCCGCACCACCCGCAGCACCGACAGCCAGGTGGCGCCCAGACCGCCGTAAGCGACCGGTATCGTCGCCGTCAGCAGACCGCTTTCCTTGAGCAGCCGCACCTGCTCGACCGGGCGGCCGCCGGCCTCGTCGCGCTCGACGGCGTCGACGGCGAACCGTTCGCGCAACCGCACGGCGGTGGCCACCAGGGGATCGTCGGAAGGGGGATCGAGCAGCGGCATGTTGGTCACGTTCCTGGTGCATCGGCGGCCCGGCGCCGGTCAGTGAACGGCAGCGGGAATCGTCCGTGCACTTTAGGAGCGGACCGCGGACTGCGGAACGAGCGATTGCGCCTTTGAATATCCGGCCGCGGCATAACGGCGGGTGACGCCATGCTGCGTTGGGCGCTGACCGCCAGGCCTCCGTTGCCTGCTCCGTTGCCTGCTCCCGCCGCGCGCCCGGTGACTGCGATACACCGCTGGCGAAGCTGCAGCCAGCCCCACGCCCATCGCGCTGCGCTTGCTCGAAAACCGGTGCCGCTTATGCCGCTTCGTTCGTTGGCCAGCCACCGACCGCCGCTTAGCATCCGATAGCGGCATGGCACTCGATTGCGGCTGGCGTTCGATTGCCCCTTGGCCTTTGATTGCCGCTGATATCCCTTCAGCCCCGGACCCGCTCCGGCCCGGCACCTCCGGCCCGACAGCCCTAGATAGCCCTTCGCTCCTTGTAACCCCGTCACGGATCCTCATCCCATGCAACCCGTCCAACGAACCTTCATACGCCGCGCCCTGCTCGCTCTGTGGTGCTCCGTCACCGTGGTACTGGCCTGCCCCGTCGCATTCGCTCAAACCCAGGCTCTTCCGACCGTGATCCGGATCGGCTCGCCCGACCTTGGCACGGCCGGCAAGCCGTTTCCCGGCGGCAACCCGCTGGCCGTCGTGAAGGCCAACGGCTGGCTGGAGGAGGAGTTCGCGAAGGACAACGTCAAGATCGAATGGACCTTCTTCCGCGGCGCCGGCCCGGCGGTCAACGAGGCGCTGTCGAGCCGACAGCTCGACGTGGTGTTCCTGGGCGACCTGGCGTCGGTGATCGGCAGGGCGCGCGGTCTGCCGACGCGGCTGATCGCGATCACCGGCCGCGGCTCGAACAGCTACCTGGCGGTGGCACCCGGCTCCGACATCAGGACGTTCGCCGATCTGAAAGGACGGAAGGTTTCGGTGCTGAAGGGCACCGCCTACCAGCGGCCCTTCGACGCGCTGCTGGCCGACGTCGGTCTCACCGAGAAGGACGTCAGGCTGGTCAACCTGGACTGGCCGACCGCGAAGGCCGCCGTCGTCGGCAAGGACGTCGACGCCACGTTCGGCGGCGCCGACCTGCACCTTCTGAAGGACAAGGGCGTGACCCTGCCGGTCAGCACGAAGGGGCGCGGGCCGGCCTACGCGATCTTCGCATCGGTGCTGGCCACCGAGGAGTTCATCTCGAAGTACTCGGCGGCGACGACGCGCATCGCCAGGCAGATCGTCCGCGCGTCGCAGTGGGCCAGCGAAGAAGCCAACCGCGCGGCCCTGCTGGCGCTGTGGGGCGAGCACAGCGGCCAGGGGCAGGCCACGTTCCAGGCCGAGTTCGACGGCGAGAACCTTCGCGCACGCCATTCGCCACGGGTCGATGGCGCGGCGGTGGCCGTCTACAAAAGCGTGGTGGCCGATGCGCTGAAGCTCGGGCTGATCAAGCAGAACGTGGACGTGGACGCCTGGGTCGCGCCGCAATTCGTCGAAGCGGCGCTGAAGGAGCTGAAGCTGGAAAACGCGTGGCCGAGACTGAACGCCGGCGGCAAGCCGCAGCCATGAGCCGGGCCGACCGCCCCAGCGTCCTGTTCATCGTTGCCGACGATCTGGGCTGGGCCGACCTGAGCGTCTACGGTCAGACCGACTTCCTGACCCCTCGCCTCGACCGGCTCGCCTCGCAGGGCGTGCGCTTCACGCAGGCGTATTCCAACTCGGCCGTGTGCTCGCCCTCTCGTTGCGCGCTGATGACCGGCCGCTCCCAGTACCGCCTGCGCGGCGGGCTGGAGGAGCCGATCGCCGGCCCGTCGCGCAGCGGTCAGCGGTTCGGTCTGCCGCCCGAGCATCCGACACTGCCGTCGCTGCTGCGCGACGCGGGCTACGACACCGCGCTGATCGGCAAGTGGCACCTCGGCGGTCCGCCCGAATTCGGGCCGCGCAAGAGCGGCTATGACCGCTTCTTCGGTAACCACGGCGGGGCGCTCGACTACTTCACGCACAAGCCCGGCGAGCAGGTGGCGCGGGACCTGTGGGACGACGACCTGCCGGTCGAACGCGTCGGCTACTACACGCAGATCCTGGCCGACGAGGCGTCGGCGCATCTGCGTGCGCAGGATCCCCGGTCACCGTTCTTCCTGTCGCTGCACTTCACCGCACCGCACTGGCCGTGGGTAGGTCCGGACGACGAGGCGGTGTCGCGCTCGATCACCGATCTCTTCCACTACGACGGCGGTAACCTGCAGACTTACGCCGCGATGGTGCGTTCGCTGGACAGTGCCGTCGGCCAGGTGCTCGCCGCGCTGGACGACATTGGTCGGACCGACGACACGATCGTGGTGTTCACCAGCGACAACGGCGGGGAGCGCTTCTCGAGGCCCTGGCCGTTCCCCGGCCAGAAGACCGTCCTGCTCGAAGGCGGGCTGCGCGTGCCCACGTTGCTGCGCTGGCCCGCCCGCCTGCGGCCGCAGGTGAGCGATCAGGTCACCATCACGATGGACTGGCTGCCCACGCTGCTCGCTGCAGCAGGCGTGCCGCCCGATCCCGGATACCCGAGCGACGGGCAGGACATCCTGCCCGCGCTGACCGGTGAGCGCCCGCCCTGGCCGCGCACGCTGTACTGGCGCTACAAGGCGCAGGCACAGCGCGCGGTACGCGACGGCGACTGGAAATATCTGAAGATCAACGACAACGAGTTCCTGTTCGACCTGGCCGTGGATGCACGCGAGCGCGCCAACCTGCGCCGCCGGCATCCGGACATCTTCGATCGCCTGCGCACGCAATGGCAGCGCTGGAACGAAGAGCTCCTGCCGATCACCGACGAGGTGTTCACGCACGGCGTGACACCCGACATCCAGGCCGACCGCTACGTGCCGGACTCGCCTGCCCGTACCAGCCTGCCGGCTGCCCGCAACGCGCTCGACGGCTGATCGTCGCCGCGCATACGCGCATCCTCGACCGGCATCCTCGACCGGGGCCAAACCGCGCCGGCCCGGCCGCCGCTGCATCAGAACACCGGCAGAATGGCCCCGTCGAAGCGCTGGTTGATGAACTGCCGGATCTCGTCGTTCTGAAAGGCCGACACCAGCTTCCTGAACACCGGCTTGTCCTTGTCGGCCGCACGCACCGCGATGACGTTGCCGTACGGATTGTTCCGCGTGGACTCGATCGCGATCGAGTCCTTGCCCGGCCGCAGCTTGGCCTGCGTGGCGTAGTTGGTGTTGATGACGGCCGCATCCAGGTCGGCCAGGCTGCGCGAAAGCTGCGCGGCGTCGATCTCGCGGAACCTGAGCTTCTTCGGATTGTCGACGATGTCCCGCACGGTCGGCAGGATGCCGACGCCGTCGCGCAGCTTGACCAGTTTCTCCTGCTGAAGCAGCAGCAGCCCTCTGCCGCCGTTGGACGGATCGTTCGGAATGCCAACGGTGGCGCCGTCGGGAAGCTGGGCCAGCGACTTGAATCTGCTCGAATACAGGCCGATCGGCGCGACGATGGTGTCGCCGATGGCGACCAGCTTGTACCCGCGCGACTTGATCTGGTTCTCGAGGAACGGCTTGTGCTGGAACGCGTTGGCATCCAGGTCGCCGCTGTCCAGCGCGGCATTCGGCAGCAGGTAGTCGTTGAACACGATGACGTCCACCTCGAGGCCCTGCCGCCTGGCGACCTCCTTGACCTTGGCCCAGATGATCTCGCCGTCGCCGCCGGACACACCGACCTTCACCCGATCCTGCGCCGCCGCCGACGCTGCGACGACGGCGAACAGCAGACCACCGACCAGTCTCACGAATCTCGAAGCCATGAACGTTTCCCGTTGTTTTGCAGATGCGAAGGTCGTCAGAGACGACGGTTGAGCCGGCGCGCAAGGCGGTCGCCCGCATGCTGCACGCCGGCGACGATGATGATCAGCACCGCGATGACGCCGAGCATGATGTCGGTCTCGAAGCGCTGGTAACCGTAGCGGATCGCCAGATCGCCCAGGCCTCCCGCGCCGACCGCGCCCGCCATCGCCGACGCGCCGATCAACGTGACCAGCGTCACCGTGAAACCCGCCACCAGGCCCGGCAGCGCTTCCGGCACCAGCGCCTCGCGGACGATCTGCCAGCGGGTGGCGCCCATCGCGCGCATCGCCTCGATCAGTCCTCGATCGACCTCGCGAAGGCTCATCTCCGCGATGCGGGCGAAGTACGGCGTGGCGGCGAAGGTCAGCGGCACGATCGCCGCGGCGACGCCGATCGTCGTGCCGACGATGAACCGGGTCAGCGGGATCAGCGCCACCAGCAGGATGATGAAAGGCGTGGAACGGAACGCGTTGACCAGGCTGCCGAGCGCCCGGTTCAGCCCCGGCCGCTCCCAGATGCCGCCCCGATCGGTCGCCACCAGCAGCAGACCCAACGGCAGCCCCAGCAGGAACGACAGCGAACCGGAGACCGCCACCATCACGGCCGTCTCGGTCAGCGCATTGACGAAGAGATCGATGTCAGCCTGCGACATGGCCGAGCACCTCGATGACCACGCCCCGCTCGGCGAAGGCCGCCTGCACCACGCCCGCCGCCGCAACGGGTACCGAGAACGTCACCGAGCCCACCGAGTGCTCGCCGATCCGGTCCACCTCGGCATGTTCGATCGCGACCCGGCCGCCGGCAGCGCCGGCCAGTATCGCCAGCGCGTCGGCATGGCCGTCGTCGGCGCCGGCGTCCACCCGCAGCAGCGTGCGCCCCGCAGCCGGCACCTCGGCCAGCAGCCGGTCCTGCAGCGCCTGCGGCAGCGGCGGCCGGACGGTCCTGAGCAGGCCGCGGGTGATGTCGGCCCGCGGCCGCGCGAAGACCTGCCAGACCGGCCCCTGCTCGACGATGCGGCCCTGGTCGAGCACGGCGACCCGGTCGCAGATCTCGCGGATCACGCTCATCTCGTGGGTGATCAGCACGATGGTGACGCCCAGCGATGCGTTCAGCGTCTTCAGCAGCCGCAGGATCGACAGCGTGGTCTCCGGATCCAGCGCGGAGGTGGCTTCGTCGGACAGCAGCAGCGAAGGCCCCGCCACCAGCGCACGGGCGATGCCCACCCGCTGCTTCTGACCGCCGGACAGCCTGGCCGGATGGACATCGGCCTTGTCGCGCAGGCCCACCAGCTCGAGCAGCCGCCGGACCGCCGCGACGCGGTCCGCCCGCGACCGGCCCGCCAGCTTCAGCGGCAGCTCGACGTTCTCGAACACCGTCTTCGCGGACAGCAGATTGAAATGCTGGAAGATCATGCCGATGCCGCGGCGTACGCGATTGAGCCCGGCCTCGTTCAGCGACGAAAGATCATGGCCGTCGACGACGACGCGGCCCTCGTCGACACGCTCCAGCGCATTCAGCGTGCGCACCAGCGTCGACTTGCCGGCGCCGCTGCGCCCGATGATGCCGAAGATCTCGCCCCGCTCGACCTGCAGATCGACCCCGTCGAGCGCGACCACCCGTCCGAACCGCCGGCTGGCCGACTCGAGGCGGACGATCGGCCCGCTCTGCGACGGCAGCGGCGAGCCGGTGGCCGGACCGGCCAGGGAGGCAGGCGTGCCGGCAGGCGGCGTGTCGGCCAGCAATGGCCGCCGGTAGATCAGAGGTGAGGGCCACACAGGCGTCATGCAACGATCGCTTTGGAACGAAGCGGTACGTTAGAGGCCTGATGCGCCGCGGCCAACGAAGATATTCGGATACGCTTGCTCGGTTCCGCGCATCACCGCGCATCACCGCGTATCCGGCGATCCGCGGCGGTTCAGCGGTGCATTCAGCGGTGCAGCCAGCGGCCGTGAAGCCAGCGCGCCGCGTGATCCAGCAGATAGCCCAGCAGGCCGATCAGCACGATCGCCGCCATCAGCTCCGAATAGGCGAGCCGGTCGCGGGTATCGAGGATGAAGTATCCCAGCCCCGCCGATACCCCGAGCATCTCGGCCGGCACCAGCACGATCCAGATGATGCCGATCGACAGGCGCACGCCAGTCAGGACGTGGGCGGTGATGCCCGGCAGCACGACCCGCAAGACCAGCTCACGCCGCGTCGCCGACAGACTGCGGGCGAGCAGCAGCCAGTGCGGATCGAGCTGCGCGACCCCCGCGGCGGTGTTCAGCAGCATCGGCCACACCGCGGCGAAGGTCAGCAGGAAGTACACCGGCGCGTCGCCGACGCCGAGCACCATCACCGCAAGCGGCATCCACGACAACGGCGAGATCATCCGCAGGAACTGGAACAGCGGGGTCGAGCCCTCGGCGAACCGCCGGGACAGACCGGTGAGGATGCCGAGCGGGATTCCGATCGCACAAGCCAGCGCCAGCCCGACCGCCACCCGCTGCAGGCTCAGCCACAGATGCCACCAGATGTCGGCGCCGGCCAGCAGCCGGCCGAGCGCCTGGGCCGATGGCCAGGGCGCGAACGCGGCCGCGATCGGAGTGCGCTGCGCCAGCAATGCCGTTCCGGCCCACCAGGCCAACAGCGACGCCGCCACGCCCAGCCAGGGAAGCGACCAGCGCAGCGCGCCGCGCGCCGGCTTCATCAGCCCCGATGCCGGCCCCGATGCCGGCCCCGATGCCGGCTCGCGCTGCCGGCTCACGGCTGCCGGTGTCCGCCCGCTGGTCGCCGCATCGGTCCCCTGCATCGTCACCCCGCTTCACCCCCGCTTCACCCCCGCTTCACACCCGCTTCACACCTGAACGACTTCCTTGCGGATCAGATCCGGCGGCAGACCGAACACCTGGGGTCCGCCGACCGCCGATATCGCCTTGCGCACGAACCGGTCGTCGACCAGATCCGCGGCCACGAACTTCGGATCCAGCGACTCGAGGAAGCTCGTATCGCCTTCCACGCGGGTCTGCCGGATCGCGCGCACCAGTTCCTCGGTGTAGCTGGCGAACGGATAGGGCTGGAAGTCGATGCGCCGCTGCAGCCATCCCTTGTGGCGGACCACGCCGCTGGCTTCATAGGCCGCATAGTCGGTGGCGGCCAGCACCTTGGACAACGTCTGCAACGGATGCGGCGTGTAGCGTCCGTCACCGGTGTTGGCCAGCAGGCGCGCGGTTTCGATCTGATTGTCGCGGGTCCAGAGCTGCGCCCGGACCAGCGCGTTGGTGACCCGTTGCGCCCACTGCGGCCGCTCGGCCAGGTCCCGCTCCGCCAGGAACGTGATGCAGCAGGCGTGGTTCTTCCACACGTCGCCCGAGAATCGCAGCACCTTGCCGACCCCGGCGATCTCTGCCGCCGCGTTGAACGGGTCGGCAACGATGAAGCCGGCGATCGACTTCGCCGCCAGCGCCGACACCATTTCCGCCGGCGCCAGCACGACCAGGTTCACCTGCTTCGGATCGATCCGGGCATCGCGCGGCCGCGTCACCGGCACCAGCCCGGCTTCCCGCAGCAACTGCTGCAGCAGGATGTTGTGGATCGAATACCAGAACGGCACCGCGACGGTCCGGCCACCCAGTTCCGAGATGCTGTTGATCGACGGCGCGACCGTCAGCGCCGACCCGTTGACATGATTCCAGGCGACGATCCTGGCCGGGAACTTCGAGCCGTAGCGCACCCACAGCGCCGCCGGCGTCAGCAGGTGGATCACGTTGACCTGGCCGGCCACGAAAGCCTCGACGATCTGCGCCCAGCTACGGAACAGCCGCGGCGCCTCGGTCTTCAAGCCCTCGGCTTCATACAGACGGCGGCCGTGCGCCACCAGCAGCGGCGTGGCATCGGTGATCGGCAGGTAGCCGATCCGTACCGGCTGATCGTCGCCGCGCGACTGCTGCGCGCGGGCGTCGCCCGCCGCCAGCAGCGAGGCGGCCGCTCCCGCGGCGGTCATCGCGGTCAGGCGGAACATGTCGCGCCGCGTCAGGCCGCAACCGCAATCGGCGGCGCTGCAAGGACGGTGCCGCCGGTCGAACAGGGACGCATGCATCGGAGAATCGCTCCAGGTTCAAGGTTCGCGGCGCTGCGCATGCAGCGCCGAAAGGATGTCGAGGCGAAGCGACATCACCGACTCACGGTGCCGTTCCCTGGGACGAGGGATCGGCACGGCCCATTCCCGCAGAACGCCGGCCGGGCGGCCCGCTGCAGGAAGGCCCATCAGGATGATGCGGTCGGCCACCAGGATCGCCTCGTCGATCTCGTGCGTGACCAGCAGCGCCGCGGTGTGCCAGCGCTGCACGAGATCGACGAGCAGCGTCTGCATGTCCGCGCGGGTGATGGCATCCAGCGCGGAGAAAGGTTCGTCGGCCAGCAACAGCAGCGGCTCGAAGGCCCGCGCGCGAGCCAGCGCGACCCGCTGCGCCATTCCGCCCGACAACTGCGCCGGATACAGCCGCTCCTGGCCGGACATTCCCACGGCCGCCAGCGCCTGCTGAGCCCGGCGCCGGCGCGCCTCGACCGAGATCGGTGGCTGCCTCTCGAAATCCAGACCGAAGCCGACATTGCCGCCGACGTTCAGCCACGGCAGCAGCCCCGGCCGCTGGAACAGCAGCGCCGCCCGCGGATGCGGCGCCCTGCGCGGCTCACCGAAATACTCGACCGAGCCGCGCTGCGCGGGCTCGAGCTGCGCCAGCACCTTCAGCAGCGTCGATTTTCCGCAGCCGCTCGCGCCCAGCAGGCAGACGATCTCGCGCGCCTTCACATCGATCGCAACGTTCTCGAATACCGGCATCCGATCGGGATAGGCGAACACCAGGTCCCGTGCCCGCAGCGCGTGGGACGGATCCGGGACATCGAGCACCGGACTGCTCATCGGGCAGCAGCCGCCCGTTTGAGCAGTTCACCCTGCAACTGCGTGAGACTGGGCGTCACGATCGGGATGAACGCCGCCTCGCGCCAGCGGCGCGCGAAGCCCAGAGGCTGGTCGCGATGATAGGCACGTCCGCCGCTGGCCATCAGCTCGTGCTGCACCGCCTGCTGAGTGGCTTCGGCAAGGCGGATCCGCAATCTGAACAAGGCCGGGGCATCTGCGACGAAACGTTCGTCGGCGAGGCCGGCGGTCAGCGCCGCCGTCGTGTCCTGGAGCTCGCGCCCGATCGAGTCGATCGCCGGACCGAGCACCGGACGCAGGTTCGCGCCGCGCTCGCGCGCCGCCGCCAGTGCCGCGCGGGCCAATCCCAGCGCCAGGCCACACTGCAGACCGAGGAACGCCGGGCGCACCTGCGGCAGCCAGTTGCGCGCATCGTCGGCGATCACGTCGCCGTCATCGAACGGCAAACCGCGCAGCATCAGCGACGCGGTATTCGTGCCACGCAGCGCGATCAGATCCAGATCGTCGCTGCGCGAAAGCCCGACACGATCGGACGGCAGCGCGGCGATGAACGGAGATGCATCGCCGACCCCGGCGACGGCCACCGCGACGACGAACCCTTCGCGCCGCAGATTCGTCGCCCACGGCACGCTGCCGTTCATCACACGGCCATCCGTCCGGTCGCCGGCCGGTAAGGCGCCGGTCGCCCGGATCTGCAACGCCTCGATGCCGGACAGGAACTTCATCGCGTTCGACAGCCCGGTGGCGCCCGCCGTCCGGCCGGCCAGCAGCCCCGGCAGCCAACGATCGCGCAAGGTCGTGTTCGGACTGTGCAACAGATACTCGATGAATACCCGCTGCCCCCAGAACACGAACGCGGCGGCCAGCGACCGCTGCGCCACCGCCGCGATCGAGTGGACCGCGTCGTTCACCGTCGCACCATCGCCGCCGAAGGCAGCCGGCACGCCGCGGCGCAGCAGCCCGCTCGATCCGAGCAACGGCACGACCGTGGCGGCGAGCGAGCCATCGGCATCCAGCGTTTCGGCATGCCGGCCGAGGAAGTCGTCGAGTTCCCGGGGAATCACCTCGGATGATGACATCGCAGCAGCGCCCCTGAGAGCGGTCAGTTCCCCAGCACGCCGGCTCGGAACGGCTGAAGCTGCGGATTCACCGGGCTTTGCGCCAGGCTGTTGGCGAAGTTGCATAGCGTCGCCAGGCTGACGCCGAGCACCACCTCCAGCGCCTGCCGCTCGTCGAATCCGGCGGCCAGGAACGAAGCCAGCTCGTTCGTCTGCACCGCACCGCGCGACGCGATCACCGCGGTGGTGAACGCGACGATCGCATCGAGCCGCGGTTGGCCGGTGGCGCGGCCCGACTGCAGCGCCAACACCTCCGCAACCTGCAGCCCGGCCTTCTTCACGGCGACGGCACTGTGGCCGGCAACGCAGAAATCGCAACCATGGATGCGTGCGGCGGTGATCTGCACGACCTCCCGCTCGGCGAGCGTCAGGCTGGTCCGCGCGTTGATCTCGCCGACCGTCAGATAGGTCTCGATGGCCGCCGGCGCGTTCGCCAGCACGCCTATCAGATTGGGCAGGTATCCGTTGCTGCGGACCGCCCGTTCGACGAACGGGCGACTCGCTTCGGGTGCGCTGTCCGGCGTATGAAGGGTGAGACGCGTCATCGGGTGTCCTGGCCAGGCCTCCTCTCGATCGGAACCACCAGGACCTGCTTCAGCGAGGGTCCTCGGCACTGGAAGCGCCCGAGTGTGCCGACGGCCGGTGGCGGCGCCAACCACATTTTTCTTGGATCGGTATATGCAAACCGAAATACGGCGCCGACCGTCACCGTGCCGTCTGGAGCACAACGGCGCTCGCAGCTATTGCGAATCAGCTTGCTCCGAAATCTTCGTCGCGCGGAATCCGGCAACGATGGATGCTGGCGACGGACGAACCGCCTGAGGGATCTCGCCGATGTATGCCGATCACATGCTGTCGCGGATGCTGGCGAAGGTGCGGCGGATCGGAGGGTGGGCTTCCCCCGACGATGACGGCGCGGCCGCCGCCCGGTCCGGGCATGCCGCCACGCGACAGGACCTGCCGGTGTCGATGCCGATCGACCACGTGGTGATGCGGGTGCCCGATCCGGCGGCGGCCGTGGCTCGCTACACGGCGCTGGGCTTCACCGTCGTTCCCGGCGGCCGGCACAGCGACGGGATCACCGACAGCGCGCTGGTCGGCTTCGCCGACGGCTGTCATCTCGAGCTGACCGCCTTCAGCGAGCCTTGGGCGACCCACCGGTGGGCCGCCCAAGCCGCGCGCGTCGGCAGCGGTCCGATCGGCTTCGCGCTGCTGGCGCCATCGGTCCCGGCGTTGATCACGCGGGCGGGCGCGGGCGGCATCGGTTACGCGCCGGCCGTCGACGCCGGTCGCACGAGGCCGGACGGCATGCCGCTGCACTGGCAGATCAGCGTGCCGGATACGGACGAACTGCCGTTCTTCTGCGACGACCTGACTCCCCGTCACCTGCGCGTGCCCGACACAGCGGAATCTCGCACGCATGCCAACGGCGTCAGCGGCATCGCGGCGTTGACCGTGCTGGTGTCCGACCTCGGCGCGGCGCTGCAGCGCTACCGTACGCTTCTGGGGCCCGATGCCATCGGCACCCGGCAACGGGCGCCGGGCATCGCCGCGCAGGTGGCGCCGGTGATGCTCGTGCGCAGCCGCCTGCTGCTGATACAACCCGACGCTGCAAGGGACGGCGCCGATGGCGCTGCCGGGCCGCTCGCGTCGCTCGCGCCCGGTCTGGTGGGCGTGACGCTGCGCACCGACTCGGCGCCGTCGCCGCGCGACGCGGCCTTGCGGCAATCGGCTTCGTCACTGGGCCTGCGCCTCGTCTCGGCCGAGGGCGATGCGTCGGTGGGCGGACACCTGGCGCTGCCTGCCGGCCGCTGAAGAGCCGGCGACGATGCCGGCGTTCGACCGGCAGGCCGGCGCGCGTTCACGCACCGGCTTGCACCGGCAGCAGCCGCGGCAGCGCCGCGACCAGCTCCTTCGTGTAGCTGTGACGCGGATCGCGGAACACGGCCTGCGCGCTTCCCTCCTCGACCACCAGCCCATCCTTCATCACCAGGACCCGGTCCGCGATGTGGTGGACGACGCCGAGGTCGTGCGAGACGAAGAGGATGCTCAACGCGTAGCGCGCCTTCAGGTCTTCGAGCAGATCCAGGATCTGCGCCTGGATGCTGACGTCCAGCGCGGAGACGGCCTCGTCGAGGATAAGGATCTCCGGATGGACCGCCAGCGCCCGCGCGATCGCCACCCGCTGACGCTGCCCGCCGGACAGATGGAGCGGCCGCATGCGCAGATGGCTGGCGTCCAGGCCGACCGCCTGCAGAAGCTCGAGCACGTCGTCGTCGGTGATCTCGCGCCCGCCGGCATGCAGCATCAGCGCGTCCTTCACGATCCGCCGGACGTTCCAGCGCGGGTCGAACGAACTGTAGGGGTCCTGATGGACGACCGAGATCTTCCCCCGGACCGCGCGCCGGGTCTTCTCGTCCGCGCGCGGCCACTCGATCCCGCGGTAGAGGACCTGCCCCTCGTCATAGTCGGTCAGCGCCAGCAGCAGCCTGGCCAGCGTGCTCTTGCCGGAGCCGGATTCGCCGACGATGCCCAGCACCTCGCCCTCATGCAGGTCGAACGACACGTTGGAGACGGCCTTGAGCCGCTGGCCGTCCGGACCGTGGAACCACTTGCTCAGGTTGCGCGCCTGCAGGACGATCCCACCGGCACCGCGGTCTGCTGCGATGCGCGGCGACCTGACCGGGTCGATGCCGCCGGCCACGGCCTGCTGCGGCTGTCCCGGCACCGGCGTGGCCGCCGATGCGGACAACCGTCGGCCCCGGGTGTCACCACTCGGCACCGCCCGGATCAGGGCGCGGGTGTACTCGTGCTGCGGGTTGCCCAGCACTTCGTCGCGCGGGCCGGTTTCCACGACGACCCCGGATTTCATCACGATGATGCGGTCGGCCAGCCGCGCGACGACCGCCAGGTCGTGGCTGATCAGGATCAGGCTGGTGCCGCCGGCGATC
Source organism: Burkholderiaceae bacterium (assembly GCA_036826495.1). Taxonomy (GTDB): domain Bacteria; phylum Pseudomonadota; class Gammaproteobacteria; order Burkholderiales; family Burkholderiaceae_E; genus DAISWF01. Next base: position 57,171 of record DAISWF010000002.1, read on the forward strand.
AGTTCTTGCAGCACCCCGAGGACCTGGGCCTGCACGACGACGTCCAGCGCGGTGGTCGGCTCGTCGGCGATGATGACCGGCGGATGCAGCGCCAGCGCGGTCGCGATCAGCGCCCGCTGACGCAGGCCGCCGGACAGCTCGCCCGGATACTGGTTCCTGCGGATCTGCGGGTCCGGGATGCCGACCTCGGCCAGCAGGCGCAGGGTCCGGTCGTCGACCTCGGGCTTCGGCAGTCTGCCGTGCGCATTCAGCGATTCGGCGATCTCGCTGCGGATCCGTCGCAGCGGATCCAGCGACACCAGCGCATCCTGCAGCACGTATCCGACGCGAGCGCCGCGCAGCCGCTTCAGGTCCTGCGACGAGGCCCGCAGCAGATCGAGGTCGCCGAAACGCAGGACGTCGGCCGTGACCACCGCGTCGTCGCCCGCCAAGCCGATCAGCGACCGGGTGGCCACCGTCTTGCCCGAGCCGGACTCGCCGACGATCGCCAGCGTCTCGCCCCGGTGCAACGTCAGGTCGAACGCGCTGACGACACGCTTGTAGCCGAGCGGCGTGCGGAATCCGACAGCGAGGTTCCGCGCCTCGAGCAGCACCGCTGGTGAAGCACCTTGCGGCATCATCTCGACATCATTGCGGCATCGCGCGGCATCATCACGGCATCCACTGCGGCATCGATCAGGCCCCTTCCGAGCGCGCCTGCAGGTAGCTGAACAGCGTCGAGAAGCCGAGCGCCACCAGCACGACGGCCGTACCCGGCACCATCAGCAGCCACGGCGCCTCCAGCAGTTGACCTTTGCCGGCCGCCAGCAGCGCGCCCCATTCCGACGATGGCGGCTTGACCCCCAATCCCAGGAACGACAGGCTGGACGACCACACGATGGCCTTGCCGACGCCCAGACCGGTGACGGGCACCAGCGGGCGGATGGCGTTCGGGACGATGTGCCTGAACAGGATCGCCGCGCGGGTGTGGCCCAGCGCCACCGCCGCCTCGACGTAGCCGCTGTTGCGGACCAGGAAGGTCTGCCCGCGTATCAGCCGGGCATAGCCCGGCGCGGAACCGATGCCGACCGCCACCGCCACGTTGAGCGGGCTCTGGCCGAGGATCGTCACGAACAGCAGCGCCACCAGCAACGTGGGAAATCCCAGCAGCACTTCGATGAAGCGATCGACGCCATGGCGCAGCGCGGCCGGTGCCAAGGCCCCGAGGAATCCGAGCGGCAGCGCCAGCACGATGGCCACGACGATCGCCAGCAGGCCGATCAGGAACGATTCGCGCGCGCCGTGGACCACGCGCGAATACAGGTCGCGCCCGATCTCGTCGGTGCCCAGCCAGTGCTCCGACGAGAACGGCACCAGCACATTCGCGAGATCGGTGTCCAGCGGCGGATGCACGACCAGCGTCGCCGGCGCGACGGTGGCCCACAACGTCCATCCGATCACCACCAGCGACAGCCAGACCAGCCATGGCGTGCGCGCCGCCTCCGCCGCGGCTTTGCCGAGCCAGCCCCGCGCCGATCCGGCAGCACGCGGCCGTCCCACGATAGTCTGCCTGAGCACCGACATCAGGTTCGCCTCCGGCGGTCGAACCGGATGCGCGGGTCGACCACCGTGTACAGCCAGTCGGTGACGAACGTGATCAGCACGTAGACCAGGCTCACGATCAGGATGATGCCGGAGATCAGCTCGAACTCCTTCAGCTCCACTGCCGACACCAGCAGCGCCCCGATGCCGGGGCGGGAGAACACGTTCTCCACGATGACCGCGCCCGACACCAGCGCGCCGAGGGCCCAGCCCGTCAGCGTGATGCCGGGGATCAGCGCGGGCCGCAATGCATGGACCGCCCGGACGCGAAGCTCGCCGGTCCCGCGCGCACGGGACGACAGCACGTGCGGCTGGTTCAATGCACGTTCGTACTCGACGCGCATGGCCTGCCCGAGGAACCCGGCCAGCGGCAGTGCCAAGGTCAGCGCCGGCAGCCACAGCCCCTGCCAGGAGGTGCCGCCCAGCACCGGGAACCAGTCCAGATGCACCGCGAATGCCAGCAGCAGCATCAGGCCCAGCCAGTAGTAGGGCATGCCGGCCAGCAGCGCTTCGACGGCCGACCCGGTGCGCGAAATCAACGGGCTGCGGCCGGCGGTCGCCAGCACCCAGGTCAGCGTGAGCAGCCAGGCCAGCGCGATCGCCGCCACCGCCAGCAAGGTGGTGGGACCGATCTGTTCGAGGATCAGCTCGGTGACCGGCCGCCGGCTCTGCAGCGCGATGCCCAGATCGCCCCGGACCACGCCGCCGACGTACGCCAGGTACTGCTGCAGCAGCGGCCGGTCGAATCCGAACTCCCGGTTGATCGGCGCCAGCTCCTCCGGCGAACGGGTGGCGCTATAGCCCTCGTGCACGTTCAGATAGATCGTGGCCCGGTCGCCCGGCAGCACCGCCTGGGCGACGAACAGCAGGGTCGCCGCCGTCCATAGCGTGAACAGCGCCTGACCGAGCCTGCCGAGCAGCAGACGACCGATCACGTGGAGCCGGCCCTTGGCGACGACCGGGCCGGCATCGATCCGCCAGACACCGGCCAGGTCGACGTCGGAGGCCGACGCGGGTGGAAGGGTCACGTCTTTCACCGCTGAACCCCGCTCAGTTCTTCTTCAGCTCGTAGAAGAGCGGCCCGAAGACGTTGTGGATCAGCCCGCTCAGATACTTGTGGCCGACGAGGTTGTAGGTCGAAGCATAGAAGCCCAGGGTCAGCGCCTCGTCGCTGATGTGCTTCTGGATCGCGGCCAGCTTCTTCTGGCGCGCTTCGGGATTCTCCTCGCGGTGCGCGTCGATGATGGCCTCCTGCAGTTTCCAGTCCCTCGAGCGCACCCGGTTGTGCGGGTTCGGCGAGCTGCCGGTGGCCAGGATCTGATTGAGGTTCTGTCTGCCGAATATCGTTCCGGTCGACCCGTCGCCCGGCCGATAGTTGATCGACAGCACCGTCGGCGCGTACCAGGTCCAGTAGCCCTTGTACACGTGGTATTCGTCCGGCTTGGTGAAGCGCCCCGCCGCCAGGTCGTTCGCCGTCAGCGCGATCAGATCGATCTTGAAGCCGACCTTCCTGACTTCGGCCTGCAGCGCCTGCAGCGACGCATAGCCCTCCGGACTGACGATGGTCGGGTAGACGGGGAACACCACCTCCAGCACCTTGCCTGCCTTGTCGACGCGGTAGCCGTCGCCGTTCACGGTACCGTAGCCGGCCTCCTCGAGCAGCTTGACGGCCTTGGCGGGGTCGTACTTGTATTCGTTGTCGAGGTTGATGTAGGTCGGCGTCGTCTGCGAGAAGGCGCCGTTGCCCTCGTACTGCACCGAACCGCGGAACAGCGTCTGCACGATCTTCTGGCGGTTGCTGGCGTAGGCGAAGGCCTGACGCACGCGCTTGTCGGTGAACGGACCGAACTCGGTATTGAGCGACAGCGCCTGGCCCCGGCCGGGGGCGATCCGCGTCGAGGTCAGGTACTTCTGATTGGCTTCCTTCCACTTGACCGAAGGCGGATCGTAGATGAGATCGGCCTCTCCCTTCTCCAGCGCCAGCCAGCGCGCATTGGCATCGGGGACGAATTTCCACCGGATGGTCTTCAGGTAGGCAGGCCCGCCGTGGGTGGACGTCGGCCCCCATTTGTAGCCGTCGTTGCGCACCAGCACGATCTCTTCGCCGCGCTTCCATTCTTTCAGCACGAACGGACCGCTGCCGATCGGGTTCTCGCCGATCTCCTTCAGATCGCGCGACAGCGACGGCGCGGAGTTGATGCCGAAGCCGCCGCTCGACAGCAGGTTGGGCAGCCAGGGCTGTGGGATCGTCGTGTGGATCTCGACCGTGTGCTCACCGACCGCCCTGGCCTCCTTGAAGAAGGAGTCCGGCACCGACGTGGAGATCTTCAGCCAGAACTCGACATTCTTCACCACCGTCTCGGCATTGAACTTCGAGCCGTCGGAGAAGACCACGTCGTCGCGCAGCGTGAACGTCCATACGGTGCCGTCCTGCTTCCAGGACTTCGCCAGCCAGGGATGCAGCCGGCCTTGCCCGTCGACGAACACCAGGCTGTCCTGAAGCTGGCGGCGCGGATACTCCGCCTGCGTCCACCACTGATACAGGGTTCTGGGTTCGATCGAATGCAGGTAGACCAGGGTGTCCTTCTGATCCTTGGCCGCCGCGGCCTGCACGCCCGCGGCCGTCAGCAACGTCAGCGCGGTCACGCTGCCGACGATCCATCCACGCACAGAAATCATGATGCTCCCGAAGAACGATGAGGGGCGAGAACCACGCAGCCCTACGATCGACCGGGCCGCGCGCCTCGATCAAGGCTAAGTCCTCGATACGACCGCGCAAAGCTCGGGTTCGTTCTATCAATATTCGGAGCCGCCGAATATGTGATTCACCGCTGGTATCCTCTGCATCCGGACTTCGGGCGTGGCCGGGTGCGACCGAATGGCCCCCCCGCCACCGATCGCCGTCTGTTCCGTCCTCGCGATGTTCCGCCCGCGCGATTGCCTCTGCCTGCCTGCTCATGACCTCGACCGGACGACACTACCTTGCGATCCCCGGCCCCTCGGTGATTCCGGATCGCGTGCTGAACGCGATGCACCGGGCCTCGCCGAACATCTATGACGGCGAGTTGCCGGACCTGATGCCCGGCCTTTACGACGACCTGAGGGCGCTGGCCCGTACCCGTCACCATGTGGCGATCTACGTCGCCAACGGGCACGGGGCCTGGGAGGCCGCCAACTGCAACCTCTTCAGCCGCGGCGACGCAGCGCTGGCACTGGTGACCGGCCGCTTCGGCGAAGGCTGGGCCCGGTTCGCCGAAGCGCTGGGCGTCGACGTGCAGCGGCTCGATTTCGGCCGCCAGGCACCGGTCGATCCGGATCGGGTCGAGGCGGCGCTGCGGGCCGACGGCGAGCGGCGGATCCGCGTCGTGCTGATGTCGCACGTCGACACCACGACGTCGGTGCGCAACGACGTCGTCGCCGTGCGTGCGGCGATCGACGCCGCCGGCCATCCGGCGCTGCTCGCGGTCGACGGCATCGCCTCGCTGGGCTGCGATGTCTTCGAGATGGACGCCTGGGGTGTCGACGTGCTGGTGGCGGCCAGCCAGAAAGGGCTGATGAATCCGCCCGGTCTCGGCCTGGTGTGGGTCAGCGAAAAGGCGCGGCTGGCCAGTCTGCAATCAGACTGGCGGACGCCCTACTGGGACTGGACCGCAAGGATCGACCCGCAGATCTTCTCGGAGCGCTTCGGCGGCACCGCACCGACCCATCTGCTGTTCGGCCTGCACACGGCGCTGGGGATGATCCTGCGCGAGGAAGGGCTGGACGCGGTGTGGGCCCGGCATCACCGCCTCGCCCGCGCGGTGTGGACGGCATTCACGGCCTGGGGCGACGGTACCGGTCGCTCCTCGGGCATCGGCCTGAACATCGCCAGCGAGACCTGTCGCGCCCATGCGGTCACCACGATCCGGATGAACCCGCCGCTCGCGACACGGTTGCGGCGCTGGGTCGAGGAGAATGCCGGCGTCACGCTCGGCATCGGCCTCGGCATGGCGACGGAGGGAGACCCGGCTGGCGATGGCTTCATGCGGGTTGCGCACATGGGCCACGTGAACGCGCAGATGACGCTGGGCGTGCTCGGCGCGGTCGAGACGGCGATGATCGCGCTGGGCATCGAGCACGGGCCGGGCGGCGTCACACGCGCAGCCGGGGTGCTGGCAGGCGCCTGAGCGCCGCCGCTGCGGGCGAGCAGCGGCCCGGTCGCGCAAGGCCGCAGCACGACCTCATCGACCCCGCCGCTTCGGCGGATTGCGCATCTGCTTGCTCGGAAAACTTCGTCGTCATCGGTACGGGCGGTTCGTACAGTGCGCCGATGAGCAAGCTTTCGCCTCCCCGCCGGCTGCACCTGAACGTCAACGCGCTGCATTCGGGCTTCGTTCCGTCGGCCTGGCGCCTGGATGGCGCCGATCCGAACGCGTTCGCCAAGGTCGAGCACTACGTGCAGATCGCCCGCATCGCCGAAGCCGGCACGCTGGACGCGATCTTCCTGGCCGACCAGGCGGCGATCGCCGATCAGATCCATTTCCGGCCGATCACCGCGCTGGAACCGACGGTGCTGCTGGCCAGCGTCGCGGCCGCCACCACCCATCTGGGCGTGATCGGCACCGCGTCGACCAGCTACAACGAGCCGTACAACATCGCCCGGCGCTTCGCGACGCTGGACCATGTCAGCGGCGGCCGTGCCGGCTGGAACATCGTCACCACGGCCGACCTGCCGTCGGCGCGCAACTTCGGGCGGGAAGACGTTCCCGATCATGCACGACGCTATGCACGCGCCGACGAGTTCACGCGGATCGTCAAGGCGCTGTGGGATAGCTGGGACGACGATGCGTTCATCGGCGACAAGGCGGGCGGGCGCTTCATCGATCCGGCCAAGGTCCATCCGATCGCCCATCGCGGCGAATTCTTCGCGGTGCAGGGCCCGCTGAACCTGCCGCGCCCGCCGCAGGGCCATCCGGTGCTGGTGCAGGCCGGCGGCTCCGGCGACGGGCGGGAACTGGCGGCACGCCATGCCGAGGCGGTATTCAGCGCGTCGCAGACGCTCGAGGAATCGCGCGACTATCGCCGCGACCTGAACGAGCGCGCCGCGCGTCACGGCCGCGGCGCACATGCGGTCAAGGTCCTGGCGGGCCTGACGACGATCATCGGTGCCACCGAGGCCGACGCGATCCGCCGGCGCAACGAGCTGGTCGATGCGATCCCGTACGACTACAGCCTGACCCGGCTGGCCGGCATCCTGGGCATCGGCCCCGACCGCCTCGACCTCGACGGCCCGCTGCCCGACGACCTGCCGCTGCCGGGCGGCGGTAACGGCAACCACACGTTCTTCCAGGCGACGCTGGCGCTCGCCCGGCGGCAGCGCCTGACCACGCGCGAGCTGACCCGCGAGCTGGCCGGCGGTGGCGGCCATCGCGTGATCGTCGGTACGCCCGAACAGATCGCCGACGACATCGA
>DAISWF010000002.1:64212-84766 GCA_036826495.1 Burkholderiaceae bacterium
GGAGGAAGCCGCGGACGGCTTCAACCTGATGCCCGACAGCCTGCCGGACGGCCTGCAGGCGTTCGTCGACGGCGTGGTGCCGATCCTGCGCCGGCGCGGCCTGTTCCGCACCGGATACGAAGGCCGCACCTTGCGCGAGCACCTGGGCCTGCAGCGGCCGCCCGTTTCCCGTTCGGCCGCTCCTCGTTCGACTGCTTCGCCTTCGACCGCCTTTCCTTCGACCGCCTTTCCTTCGACCGCATCCCCTTCGACCGCATCTCCTTCGACAGCCTCCCGCGTCGACGAGCATGCCGTCTCCCAGCCGGCCCGCTGACGCCGCCACGAAACAAGACCTGTAACGAATCAGAGGAGCACGCGAATGAGCGCCCTACCCATAGCGACCGGGCAGCACGCCGATTCCGACACCGTAGCCCTCCCCGACGTCCGGCGCATCGCCGGCCGCATCGGCGCCGAGGTGCGCGGCGTGCGGCTGTCCGGCGACCTGCCGGCCGCCATCTTCGAAGCGCTGCGCCAGACCTTGTACCGCCACAAGGTGCTGTTCTTCCGCGGCCAGCACCACCTGGACGACGCACAGCAGCAGGCGTTCGCCCGCCTGTTCGGCGAGCTGGTCGAGCATCCGACGGTGCCGTCGCGCGACGGCACCCAGATCCTCGAACTGGATTCGCAGCACGGCGGGCGGGCCAACTCCTGGCATACCGACGTGACCTTCGAGGCCGCCTATCCGCAGGTGTCGGTCCTGCGCGCGGTGGTGCTGCCCGAGCATGGCGGCGACACCGTCTGGTCGAACACCGCCGCCGCCTACGACGAGCTGCCGCCGTCGCTGAAGACGCTGGCCGACGGACTGTGGGCGCTGCACGGCAACGACTACGACTATGCGGCCACGCGCGTCGAGCAGGACGATGCCGGCACGAAGAAGTACCGTGAGGTGTTCACCGCGCGGCGGATCCAGGCCGAGCATCCGCTGGTGCGGGTGCATCCGGCCACCGGCGAACGCACGCTGGTCGGCGGGCATTTCATCAAGAGCTTCCTGGGCTACAACTCGCAGGACTCGGCCCACCTGTTCGCGCTGTTCCAGAACCACGTCACGCGGCTGGAGAACACCGTGCGCTGGAGCTGGCAGGTCGGCGACGTGGCGATCTGGGACAACCGTGCGACCCAGCACTACGCGATCAACGACTACGGCGACCAGCACCGTGTGATGCGGCGGGTCACGGTGGCCGGCGACCTGCCGGTGTCGGTGGCCGGCGAGCGCAGCCGCGTGCGCGTCAACGAACCGGCACGCTGAGCGGAGCTGATCAGATGAGCCGTCTGTATCCGATCGACAACGTCGTCGGTCCTCATGCGCAGCAGTTCGAGCCGGGTTTCGATATGGTCGATCCCGAACCGGCCGCTGCATTGGCGGTGCGCGGGGGAGCGATCGGTGCGTCGGAGCGCAAGCGCCGCCGCTTCGGCATTCCGCGCGCGCTGCGCGGCTGGGTGCTGCCGCTGGCGCTGCTGGCGCTGTGGTGGCTCGCGGTGCGGTCCGGCTGGTCGACCTCGCCGCTACTGGTGCCGATCGAGAAGGTATGGGAGACCGCCGTCAGGCAGGTGGTCAGCGGCGAGCTGTGGGTGGCGCTGTCGGCCAGCCTGTGGCGCGACCTGGTGGGTTTCCTGATCGGCGCCAGCGCCGGGCTGCTGTTCGGCGCCGCGCTGGGCCTGTCGCGCCTGTTCGAGAAGCTGGCCGGGCCGAGCTTCCACACGATCAAGCAGATCTCGCTGTTCGCGTGGATTCCGCTGCTGTCGGTATGGTTCGGCCTGGGCGACGCGGCCAAGGTGGCGTTCCTGTCGCTGGCCGCCTTCTTTCCGGTCGTGCTGAACACCTTCGAAGGCATCCGCGGCGTGCCGGTCGAGCTGGTGGAGGTCGGCCGGGTGCTGCGCTTCTCGCGCAGCCAGATGCTGACCCGCGTGGTTCTGCCGGCCGCGCTGCCGTCGATCTTCGCCGGCATCCACCTGGGCCTGATCTACGCGTGGCTGGCGACGCTGGGCGCCGAATACCTGCTGGTGTCCGGCAAGGGCATCGGCAACACGATGATCGACGGCCGCGAGCATTTCTGGATGGACCTGGTGCTGTTCGGCGTCATCGTCGTCGGCCTGGTCGGCTTCTCGCTGAACTGGATCGCCAGCCGCATCGAGGCGCGCGCGCTGGCCTGGCGCGGCCGGTCGGTGGCCGGCTTCTGAGCGGATCACTCTGAACGCGTCCTCTGAGCACATCTGAACACACACCTTCTGGGAAGACATCGCGATGGCCCGTGCCGGAACCCTGCATATCCGCAATCTGAACAAGCAGTACGAGGTCGACGGCCGCCCGCTGCCGGTGCTGGAGAGCTTCACGCTGACGGTGAACCCGGGCGAGTTCGTCAGCATCGTCGGCAGCAGCGGCTGCGGCAAGTCCACGCTGCTGCGGCTGATCGTCGGCCTCGAGGAGGACTATCGCGGCGAGCTGCTGCTGGACGGTGCGCCGATCCGCGGCACCAGCCTCGATCGCGGCATCGTCTTCCAGGAGCACCGGCTGTTTCCGTGGCTCACCGTGCAGCAGAACATCGGCCTGAGCCTGCTGAACGCGCCGTTGTCGGCGCAGCAGAAGGAGGACGCGGTGCGCGAGCACATCGCGCTAGTGGGCCTGGAAGGGTTCGAGTCGGCCCGGCCGCATCAGCTCTCCGGCGGCATGGCGCAGCGCGTGGCGATCGCCCGGGCGCTGGTCAACCGGCCCGAGATCCTGCTGCTGGACGAGCCGTTCGGCGCGCTGGACGCGATGACCCGCGCCTATCTGCAGAACGAGCTGCAGCGCATCTGGCAGGCCAACGGCACGACGATGATCCTGGTCACCCACGACGTCGAGGAGGCGGTGTTCCTCGGCGACAAGGTGGTCGTCATGGAGCCGCGCCCGGGCCGCATCCGGCGCATCCTGCCGGTCGGATTGCCGCATCCGCGCAATCGCTCGTCGGCGGAGTTCACCGCGGTGCGCGACCAGGTATACGGCGAATTCGCGGCGATCACCGAATCGCTGACGGGCGCGGAACCGCTGGCCGCCTGATCGCCGCTGGCAGCCCGGATCGGAGTCGCCCGGGTACGCGCGCAAGGCTGCTGCGCATACCGGCTGCCGCGCGCACCGGCACCGTGCCCGGCGTACCGGGTCGGTCACCGACTCCGATCGGCTCCGATCAGTTCAGCCGCGCGGCGCGGTGCCGGTAGGCGCTGCCCGCATGCCTGTCGGACAGCCGGTCAGAGCCGCCGAGCAGCTTGCGCCGCAGGCTGCCCGGCTCGTACGCGGTCTTGTAGAGGCCCCGCTCCTGCAGCACCGGCACGACGATGTCGATGAAGTCCTCATAGCTTTCCGGTACGACAGTACGGCTGAGGTTGAAACCATCGACGCCCGTCTCATCGATCCATGATTGCAGCTCGTCGGCGACTGCCGGCCCGTCGCCGACGATCGGCGGGTAGCGCCCGCCCCTCTCCCACAGAGCCATCTTGCTGCGCCGCGTCCAGCCCTGGCGCTGCGCCGTGTCGGCCGCCGAGCGGATCGCATTGCCGCCGCCGTAGTCGATCGGCTCGTCCGGACCGTAGCGGGAGAAGTCGATGCCGACGCTGGCCGCGAAATGCGCGAGGCCGGCCTCCCGGCTGGCGTACCGCCGGTATTCCAGGAACTTCTCGCGCGCCTCGGCCTGCGTGCGGCCGGGCACCACCGAGATGCCCTGGAACACCTTGACGTCCTCCGGCCGGCGCCCGGCCGCGCGCACCTGCTCGCGCAGCCGGTTCACGGTGCTGCGCGCGACCTCCTTGTTCGGCGCCGAGATGAACACGCATTCGGCATGGCGGGCGGCGAACTGCTGGCCGCGGCCGGAGCTGCCCGCCTGATACAGCACCGGCGTACGCTGCAGCGACGGCTCGGCGAGGTGATAACCATCGACGTCGAAGAACCGGCCATGGTGGCGGACCGGATGCACCTCCCGCGGTTCGGCGAACACTCGGGCGGCCCGGTCGCGGCGCACCGCACCGTCCTCCCAGCTTCCTTCCCAGAGCTTGTAGGCCACCTCGAGGAACTCGTCGGCGATGTCGTAGCGGTGATCGTGTTCGAGCTGCTCGGTGAAACCCATCGCCCGCGCGGCGCTGTCCAGATAGCCGGTCACGATGTTCCAGCCGATCCGCCCGCGCGTCAGATGATCGAGCGTGGAGAAGCGGCGGGCCAGCAGATAGGGCTGCTCGTAGGTCAGGTTCACGGTCACGCCGAAGCCGAGATGCCGCGTGACGGCGGCCATCGCCGGCACCAGCACGACCGGATCGTTGACGGGGAGCTGTATCGATTCGCGCAACGTCACGTCGACGTTGTCCTGGTAGACGTCGTAGACGCCGACGATGTCGGCGATGAACAGGCCGTCGAACAGTCCCCGCTCGAGCGTACGCGCCAGATCGGTCCAGTATTCCAGCGTGTTGTACTCGGAGGAACGGTCGCGCGGATGCGCCCACAGGCCGTGATTGATGTGGCCTACGCAGTTCATGTTGAAGGCGTTCAGCAGGATCCTGGGAGGAGACGTCATGGCGCTAGCAGCCTGTCGGCACGCGGCCCGGCGAGCCGCACCCGGCGATTACACGCGCCGCGCCCGCTGACCGCCAGGAAGATTTCCGAGCATCGTCATCAGCGGCGCGAAGAAGCCCGCGCGACCGATGAGAAGGCAGGCGGCCGATGAACAGCGCAGGCGGCCGAGGGACCGACAGGAGGCGGAAAGACGCCGGCGGCAGCGCGCAATCGTGCATAAGCACATGCGCAAGTCTGCGTTCCCGCCCGCCCGCGTCGGCACTACAGTCGGTGTCCGTCGATCCCGCAGGTCCCGCTTCCGATGAACTCCGTCACCGCCGGCCCGCTGGCCGCCGCCTTCGTCCCATGGACAGCGGGCCGCGTGCGCCCGGTCCGCTCGGCCGACGAGCTGCACGCCCGCGCGGCCGAGCTGCTGCCGCAGATCGCCGAAGGCGCCGCCGCGCGCGAGCGCGACCGCGAGCTGCCCTACCGATGGATCCGCCGGATCGCCGAGGCGGGTCTGTACACGTTCAGGGTGCCCGAACGCTTCGGCGGACCCGGCGGATCGGTACGCGACGTGATCCGCTTCGTCATCGACCTGGCAGCGGTGGATTCCAATGCCGCGCAGGCGCTGCGGCCCGCCTACGGCTTCGTCGAGGGACTGCTGTTCGCCGATGACGCCGACAGCCTGGCACGCTGGCTGCCGAAGGTGCTGGCCGGCGAGATCTTCGGCAATGCCGGCTGGGAACGGGGCGGCCCCAACGGCCAGATCACCGCCAGGCTGCGTCGCGAGGGCGACCGGCTGCGCGTGTCGGGCACCAAGTTCTACAGCACCGGCGCCCTGTTCGCCGACTGGATCACGTCGTTCGCGCTCGACGAGGACGACCGCGAGGTGGCTTTCACGGTGCCGCGCGATCGGCCGGGGCTGCGCCTGGTCGACGACTTCGATGCGATCGGCCAGCGGCTGACGGCCAGCGGCACCACGGTGTACGAAGCCGTCGAGGTTCAGCCGCATGAGCTGCGCCCGGGCGCGCAGCGCGACCGCCGCACGCCGATCCCGCCGTTCTACCAGCTCTTCCTCGCCGCGGTGGAGGCCGGCATCGCCCGCAACGCGCTGGCCGATGCGGTCCACTTCGCCCGCCACCACGCCCGGCCGATCAAGCACAGCAGCGCCAGCCGCTCCGTCGACGATCCCTACGTGCAGGAAGCCGTCGGCGAGATCGCGGCCGCCGCCTACGGAGCCGAGGCCACCGTGCTGCGGGCCGCCGACGCGCTCGACGCCGCGTGGCGCGGCGGGCTCCCCGAGGCGCTGCTGACCGCCGCATCGATCGAGGTCGCGCAGGCCCAGTTCCTGGCGGTGCAGCTCGCGCTGAAGGCCGGCGAACAGCTCTTCGACGTGGGCGGCGCCTCGACGACGCTGCGTGAGCACAACCTCGACCGTCACTGGCGCAACGCGCGCACGGTGGCCAACCACAACCCGCGCCAGTGGAAGGCGGCGGCGGTCGGCAACTTCCTGTTGACCGGAACGCAGCCGCCGACCACGGGCCTGTTCTGACCACGGATCGAGGACCTGTTCAGGCCACGATCGCGGGCACGAACGTGGCGTGAACGCGGCGCGAACAGCCTCAGCCGGCAGGCGTGGAAGCCGGCTCGAAGAACCGGTTCGGCGGCCGCTGCAGTCCGAGATGCTCGCGCAGCGTCGTGCCGGTGTATTCGCGGCGGAACAGCCCGCGGCGCTGCAGCTCCGGCACCACCAGCGAGCAGAAATCGTCCAGGCCCTGCGGCACGGTCGGAAACATCACGTTGAAGCCGTCGCAGGCCTCGCCTTCCAGCCAGGCCTGCATCTCGTCGGCGATGTCGGCAGCGGTGCCCACCATCTGCAGCCCGCCGTAGCCGCCGGCGAGCTGCGCGAGCTGACGCACCGTCAGGTTCTCGCGGCGCGCCAGCTCGACCAGCGCATCGCGGCCGCTCTGGCTGGCATTGGTCTGCGGGATGTCCGGCAGCGGCGCGTCGAGCTCGAATCCGGAGGCGTCGACGCCGAGCCGGATCGACAGGTTCGGCACGCCGCTGTCCGGATGCACCAGGCTGTCGAGCAGCGCCCTGCGCTCCTGCGCCTCGGCGCGCGAACGGCCGGCGATCACCAGCGATCCGGGCAGGATCTTCAGGGAATGCGGTGCGCGACCCAGCGCCTGCATGCGCCGGTGGATGTCACGGTAGAACGCCTGCCCCGCCTCCAGCGTGCGGCTGCTGCCGAAGATCACTTCGGCGGTCTCGGCGGCGAGCTGTCGGCCCGCCTCGGATGCGCCGGCCTGCACGATCACCGGCCAGCCCTGCACCGGCCGGGCGATGTTCAGCGGCCCGCGCACCGACAGATGCTCGCCCTTGTGATCGAGCACGTGCAGCCTGGCGGGGTCGAAGAACAGGCCGCTGTGCTGATCGCGCAGCCACGCGTCGTCGGCCCAGCTATCCCACAGGCCGGTGACGACGGCATGGAACTCGCGCGCGCGGCGATACCGTTCGTCGTGCTCGACATGCTCGGTCAGGCCGAAGTTCAACGCCGCCTCCGGGTTGGAAGTGGTGACGATGTTCCAGCCGGCCCGCCCGCCGCTCAGGTGATCGAGCGACGCGAACCGCCGGGCGATGTGATACGGCTCGTCGAAGGTCGTCGACGCGGTGGCCACCAGCCCGATCCGTTCGGTCACCATCGCCAGCGCCGACAGCAAGGTCAGCGGCTCGAACGAGGTCACGGTGGCGCTGCGCCGCAAGGCCGGCATCGCCAGGTTCAGCAGCGCCAGGTGATCGGCCATGAAGAACGCATCGAAGCGCGCCGCCTCCAGCGTGCGGATGAAGCGGACCAGATGGTCGCGGTTGAAGTTCGCATCGGGCCAGGCGCCGGGCACCCGCCACCAGGCGGTGTGGATGCCCACCGGCCGCATGAACGCACCGAGGTGAAGCTGGCGGGCCATCGTCAGCGTTCGAACGAAAACCGGCCGTCGGCGACGATCGCCGACAGCGGCAGCCGGAAGTTCGGCGACTCGCGGGCGCGCAATGCGTCGGACAGCGTGGCCGGATCGCCCTTGCGGTCGATCGCGATGACCGCCTCGATCGCATGATCCTCGGGAATGGCCAGCGCGGCGCGCGCCCCCTCCCGATCGAAGCCGCCGATGCCGTGCACGTGCCAGCCGGACAGCGTGGCCTGGAAGGCCAGGCTGGCCCAGGCGGCGCCGGCATCGAACGAATGCGAGACGATCGGCTCGGGCGCGCCCTTGCCGGGCGGGGTCCCGCGGGGGGCCCACAGCACCAGCACCAGCGCCGATGCGGCGCCCGCCCAGCCGCGGTTGTACTCCGACAGCGACTCGAAGATCGGTATCCAGCCCGCGGTGTCGCGCCGGCCGTAGATGAAGCGCCACGGCTGGGCATTGAAGCCGGAAGGCGCCCAGCGGGCGGCCTCGAAGAACGTCAGCAGCGTGGCCTCGTCGATCGGCTCGCCGGTGAACGCGCGCGGCGACCAGCGGCGGGTGAAGAGCGTATCGATCGGGTGTTCGGTTTCGCGCGGCAAAGCCATGTCGGGCCCTCGTGGCCGGCATGGCTGCGTCGGCAGCTCGATCCGGCGTCCGATGGTAGCGCCGATGCTGGCCGGTGCGAACGAAGTTTTAGTTCGAAGCACATGCACTGCCGCTGCATTGCGGGCCGTGCATATCGATAGTCGGAAAGCTGAGTTCATCAATCGGAGGCGCGCCGCGAGAATTGGCCGACATGACCATTGCCACCTCACTGCCCGACAACGTTCACCGGCCGTTCGCCGACGCTGCCGAAGGTCGGGGCATCGCTGCGTCCTTCGACGTCGAGACCGCGGTCGAACGGCTGGCCGCGGAACTGGCCGCCACCGCGGTGGAGCGCGACCGGGCCGGCGGCCATGCGGCGCACGAACGCCGGCTGATCCGCGACAGCGGGCTGCTGGCGCTGACGATACCCACGCGATACGGTGGACTCGGTGCCGACTGGCCGACGCTGTACCGGGTGGTGCGGCGGCTCGCGCAGGTCGACAGCGCATTGGCTCACGTGTTCGGCTTCCACCATCTGCAGATCGCCAGCGTGCTGCTGTACGGCAACGAGGCGCAGCAGGCCCGGCTGCTCCGGCGCACCACGGTGCACGAGACGTTCTGGGGCAACGCGCTCAATCCCCTGGACGACCGGCTGCGGGCGCTGCCGGTGCCGGGCGGCTGGCGGCTGGACGGCGTGAAGTCGTTCGCTTCCGGCGCACTGGGTTCCGATCAGCTCATGCTGTCGGCTCACGTCGCCGAGTCCGACGGCAGCGCCGGCGCGCTGCTGATCGGCACCGTGCCCACCCGCAGCCCGGGCATCACCGTCAACGAGGACTGGGACAGCTTCGGTCAGCGGCAGACCGACAGCGGCACGGTGCGTTTCGTCCACACCTTCCTGACCGACGAGGACGTGCTGCAGCCGCCGGGCTTCGTGCCGACGCCGCGCGGCACGCTGCGCACCTTGGTATCGCAGCTCGTAATGAGCAATCTGTACCTGGGCATCGCGATCGGCGCGCTCGATGCCGCGCGGCGCCATCTGCTCGAATCCGGGCGACCATGGCTGCTGTCGGGGGTGCAGCAGGTCTCCGACGACCCGTTCGTGCTGCACCGCTTCGGCGAGCTGGCACTGCTGATCCGGCCGGCGCGGCTGTCGGCCGACGATGCGGCAGCCCGGCTGCAGCGGGCGGTCGACGCCGGCCCGCTGCTCGATGCCGGCCGGCGGGGCGACGTGGCGATCGCGGTGGCCGAGGCCAAGGTGCTCGCCCACCGCGCGTCGATCGAGGTGTCGTCGCAGCTCTTCGAGCTGACCGGCGCGCGGTCGACGTCGGCGCGATTCGGGCTCGATCGCTTCTGGCGCAACGCCCGCGTGCACACGCTGCACGATCCGGTCGACTACAAGATCCGCGACATCGGCCGGCATGCGCTGACCGATCGCGTGCCGGATCCGACGCCGTACTCCTGATCACCCGACAACCGACGGAGATTTCCGAATGGCCGACCGCAAGCTGCGCCTGGGCGCCTTCATCATGGCCACCGGCCATCACGTGGCCGCCTGGCGGCACCCCGGCTCGCAGATCGACTCGGGCATCAACATCGATCACTACATCGAGGTGGCGCGCACCGCCGAGCGCGGCCTGTTCGACCAGGTGTTCGTCGCCGACAGCCCGGGTCTGTGGCACAAGGGCGACGACGAATCGCTGAGCCGCCAGGGCCGGGTGTCGTACTTCGAACCGGTGACCCTGTGGGCGGCGCTGTCGCAGGTCACCCGGCACATCGGCTTCGTCGCGACGGCGTCCACGACCTACGAGGATCCCTACACGCTGGCGCGCAAGTTCGCATCGCTCGATCACCTGAGCAAGGGTCGCGCGGCGTGGAACGTCGTCACCACCAGCGCCGACAACGTGCATGGCAACTTCGGCCTCGACGCCCACCCCGACCCAGCGGTGCGATACGAACGGGCCCACGAGTTCGTCGACGTCGTCAAGGGCCTGTGGGACAGCTTCGACGACGACGCGTTCGTGCGCGACCGCGAATCGGGCATCTACTTCGACCCCGGCAAGCTGCACACGCTGAACCACGTCGGCAAGCACTTCCGCGTCAAGGGGCCGCTGAACGTCGAACGCCCGCCGCAGGGCCATCCGGTGATCGTGCAGGCCGGATCGTCCGAAGCCGGCAAGGAGCTGGCGGCGGCCACCGCCGAGGCGATCTTCACCGCCTGGACCAGCCTGGCCGAGGCCCGGGCGTTCTATCGCGACGTCAAGGGCCGGCTGCCGCGATACGGCCGGCGTCCCGATCAGCTTCTGGTGCTGCCGGGCATCTCGCCGGTGGTCGGCCGCACCGACGAAGAGGCACGCGCGAAGTGGGCGCAGTTGCAGGGGCTGATCCACCCGTCGGTGGGCCTGAACGCGTTATCGCCGTTCTGGCCGATCGACGAGCTGCGTCAGTGGGATCTGGATGGGCCCCCGCGCTGGTATCCGGAACCGCCCAAGGGCGTCAACAGCCGCGCGCACGTCGTGGTCGAGCTGGCCCGGCGCGAGAAGTTCACGATCCGCCAGCTCTACGAATACCTGGCCGGCGCCCGCGGGCACTGGGTGGTCGTCGGCACGCCGTCGACGATCGCCGACCGGATGCAGGAATGGTTCGAGAACGAGGCGGCCGACGGCTTCAACGTGATGCCGCCGGTGCTGCCGGCCTCGCTGAACGATTTCGTCGAGCTGGTGATCCCGGAGCTGCAGCGGCGCGGCCTGTTCCGCACCGAGTACGAGGGGCGCACGCTGCGCGAGAACCTCGGGCTCGAGCGGCCGCCCGGCCGGTACGCGGGGCGGCTGTCGCAGGCGGCCTGAGCGGGACGGCCTGAGCGGGTAGCCGGACACGGCGCCCGGGCACGGCGGCCCGACGCAGCGACCCGACCCGGCGGCCTTACCCGGCCGGCCGACACGGCGGCTCGAAGCAACGGCTCGAACCGGGCCCGCAACCCGGGCCGGTGCCGGTGCTGCACGAAGGGGGTCACCCGCGCGGCGGATCTCCCTCCGCCGGCGCCGTCGTGCGACACTTGGTGCCATGTCCGCCACCCGCTCCGACTGGCTCGTCTGCTGCCTGTGCGCGCAGTGGTGCGGCACCTGCCGCGACTACGAGGCCGCGTTCGCGCAGACCCGCGACAGTCATGCGCCGGCGGTGCGTTTCGTCTGGTACGACATCGAGGAGCACGAGGAGCTGCTCGAGGAGCTCGGCATCGACGTCGAGACGTTTCCGACCTTGCTGATCACCCGGGCCGACGTCCCGGTGTTCTTCGGCGCCGTGACGCCGCATGCCGCGACGGTGGCGCGATTGATCGAGGCGGCGGTGGCCGGCGATCTGAAGCCGGTCAGCGACCCGCCGGCGATCGAGCTGGCACGCAGGCTGGCCGTGCCGCCGGGCGTGAAGTAACCGCTTCGTCTATGATGGCCCCGGTCCAACACAGACCGGTGTAGCCGCCGCGCGTTCCGTGCCGCGTCGAACGCCGGCACGAGAGACGTTCATGCAATCCTCGCTGGCGGCGCTGCGGCCCGCCCTGCCGATCCTGATCGGCGCCTCCGTGATGCTGACCCTCAGCATGGGCCTGCGGCAGAGCTTCGGCCTGTTCATGCAGCCGATGACCCGCGACATCTCCATCAGCGTGTCGGACTTCACGCTGGCGCTGGCGGTGCAGAACCTGGTGTGGGGCTTCGTGCAGCCGCTGGCCGGCGTGCTGCTGGTGCGCTGGAACTATCGCAGCACGATGCTGATGGGCAGCCTGATCTACGCGGTCGGGCTGGCGTTGATGGCCACCGCCGGCAACCTGCTGTCGGTGATCATAGGCGTCGGCATCCTGATCGGCTTCGCGCTCGCTTTCACCACCTCGGCGGTGGCGATGGCGGCCGCGGCGCGTTCGGTATCGCCGGCGCTGCGCAGCATGGTGCTGGGCATCGTATCCGCCGCCGGGTCGCTGGGCGCACTGCTGGCCGCGCCGATCGGCCAGGGGCTGCAGGAGCTGTACGGCTGGCGGGTCGGCGTGGCCGGCTTCCTGGTGCTGGGCCTGCTGATGCTGCCGGCGGCCTGGGTCGCCGGCCGGGTCGATGCGCTGCCGCCCCCGCCCCGCCAGGCCGACGATCTCGACGACACCTCGGCCGGCCGGGCGGCCCGCGCCGCGCTGTCGAACCCGTCGTTCGTCGTGATGGCGCTGGCGTTCTTCGTCTGCGGCATGCAGTTGCTGTTCATCACCACCCACCTGCCGTCGTACCTGGCGATCTGCGGCATGGATCCGATGCTGAGCGCCCAGGCGCTCGGCATGATCGGCGGCTTCAACGTGCTGGGCAGCCTCTTCTTCGGCTGGGCCGGCGGCCGCTGGAACAAGCAGGCGCTGCTCGGGCTCATCTACCTGCTGCGCTCGGTGACCCTGGCGGTCTACTTCTCGTCGCCGCCGACGGTGAGCAGCACGCTGCTGTTCGCCGCGGCGATGGGGTTCCTGTGGTTCGGCGTCGCGCCGCTGATGACCGGTGCGGTCGTCGAGATGTTCGGTCTGAAGTGGCAGGCGATGATCGGCGGGCTGGCGTTCATGGTCCATCAGTTCGGCAGCTTCCTCGGCGCCTATGGCGGCGGCGTGCTGTACGACCGGCTCGGTTCGTACACGCTGGCCTGGCAGCTCGCCGTCGGCATCGGCCTCACCGCCGGTGCCGTGCAGATGATGTTCGCGTTCATCCGCGGCGGCACGACGCCGACGCCGCTGGCCGCCCGCTGATCACGGCCCCACCGTCACCGGCCGATCGCGGACGCATCCGGTGCGCCCGCCGGGAATGCCCCGGTGATCCCCACCGACTTTTTGCGAGGAGAGCGACATCATGAGCGAACCGGCCGACGAAGAGCTGAGAGTGGAGAAGCGGGGCGCGATCACGATCGTGACGATAGCCCGGCCGCAGCGGCGCAATTCGGTCGACGGACGCACTGCCCGCAAGCTCTACGACGCCTTCCGTGCGTTCGACGCCGATGACGATGCGTCGGTGGCGATCCTGACCGGCGCCGACGGAGCATTCTGCGCCGGCGCGGACCTCAAGGCGGTGGCCGAGGGCGATGCCGAGAAGCGGCGCGAGATCGGCGGCCACGGCAGCATGGCGCCGATGGGCCCGTCGCGGCTGCGGCTGTCCAAGCCGGTGATCGCAGCGGTCGAAGGCTACGCGGTGGCCGGCGGCCTGGAGCTGGCGCTGTGGGCCGATCTGCGGGTGATGGCCGAGGACGCCACCTTCGGCGTGTTCTGCCGCCGCTTCGGCGTGCCACTGATCGACCTCGGCACGATCCGGCTGCCGCGACTGATCGGCCACTCGCGCGCGATGGATCTGATCCTGACCGGCCGCCCGGTCGATGCGCAGGAGGCGCTGCAGTTCGGGCTCGCCAATCGCGTGGCGCCGAAAGGCCACGCCCTGACGGTGGCGCTGGAACTGGCCGCCGCGATCGCGGCGTTCCCCCAGCGCTGCATGCGGGCCGACCGGCTGTCCGCGCTGCGCCAGTGGGACCTCGACGAGGACACCGCGATCCGCGAGGAGATGCGCGGCGGCCTGGCGGTCATCGACTCCGGCGAGACGCTCGCCGGCGCGAAGGACTTCGCAGCCGGCAAGGGGCGCCACGGGCGGTTCGGCGACCGCTGATCGCGGCAATACCGCCGATTCCGACTACCGCGCCCTGTCGGCCACCGCCTGCAGCGCCTGCTCGAGCTTGCGGTACTCGGTGCAGTCGCGCCCGCCGCACAACAGCTCGAGATAGCGCAGGTTCTTCCGTGCCCCGTCGAGATCGCCGAGCGTGATGAAGAGCTCTCCCTGGTATTCGAGCGCCGGGCGATGCTCCGGGTCGAACACCAGCGCCTCGCGGTACCAGCGGGCGGCCTCGTCGTAACGCTTGAGCTGCCGCAGGCTGTAGCCGAGCAGGTTGTAGACCTCGGCGTGCTGCACCGTCTCGGCGAGCGTGCCGAGCTCGGCGGCCGCGCGGGCGTAGTCGCCGGAGTAGATCTTCGCCCGCACCGCCGACAGGTCCGGCAGGTCCGATGAAGGCGGCGCGCCGACCGCAAGGGCGGCGCCGCAGACCAGCAGCCACGCCAGCGCCGAGAACCGGCCCGCTGCGGCCAGCCGCGCGCGGCGCGTCGGCGGCCTGGCCGTCGTCATCACGGACGACCCGGAACGATCGGACCATCGTTCTTCGTTCATCCGTCGAATCCCTGCTTCCAGCTCAGCACGCGCCGCTGAAGCAGAAACATGCCGCGGTCGATCGCGAACCCCACCAGGCCGATGATCACCATGCAGACCAGCAACTGGTCGGTCATCAGCAGCCCCTGCGCCCGGAAGATCAGGAAGCCCAGCCCTTCGAGACCGCTCAGGCCCTCGGCCACCACCACCAGCGCCCATGCCAGGCCGGCGGCGTAGCGCAGCGACACCATGATGTTGGGCATCGCCGCCGGCAGGATCACCCGCCGCACGAGCTGCCAGCGGGTCAGCCTGATCACGCTGGCGAGCTCGATGTAGTTGCGGTCGACGTTGCGGATCCCCTGAAGTGTGTTCAGGAACACCGGGAAGAACACCGACTTGGCGATGACCAGCACCTTGGCCGGCGCCCCCAGCCCCAGCCACAGCACGATCAGCGGCAGCCAGGCGATGCCCGGGATGTGCCGGATCGTGTCGAAGGTCGGCGAGAAGAAGCGCTCGACGCGTTGCGACAGGCCCGCCGCCACGCCCAGCGCCATCGCCGCCCCCGCGCCGTAGAGAAAGCCCTGCGACACGATGAAGATGCTGGCGCCGAAATCCTTCAGCAGATCCTGCGTGGTCAGCATCTTCCAGAACGCCGCCACGACCGAGAGCGGCTCCGGCAGGAACACCTTGTCGACCCAGCCGCGGCTCGACGCCAGCTCCCAGAACACCAGTATCGTCAACGGCAGCACCAGGCCGATCAGGCTGATGCGACGCAGTCGCTCGCCGAGACGTCTGGGCGGCGATGCGCTGCCGGTCAGCGCGGCGGGCCGGTCGATGGTCTCTGCCAGACTGCTCATCGCGCAACGTCCTAGCGGTAGATCGAGTGGCTGCCGCCGACGAAGAAGCGGCCGTCGACGAACGCATCGATCTGCGCATCGGACAACCGCCGCTCGCCGAGGATGTCGTCGCCCTGCGCGATGTACCAGTTCACGAAGGTCTTGATCGAGTTGCGCGCACGGTCGGCATTCGGTTCGCCGGCCATGAACTCCCACTGCCCGGCGTGCGTGATCTGGAACTTGGCGACCTCGATCGGCACGCGCGTCTCCTTCGCGATGATCTGCGCGGCCTCGTCGACGTGGTCGAGCACCCAGGCCATCGTGCGCTCGCGCGACTGCAGGAACGCCTTGACCACGTCCGGATACTTGTCGACGAACTCGCGGCGGGCGAAGTAGGTCACGCGGCCCGCATGATTCACGTAGACGCCGTCATCGGGCGAATGGGCGACCACCTTCAGCTTGCCCGACAGCCAGGCGCCGGTGGCATTGCCGGCCGCCAGGTGCGCGGTCGTGCCATCGGTGGCGCCGGAGATCACCGCGGCGATCGCCACCGAAGCGTTGTCGATCGATTCGTAGCGCACCCGGCCCTTCTTCTGGCGCGAGTCGAGCGGCAGACCGGCGGCGGTCAGCGCCTCGAACGGCGACGACCAGTAGCAGCTTATCCGGCTGCTGGCGAACTTCTTGCCGTCGAAGTCGGCGATCTTGCTGATGCTGTCGTTGTCGGCGCGGGCCAGCAGCGGCGCGCGATAGCGGTTCGACGTCTCCGAAGCCCAGATGATCACGCCGTCCAGGCCGTTGGCCCGGTGCACGGTGGCCGGATAGATCATCCGCTGCGCGATCGCGATCGCGCCCTTGTTGACCGCTGCCGTCTCGGCGCCGATCAGGTCCGCGCCGCCCGACGCGATCAGGTTCACGTCGCGGGTGCCGATCCGCCCGAATTCCTCCTTGAAGATGCCCTTGGCGCGGGCCACCACGGTCCACGGCGTGAGCTGCAGATTGATCGACGGCAGCGGCTCGGCGGCGGCGATCGGCGCCTGGGTGCACAGCGCGAGCGACAGCGCCGCGGCGGCCAGCAGACGGCCGCCGCGGCCGGAACGAATCGTGGATGCGATCGACATGGGTTCCTCCGGTTCGAGATGTTCGAAGCCGTTCATCGTCGGTACTGCGCAGCCGCCGGTCAAAGAACAAATCCGACCACTCAAATCAGGAAATCGCAGAAGCATGGCGGCCGCGACGTGATCAGAATCGCGAAACACTTCATCGATCGCCCGCGATGGATACCAGGCCCGATTCATCGTCCCCCGTACGCAGCCGGGCGCCCGGCGCCGCACCATGGGATGTGCTCAAGGTGCAGAGCCTGGCGCTGCTGATCGCCGGCGTCCTGACCGGTCTGTCGCTCGCGATAGCCGCCCTGGCAGCGGCCACGCACGCGCCCGTCGCGCAACCGCTCGCCAGCCTGCGGGTGGGCGTGGAACCCGACTCGCTGCCGATCAACAACGGCACGCGCGACTACTCGCCGGCCGGGCTCGATGCGATGCTGGCTCGCGATCTGGCGCAGCATCTGGGGGCCACGCTGGAACTGGTGCCTCTGCCCTCGTCGCAGTTCGACGCCGCCCTGGCGGCGCAGACCGTCGACCTGGTGATCTCGCGGCAGCACCGCCGCATGCCCGTCGCCGACGGCGTGCGGGCGCTGCGAACCGGCTACGAGCCGGGCCTGGGCGTCGTGATGCGTTCGGACACCGACGTCGGACGCTGGCGGGATCTCCGCGGACGGATCGTCTGCTCGACCGACGATGCGCGGGCCCGCGCACTCGCCGACGAGATCGGCGCGCAGCTCCAGGTGCACCATGCGGCGGCACAGGCGCTGGCGCAGGTCCGCACCGGCGGCTGTGCAGCCGCGATCTTCGAATCGCCGCTGCTCGACGCGCTGTCGCGACGCCCGGACTGGCACAAGTTCTCGGCGACCCTGCCGGCACGCCAGGCCCGGCCGCTGACGGTGCTGGTGCCCGGCGCAAGCGCCAGCACGCTCGGCCAGGCGGTGCACCAGGCGCTGCGCAGCGTCGGCACCCGCGAGGAATGGGACCGGCGCCGCACCGCGTGGGCGATCGGCGCGGCGCTGGAGACCTATCTGGATCAGACCGGGCCGGACTGCCATTGACGATGCGGCTCGCCGGGAGCGGTCATGGCCGCATCGGAACGTCCGGCGACCGTATCGGGGTGATGCGGCCGAATCCGCAGACCCTGCCCCATCGGGAACGCGCCACGGCTGCATCGCTGCATGCCCGCACTGCAACGGCGCGTGCCGGAGCCATATGGCTGCTGACCGCGACGATAGGCCTGGCTGCGACTGCAGGTGCGATCGCGCAGCCCGGCAACGGGCCGGAACGACCTTACCCGGAGGCGACACGAGCGGACCCGCCGACAGCACGAGCGCAACCGGAGACAGCGCGGGCACCCCGAGAGACGGCGCGAGCACACCGGCCTTCGCCAACCGGCGCCGCACTGCGTCCGCACTACAGCCGCCCGCCTGCGCAATGGCCGCGCCCATGGCTCGATCCGGGCATCGTCGCGGCGTCATCCGAACCGTCGACGGACCACCATGCCGCCGACTCGGCGGCGCGGATCGCGGCCGGCGCACGGCTGTTCTTCGACCCCGCACTGTCGGCCGACGGCACGATCAGTTGCGCGACCTGTCATGCACCGCGGACCGGCTGGACCGTGGCCAGCCGCACCGGCCGCGGCAGACTGACGGGGCGGCGCAACCCGACGTCGCTGCTGACCGTCGCCGGCAACGGCCCGCACGGCTGGGCCGGGCAGTCGCACAGCCTCGACGAACGATTGCTGGCGCCGCTGACCGACGCCGCGGAGATGGGCAACCGTTCGGTCGACCAGGTCCTCGCCGTCCTGCGGCGCGATCCCTCCCATGCCGAGGCGCTGCGCGACCACCGCAGCCCGGACGGCTACCACGGCCAAGCGGCCGACGTTCCGGACGCGGGCGACCGGCAGACGCTGATCGGCCTGCTGCGCGAGTTCGTCCTGAGCCTCGATCAGCCGACCGCCTTCGACCGCTTCGTGCAGGGCGACCATCATGCGCTCGACGACCTGCAGATCGAAGGCCTGCATCTGTTCCGCACCAAGGCCCGCTGCATCCACTGCCACCACGGCCCGCGTCTGACCGACGGCCGCTTCCACAACCTCGGCATCTCGTTCTACGGCGAACCGTCGCAGGACCTGGGGCGCCATGAACACAGCGGCCGCTGCGAAGACGCCGGCGCGTTCCGGACCGCCCGCCTGCGGCATGTTTCGCGGACGGCGCCGTACATGCACAACGGGCTCTTCGAAACGCTGCCGGCCGTGATCCGGCTCTATGTGCGCGGCGGCGGCGAGCTGCGCGCCCGCAACGCCGCCGAGGCCGCCGACCCGCTGCGGACATGCGCGGCGCGCGTGTCGCCGCTGCTGAAGCCGCTGCCCCTCGACGATCGCGAGATCGATGCACTGGCGGCCTTCCTCGAGAGCGTATGAGGCCGACGAACGGCCCGCGGCCCGCCTGCGCTCCCGATCGCCGAGCATCGCATCGATCCGCATGCATGCCGGCAGACAGGCTGCAATGCCGGCGTTATCATCGTCGCCCACCACCCACCCGGACGGCGAGGGGACGATGCCAGCCCAGAGCGACGAGACCTACAGCGTCTACGCGATCAAGTACGCCCGCCACGACCGGATGTCGTCGGCCAACTTCCTCGGCGGCGACAGTCACGAGGTGCCGATGCCGCTCGACTACTTCGTCTGGGCGATCGTCGGTGCGTCCCGCACCTTCATCGTCGACACCGGCTTCGATCTGGCCGCCGGCCAGGAACGCGGCCGCACGATCATCCGCCCGGTCGAGCAGGGGCTGGCCGCGATCGGCATCGATGCATCGACCGTCGAAGACGTGATCGTCACGCACATGCACTACGATCATGCCGGCAATCGCGAGCTGTTCCCCAGGGCACGCTATCACCTGCAGAACCGGGAGATGGCGTACTGCACCGGGCGCTGCATGTGTCACCCGGTGATGAGCCATGCGTTCGATCCGAAGGACGTGACGCGGATGGTGCAGCGGGTGTTCGACGGGCGGGTGCAGTTCCACGACGGCGACGACTCGATCACATCGGGGCTCAGCATCCATCACATCGGCGGCCACACCGACGGGCTGCAGGTGGTGCGGGTGCGCACCGCGCAGGGCTGGATGGTGCTGGCCTCGGATGCCTCGCACTTCTACGCGAACATGGAACAGCGGCGGCCGTTTCCGATCGTCTACAACGTCGGCGACATGATCGACGGCTATCGGCGCCTCCACGGCCTGGCCGACCGGCCGGAGCTGGTCGTGCAGGGCCACGATCCCGACGTGCTGATGCGCTTTCCGGCCGCCAGCGCAGAGCTCGACGGCTGGGTGGCGCGGCTGGCCGGCCGGAACTGAGGGAACCGGCAGCAGGCGTGAGTCACCGTCGACGCACGATCACCTCCAGATACTCGCTCGGCACCACCATCGTGCCGTCGTCGGCCTCGTTCAGCGAGCCGATCAGCGCGAGCAGGTCGGCCTCGAACGCAGCGCCCGATCTTTCGTCGAGCGCGGCAAAGGCTTTCAGGACCGGCCCGTAGTAATCGCGGAAGATCTGGACGAAATGCGCCGGCGACCGGTAGCGGAAGACGAAGTGACGCTTCTCGGTCGCGATCGACGAGGCGCCGGCGCCGAACAGGGCATCGATCCGGTCGCGTGTGCCCCACAGCGCCGGTGACTTCACGCCGGCCGGCGGCGGCACGTACCGGCCCAGCGTGCGGAACAGGCCGCCGATGAAGCCCTCGGGCGTCCAGTTGGCCAGACCGATCGCGCCGCCCGGCCGGCAGACCCTCAGCATCTCGGCCGCGCAGCGATCCTGGTTGGGTGCAAACATCACACCGAAGGTGGACAGCACGACGTCGAAGGTGGCGTCGGCGAACGGCAGCGCCTCGGCATCGGCCTCGCGAATCGTCAGCGGCAGCTTGTCGGCCGCTGCCCGCGCGCGGGCGCCTTCGAGAAGACTGGCGACATAGTCGGTCGCGGTGACGTCGCACCAGCGGCGGGCGGCGGCCAGCGAGGCGTTGCCGTTGCCGGCCGCGACGTCGAGCACCGTCGAACCTGCGCGCAGGTCCAGCGCCTCGCACAGCGTCTCGCCGACGATCTGCAGCGTGGTGCCGACGATCGCATAGTCGCCCGACGACCAGGCGATGTGCTGCCGCGCCTTGACGGCGGACAGGTCCGGAGCGGGCGCGACGGTGGAGGCGGCGGACTGGGGGGCGATCTGTGCGGACATGTCGAACTCCTGTCGTGAAGATCTCGTTGCTGAAGGAATGGGTCTTGCAGGCCGGCCCGTCCGGGACCATTGACGCGGCCGGCCCGGGCGACCGAAGATC
>DAISWF010000003.1:0-22230 GCA_036826495.1 Burkholderiaceae bacterium
GGGGATTGCGTCGAGCATGGTGGTCCTCGAACACTTATCATAAGTACAGTATTTTACCAAGCCCACCCTTACGAGACAACGAATTTCGGGTACGAATCCGCGCATGCCTTCATCGGGCTTACGGTGTTTTCGCATCGGGCAATTCACGCCGATTCGATGCGAAACACGATCTGGCTCTGATCGACGATATCCTCTTGGCTCATGTCCGGCAGCGTTCTATGCTGGCGGCAGTGAGCGACAGGCACCGCCACACCACCGTAGGTCAGTCAGATGCAATCGCTCCGAACCGAGGCCTGGCTGCTTCGCGGCATCAGCAGCATTCCGGGTGAGCTTGTGCTCAGAGGCGGTGTCCTGTCCTTCTCCGCCAGGAGCACCGGCTCGGCCTGGCCCTGGCAGCTTCGCAAGCTGGAGCGGTCGCTCGGGGCCCCCGGTTTCGCGGGAGCTCTGGAGAAGGGCTATCGACGCACGCTCTTTCAATGGCCGGTGCGCAGCGTGCGGTTCTGGGTTCCCTGGTACTACTTCGGCGGAGGCATCAAGGTGTCACGTGATGGTCTGGTTCTGCGTCTGAGCTTCGGTCGTCCGGCGAACACGCGCGCTTCAAACCTTGCTTCGGCTTTCGCGAACTTGAAGGAGGTGGCGGTCATGCGCCGGAGGGGCAAGCTCTGGCTGGCAGCGCTCGAATCGGCCGCAGGCGGCAAGTGACCGAGGCTCGAGTGCAAGGTCGCGCGCATTGCTCCGTAGAGGGTCGGAGACCTTGCTGAGTGTCTGACCGCGGTGTGCAACGCGAGCCGCCGGCGCGGCGCATTGCGAACATCGACAGGCCGGCGGGTTGAGCTTTCGCTCATGTCGCCCCCGCGTTTTTTCATTGGCCTGCCGGCGGCTCCGTTCCTACACTGAGCCGCGTGTTCGTCACCGCGCATCCGTCACCGCGCATCCGTCACCGCATATCGCATGACATCCATTCCTTCTTCCCCGTTCTCGATCCGGGTCACCCGCCGCGCGGCACTGGGCCGCGGCGCCGCTCTGCTGGCCGCCGCCGCCGGCGGGCACGCACTGGCCGCGCGCGCCAGCGGCTATCCGGCCAAGCCGGTCACCATCGTCGTGAACTTCCCGCCCGGCGCCGGCGCGCTGAACCTGATGGTGCGCGCGCTCGCCGACGACGCCGTCAAGGCTCTCGGCCAGCCGGTCGTGATCGACTACAAGGCGGGTGCCGGCGGCAACATCGGCGCGCAGCACGTGGCCGGCGCCAGGCCCGACGGATATGTGTTGCTGGCCGCGGTCGACACCACGTTCACCGTCAACCCCTCCATCTATGCGTCGATGCCCTTCGACGCGGACAAGGCATTTCTGCCGATCGCCACGTTGGGCACCTTCTCGCAGATGCTGGTCGTGAACCCGCGTGCGCTGCCGGTGCGGACCTTTGCCGAACTGGTGGCTCACGCGAAGACGCAGCCGGTGCACTACGCATCGGCCGGCAGCGGCTCGCCCGGCCACATCGCCAGCGAGCTGCTGGCCGCGACGGCCGGCCTGCGCCTGGAGCACGTGCCCTACAAAGGCAATGCGCCGGCGACGCAGGGGCTGCTCGCCGGCGACGTGCCGCTGGGTTTCCTGGTCACCTCGGGCGTGCAGCCGCACGTGCAGGCCGGCAAGCTCCACGCGCTGGCGGTCTCCAGTGCGCGTCGCTCGCAGGCCATGCCTGACGTGCCGACCGTCGCCGAGTCGGGCTACCCCGGCTTCGTGGTCGAGTTCGGCTGGGTGCTGACCGCGCCGGCCGGCACGCCGCCGGCGGTGGTGCAGGCCTGGCAGCAGCAGGTGCGCAGGACGCTCGCGCGCGACGACATCCGTCAGCGCCTGCAGGACTGGGACGTGCATCCTTCGGGCGCGGGCACGGAGGACACGGCCAGCCGTCTGACGCGTGAACGTGCGCGCTGGGCCGAGGTCACGCGGCGCGCCGGCATCCGCGCCGAAGGTTGAGCCAGGAGGGCCCGCATGAACACGCCTCCAGCTCCACCCGCCGCGGCCCTCCGCTCCGGCCTGTGCCAGGCCAACGGCACGACGCTTCACTACGAACTGCGCGGCGATGGCCCGTCGCTGCTGCTGATCGCCGGCGCTTCCGGCGACGCCAGTGCGTTCGACGCCGTGGCAGACGCGCTCGCGAGCGACTTCACCGTGGTGGCCTACGACCGCCGCGGCCGCTCGCGCAGCCCGCGGCCGCCCGGCTGGACGCGCACCTCGCTCGACGAGCAGGCCGACGACGCAGCGGCATTGTTGCGCGCGCTGGATCTGGCGCCGGCCCACGTCTTCGGCACCAGCAGCGGCGCCACGATCGGTCTGAATCTCGTGCTGCGCCATCCCGGCACGGTGCGCAGCGCGGTGCTGCACGAGCCGCCCAAGATCGGCGTGCTGCCCGACCGCGACCGCTTCCTGGCGGCGCTGCGCGCACGCATGGACACCGCGCGCGCCGCCGGCGGCCACCGCGCGGCGATGGCCGATTTCCTCGGCTGGCTCACGGGACCGGAGCAGGCTGACACGGATCCGGGAGCCCGGGCCGCGCGCGAGCGCGTGCTGGATCATGCGGACGTGTGGCTGGACTTGGAGCTCGGCGTGGTCGACCGCTACGACGCACTGAACGGCACCGCGCGCATGCCGGTCACCATCGCCGTCGGTAGCGAAGGCGCGACCGCGCTGCACCAGGAGCGGCTGGACGACTATCGTGCCGCGCTGCAGGCATTGGCCCTGCGTGCCGGCGCCCGACTGTGCCCGATGGCGGGCGCGCACGTGCCGTACCGGAGCGATCCGCAGCGCTTCGTCCGCGAGCTGCGCGCGCTCCTGGCGTGAACTGCGAGCTGCGGGGTGAGCTTCGCGCTGCGCCGTGAACTGCGCTCCTGGCCTGATCAGGCCGCCGCCATCACGGCCGCCTCGGCCCGCAGCGCCTCCAGCACGCGCGTGATCGCCGAGTCCGGCGCCGGGTCCGCCCACAGCATGCCCACCGCGCCCAGCCCCTGCGCGTGCTGCAACGGCAGCATGCGCAGCACGCCGAGCTGCTCGTACTGCCCGGCGTGCGAGCGCGACATCAGCGCCAGGCTCTGCGTGTCGCGCAGCACGGCCTGATTCACGACGATCGATGCCGACTCCAGCGGGGCCGGCGGCACCGGTGCCCCGCCAGCGGCGAACACCGCCTCCAACCGCGCCCGCATCGGCGTTTCCGGCGGCGGCAGGATCCAAGGGTAGGCGGCCACGTCGGCCCAGGTCAGCCGCCGCGTGCGACGGCGCAACAGCGGATGGTGCGGGCCGCAGACCACGCACACCGGCTCCTGGTACAGGCGCTCGTAAGCGAAGCCGGCGTACTGCTCCCGCTCCTCCAGCCGGCCGACGACGATGTCGATCTCATGTCGCTGCAGGCGCGGCAGCAACTGGTCCAGCGTGCCCTCCGACAGCGTGACCGTCAGCCCCGGCAGCGCCTGCTGAAGCCGCACGATGCTGCGCGGCACCAGCAGCGGCGCGGCCACCGGCACCATGCCCAGCCGCACGCGGCCGACCGCGCCGGCCTGCACCGAGGCCAGCTCCTCGCGCGTGCGCGCCACGTCGCCCAGCATGCGCCGCGCATGGCGCAGGAACACCTCGCCTGCCGGCGTGGGCCGCAGCCGGCGCCCGCGCAGCAGCAGCGGCGTTCCCACCGCGTCCTCCAGCTCGCGCAGCCAGTGCGACAGCGCCGACTGCGTGAGGTGCATCGACGCCGCCGCGGCCGTCATGCTGCCGCTGTCCACCAGCGCCCGGAACACGTCGAGGTGCCGCAGCTTCAGGCGGCGCGACCAGTCGGGGGGAGCGGGATGCGGAGCGGGCATGCGGCGATTATCCGGGATCGGAGCGCTCGCCTCTGCGTCGGACCGCGGGCGGCCGAGCTCCGGCATGGCGCCTACGTACAATGCGCGCATGAAGCTCTCGATGCGACAGCGGAACGACCACGACGACGAAGAGCCTCGGACCCACGGTGGTGGCGCGAACGCCGGCGATGGCATGACACCGGGGGCCGAAGCGTGACGGCGGACCCATCGCGTCCCATCCGCCCGCCGGTCGTCATCGCCGGCGGCGGCATCGGCGGCATGGCGGTCGCGCTGACCCTGCACCAGATCGGCGTGCCGTGCGTCGTCCTCGAGGCGGTGCCCGAGCTGCGTCCGCTGGGCGTCGGCATCAACCTGCAGCCGAACGCGGTGCGCGAGCTGTACGACCTCGGCATCGATGACCGATTGCTCGACACCATCGGCCTGCAGGCGCGCGAATGGGCGCTGGTCGGCCGCAACGGCAAGGACATCTATGCCGAGCCGCGCGGGCTGCTGGCCGGCTACCGGTGGCCGCAGTATTCGGTGCATCGCGGCAAGCTGCAGATGCTGCTGTACCGAACGGTGTGCGAGCGCCTGGGGGCGGATGCGCTGCGGCTGGGCACGCGGGTGACCGGCTACCGCAATCACGACGGCGGCGTCGCCGTGCAGATCGAGTCGCGAGACGGCGGCCGCCAGACGATCGAGGCGTCGCTGCTGATCGCGGCCGACGGCCTGCACTCGGCGGTGCGCGCGCAGATGCATCCCGGCCAGCCGCCGATCCAGTGGGGCGGCGCGATCATGTGGCGGGGCACGACACCCGGCGTGCCGGTGCGCAGCGGCGCGTCGTTCATCGGCCTGGGGTCGCTGCGGCATCGGGTCGTCGTCTATCCGATCTCGCCGCCCGATCCGGCCACCGGGCTGGCGACGATCAACTGGATCGCCGAGATCACCGTCGACAACTCGGCCGGCTGGACGCAGGGCGACTGGAACCGCCGCGTCGCTATCAGCGAGTTCATCGGTCGCTTCGAGGACTGGAACTACGGCTGGCTCGACGTGCCGGCGATGCTGCGCGGCGCGGCCGAGGTGTTCGAGTATCCGATGATCGACCGCGACCCGGTGCCCACCTGGGTCGACGGCCGCGTGGCGCTGCTGGGCGATGCGGCACACGTGATGTACCCCGTCGGCTCCAATGGCGCGAGCCAGGCGATCGTCGATGCGCGCGTGCTGGGCGCCGCGATGATCGTGCATGGCGTGACCTCCGCCGCGCTGCGCGCCTATGACGACGCACTGTGCGCCGACATCTCGGCGCTGGTGCTGCGCAATCGTGGTGCCGGCCCGTTCGGCCTGCTGGGGCTGGTCGACGACCGCTGCGGCGGCGTGTTCGACGACATCGACGAGGTGGTTCCGGCCGCCGAGCGCGATGCGTTCATGGCCCGCTACAAGGCGGCGGCCGGCTTCGCGATCGAGACCCTGAACGCGGCGCCGCCGACGATCGCGCCCGGCGCGCGCGTTGCCCCGCTCACGCGGTCTTGAGAACGCCGCGCTCGATCTGGTCGCGTTCCAGCGATTCGAACAGCGCCTTGAAGTTGCCTTCGCCGAAGCCGTCGTCGCCCTTGCGCTGGATGAACTCGAAGAACACCGGCCCGAACACGGTGTTCGAGAAGATCTGCAGCAGCAGCCGCCTGGTGCCGCCGTGGGTGCTGCCGTGGGTGTCGCCTCCGCTGGTGCCGTCGAGCAGGATGCCGCGTGCCTGCAGCGCGTCCGGATCTTCGCCGTGCCCCGGCAGCCGGCTCTCGAGCATCCGGTAGTAGGCGGCCGGCGGCGCCTTCATCAACGGCATGCCGGCTGCGCGCAGGCCGTCGATGGTGGTCAGCAGGTCGTCGGTCAGCAGCGCGATGTGCTGGATGCCCTCGCCGTTGAACGCCATCAGGAATTCCTCGATCTGCCCCGAGCCGCCGGCCGCCTCCTCGTTCAGCGGAATGCGGATCCTGCCGTCGGGCGCCGTCATCGCCTTCGAGGTCAGCCCGGTGTATTCGCCCTTGATGTCGAAATAACGCAGTTCGCGGAAGTTGAACAGCCTTTCATAGAACTTCGCCCAGTACGCAATCCGCCCGCGGTAGACGTTGTGGGTCAGATGGTCGATCAGCTTCAACCCGTGGCCGCGCGGATGCCGGTCGACGCCGTCGATGAACTCGAAGTCGATGTCATAGATCGAGCGGCCCTCGTCGAACCGGTCGATCAGGTACAGCGGTGCACCGCCGATGCCGCGAATCGCCGGCAGCCGCAATTCCATCGGGCCGGTGGGAATGTCGATCGGCTGCGCGCCGAGCTGCAGTGCCCGCGCATAGGCATGGTGCGAATCGCGGACGCGGAACGCCATCGCACAGGCGCACGGGCCGTGTTCGGCCGCGAAGAACGCCGCCGGGCTGAGCGGCTCGCGATTGACGATGAAGTTGATGTCGCCCTGCCGGTACAGCGCGACGTCCTTCGATCGATGGTTGGCGACGTGGGTGAAGCCCAGTCGCTCGAGCATCGGCTCGAGCACGCCGGGTTCGGGCGATGCGAACTCGACGAACTCGAAGCCCATCAGCCCCATCGGGTTGTCGAACAGGTCGGCCATCGTCTGTCTCCTTCGCTGTCGAGCGCCGTTTGCGGTACCGGCATTCTGCGTGAAGGGCGGCGCAGTTTTCCTGCGAAATGCGTCCCGAACCGAACGCGAGGCGCAGGAAACATGCATAATTACCGGGATGATCGACGTTACGGACATCGATGCCATCGATCGGCGCATTCTTCGTGCGCTTCAGGCCAGCGGCCGGGCCACCTACGACGAGGTGGCCGCGGCAGTGAACCTTTCGCCGTCGGCGGCGCTGCGGCGGGTCAGGCGGCTGGAGGAATCCGGCGTGATCGCCCGCTACGTCGCGCTGCTCGATTCCCGCCGGCTGGGCCTGGGCCTGACCGCGTACATCAACGTCCGCGTCGAGAAGCCCAATCATCATTCGCGCCGCACGCCGATGGACGTGTTCCGGGCGGCGGTGCAGACCTGGCCCGAGGTGGTCGAGTGCGTGTCGCTGACCGGCGAGATGGACTACCTGCTGAAGGTGCTGGTCACCGACATGGCGCACTACTCGCGCTTCGTGATGGATACCCTGCTGAAGCATCCCGCCGTGCAGGATTGCCGGACCAGCTTCGTGCTGGATCAGGTGAAGCACACGACGGCGCTGCCGGTGTAGTGCACCCGGCGCCCGCACCGCACAACGCCGGCCTCTTGCATCCTCGCCGCTGAAGGCGTATCAACTCGGAAGGCCGGGCCGTCGCCGCTTCATCGCGACCGCCGCCCTCGCCGTCCCGATCGCAGGAGCCCGGACATGACCCAGCCCGTCTCTCGCATCCCGGTCCCGATCTACTCGCGCATCGCCCGTGTACTGCACTGGCTGACCGTCGCGCTGCTGGTGCTGCAGATCCCGGTCGGGGTGTACATGGTTCACCGCGGCAACACGCTGAACCTGTGGGACAACCTGACCGGCGCGCTGTACAGCAGCCACAAGCTGGTCGGCGTGACGATCCTGCTGCTGGTGCTGTGGCGGCTGCTGTACCGGCTGAGCCGGGGCGCTCCCGCCGACGAGCCGACGATCGAACCCTGGCAGCGGGTCGTCAGCCATCTGAACCATTGGGGCTTGTACCTGCTGCTGATCGCCACGCCCATCGCGGGCTACATCGGCATCTCGCTGTTTCCGGCGCTCGACATCTTCGGCCTGTTCTCGCTGCCGGGCGTCGTCGCGCCCGACAAGGAGGCCGCGAAGACGGTATTCGCCGTCCACGGGCTGCTCGCGCTGCTGCTGCTGGCACTGATCGCGCTGCACGTCGGCGCGGCGCTCTTCCACTACTTCATCCGCAAGGACAACGTGCTCGGGCGGATGCTGCCGAGCCTGCTGCGACGCTAGTCGCAGCCGGTGCTCACCGCCGGCCGCCCACCGCCGGTCGCTCAACTCTTGGCGCTGCCCGGCTCCGCCATCCGCCGATGCTGGGCGGCCAGCACCTCGGCCGGGGTCACGTTCGACATCGCCGCCTGCAGCTTGTTCTTCCAGCCCGCCACCACGTCGCTCTCGCCCTTCATCATCGCGTCGAAGCCGATCTGCGCGACGTCGGCCGGATCGGCCTTGCTGTCGGAGGCGCCGACCTTGGTGTCCTGCATGCCGGCGCGCTGGAAGAATTCGGTGTCGGTGACGCCGGGCATCAGCACGGTGACCGAAACGCCGGCATCGGACAGCTCCTCGCGCAGCGCATAGGCGAACGAATCGATGAACGCCTTGGTTGCGTTGTAGACCGCCTGGAACGACCCCGGCATCAGCCCGGCGATCGAACCGGTGATCAGGATCCGGCCGCGCTTGCGCGCTCGCATGCCTTTGCCGATCCGATGGATCAGGTCGATCGTGCCGGTGACGTTGGTGTCGACGACGTGCCGGATCGCCGCGAAGTCCTGGTCGAGGAACGCGTGGCCCAGGCCGTGGCCGGCATTGGCGAGCAGCGCATCGACCGGGCGCCCCTCGATCGCGGCGTACAGGGCGTCGACGCCTTCGCGGGTCGCGAGGTCGGCGGTGACCGCATCGACGTTGGCGCCCAGCGCGCGGAAGTCCTGCGCGCTGGCATCCAGCGGCCCCTGGTCGGCGGCGATCAGCAGGTCGAAGCCGTTCTTCGCGCACAGCCTGGCCAGTTCGTAGCCGATGCCCGACGATGCACCGGTGACGACGGCAAGAGGACGATCGCTCGCTGACATGATGACGGCTCCTTCGTTCGACGCTGGGTGGGCGGCTGTTGGTGGACGACGTTGGTGGACCGACTGTTCGGCAGGGGCCGTGCCCGCGCCCCGGATCTGCAAGTTTCTCCTTGGCCGGGCTCCGCCGTCGGGCCCGGCGATTGCATCGGGCGGGTTTCCATGAAGAAAGGAGTTCCAAAATGACAACTCAGCAACCCGACGCCATCAAGCTGTTGAAGGACGATCACCGCCAGGTCGAGGACTGGTTCAGCGAGTTCGAGCACTCGCGCGCGGCCAGCAAGAAGGCCCGGCTCGCCGCGGAGATCTGTCAGGCGTTGAAGGTGCACACGCAGATCGAGGAGGAGATCTTCTATCCGGCATTCCTCGAGGCCACCGGCGACAAGGATGTGCACCACGAGGCGGAGGTCGAGCACGAAGGGGCCAAGCGGCTGATCGCCGAGATCGAGCAGATGGGTGCCGAGGACGACTACTTCGACGCGAAGGTGCACGTGCTGTCGGAGATGATCAAGCACCACGTCCGCGAGGAAGAGAAGCGCGACGGCATGTTCGCCAAGGCCCGCCAGTCGAAGTTGGATCTGGCGGAGCTGGGCGCACGGCTGGCCGAGCGGAAGAGCGAGCTGATGGCGGCGGCCTGACGGCGGTGGCCTGACGGCAGGGCGGCGCCCGGCTTTATATAATCGCGCGTTTCCCGCCCGCGCCGCCGTTGGCGCGGGCACGCGCAAGGACCGCCGTCATGAGCATCGATACCACCCTGGAACGCTTCAAGGCCGACGTGATCGACGCGTCGATGCAGGTGCCGGTGCTGGTCGACTTCTGGGCGCCCTGGTGCGGCCCGTGCAAGACGCTGGGGCCGATCCTCGAGAAGCTGGAGAAGGAATACGGCGGCCGCTTCAAGCTGGTCAAGGTCGACAGCGACCAGGAACAGCAGCTCGCCCAGCATTTCCGGGTCCGCTCGATCCCGACGGTGTTCGCGGTGGTCGGCGGCCGGCCGGTCGATCAGTTCCAGGGCGCGCTGCCGGAGGGCAAGCTGCGCGAGTTCATCGACCGGCTGATGCCGAATCCGGCCGAGGTGGAGCTGGATCTGGCGGCGCAGGCGCTCGAGCAGAACGACCTGGCCCGGGCCACCGATCACGTGAAGAAGGCGCTGGCGCTGGATCCGTCCAGCGATTCGGCCAAGCTGATGTACGCCCAGCTCCTGCTGGAGGCGGGCGAGCCGGCCGCCGCGCAGAGCCAGCTCGACAGCCTGTCGAAGGAGGCGAAGGCCGATCCGCAGGTGCAGGGCCTGGCGCAGCAGGTCAAGACCGAGGTCGAGGCCAGCCGGGCGCCGCCGTCGCCGGCGCTGGAGGCGAAGATCAAGGCCGATCCCGGCGACCTGCAGGCGCGGCTGGACCTGGCCGAGCACTACATCGGCTACAAGGCGTGGCCGGAGGCGATGGAGCAGTTGCTGGAGATCGTGCGCCGCGACCGCGCGTTCGGCGACGACGTGGGCCGCAAGCGGATGATCGAGGTGTTCGGCCTGGCCGCCGCCCAGCCGCAGGTCGTGTCCGAGTGGCGGCGCAAGCTGAGCTCGCTGCTGTTCTGACGGCCGCGGTTCAGCGGGCCGCGGTTCAGCGCACCGCGGACTTCCGGGCCGCGGACCTGCCGGCCGCCGCCTTGCCGGCCGTCTCCCCCGTCGCATCGGGCAGCATCCGCCGCGCGAGCCGGTAGCCGGCCTCGTCGTTGGCGCGGATCGCCTCCGCCGAGAAGTCGTAGTCGCGCGACGAGCGCTCGCCGTCCTCCGGTTCGCGGACGATCCGCGTGATCGTCATCGGCTGCGCATCGCCCATCAGCTTCTGGTAGCGCGGCCGCTGGCGGATCAGCGCCTCGGTGCGGGCATCGACCAGCCCGGTGATCTCCTCGACCAGCAGCCGGAAGTCCTGCATCAGCTCGCGGGCGCGGAAGTCGCTGTTGATGCGTTCGGCATAGGTGATCTCGTCGCGGCGGGCGATCACCTCGGCGAGATTGTCCGGCCGCTCGCGGTGCGACGAGAACAGGTCGACGATCACCACGTCCTTGCCGCGCGTGCCGCAGTGATCGAGCACCTGCTGCAGCGGCGAGTTGCTGACCAAGCCGCCGTCCCAGTAGTAGCGGCCGTCGATCTCGGTCCACGGAAAGCCGGGCGGCAGGCTGCCGCTGGCCATCACGTGCTCGACGCGCAGCTCGTCGACGTGGCTGTCGAACACCTCGAGCTCGGCGGTCTCGACGTTGACCGCGCTGATCAGCAGCCGTACCGGGCTCGTGCGCAGCGCCGGGAAGTCGACGTAGCGCAGCAGCAGCTCGCGCAGCGGCCCGGTGTCGTAGAAGCTGGTCCAGTTGGCCGGCCAGTCGGCCGGAGCCAGCGACGGCGCGAGCCAGCGCGGCCGGAAGAAGTGCGGCAGGCCGAGCGCCGCCACCCGCCAGGTGGCGAGCGCCTGCGCGACCGACGGGGTCACGCCCGGCATGCCGCTCACCGTCAGCTCGCGCCAGAACGATTGCAGCGCGGCGCTGGCCGCGCGCGGATGACTGGCGATGATCGCGCCGTTGATCGCGCCGATCGACACGCCGGCGACGATGTCGGGGTGGTGCCCCCGCTCCTCCATCGCCCGCACCACGCCGGCCTCGAACGCGCCGAGCGCGCCGCCGCCCTGCAGGATCAGCACCCGCTGGCGCGGCATCAGCTCGTCGAGCGGCCGCGACTCGTCGGCGAGCTGCGCCACCGGGTCGGCGAGCGGCGTGCGGTAGCGGATCAGCAGCTCGGCGGCGTGCGTTTCGTCGCCGGGGCGGCCGACGCTGTACAGCGCCCGCACCGTGCCTTCGCGCAGGTAGAAGAGCGCGGCCGATGCGCGCGCCAGCGAACCGCGCATCACC
The DNA here is from genome assembly GCA_036826495.1 of Burkholderiaceae bacterium. Lineage (GTDB taxonomy): Bacteria > Pseudomonadota > Gammaproteobacteria > Burkholderiales > Burkholderiaceae_E > DAISWF01. Next base: position 11,482 of record DAISWF010000003.1, read on the forward strand.
CGGGTATCGCAGCCGGCCGGATCGCCGAGGAACTTGAAGCCGACCTCGAAGACGTCCGAATAGAAGTGCGTGACCTCGTCGTAGCGGCGCCGGGCGCCGGCCATGTTGCGTGCGGCGGTGCGTGCCTGGCCGATCGCGTTGTCCCAGTGCTCGACGCGCCGGTAGCCGCCCAGCACCGGATCGGCATAGCAGGCCACGTCGCCGGCGGCGAACACATGCGGGTCGCTGGTGCGCATCAGCGCATCCGCCTGCAGGCCGCCATGCCGGCCGTGGCCGAACGCGAGGCCGCTGCCTTCGAGGAAACCGACGTTCGGCGCCACGCCGATCGCCACCACCACCAGATCGGCCTTCAGCCTGCGGCCGCTGGCGAGCGATACCTCGCGGACCCGCCGGTCGCCGGCAAAGCCGGTGATGCGGTCGCCCAGCACGAACGCGATGCCATGGCGGCGCAGGTGATCCAGGTAGAAGCGCGACAGCTCGGCCGACGCGAGCTTCGGATAGACGGTGTCGTTCAGGTCGGTGATCGTCACCTCGAGGCCGGCGCCGCGCAGCGTCGCGGCGATCTCCAGTCCGCTGAAGCCCGCGCCCACCACCAGCGCCCGGCGGCGCGGCCGCGCATGCTGCGCCAGTTCGGCGGCATCGGCCAGCGACCGCAGCTGGCAGATGCCGGGCAACGCTTCGCCGGCTACGCCCAGCGTGCGGGCCGCTGCGCCGGTGGCGATCAGCAGCGCGTCGTAGCGGAAACTGCCCGCGCGGTCGGTATGGACGATGCGGGCATGCCGGTCCAGCGACAGCGCCCGCGTATCCAGGTGCAAGTCGATGCCGCGCTGCCGGTAGCGCTCGGGGTCGCCGATCAGCAGCCGGGCCCGGTCGGCCGGCGCGCCGAACAGCGCCTTGGAAAGCTGCGGCCGGCGGTACGGCACCACCGGCTCGTCGCTGATCAGCGCGATGGCCGCATCCGGGTTCTCGGCACGCAGCGTGTCGGCCGCGGTCGCCGCCGCGATGCCGCCGCCGACGATCAGGAACCGCGTGCGGTGATCAGCGGTGCGGGTTGCCGCGCTGCCACTTGCGGCTGGCGCTGATGATGCCGGCGACCCGGCTGCGGAGTTCATCGAGTTGTCCGGACGGGCCATGCGGATGACTCCCCGGCGGTGCTGCTGCGGCGGCGTGCCCGGGCGGTGGAAGGTCGTCGTCGGAGCCGGCGGCCTGCTGCTGCCGGGCCTGCATCAGCTCCGCCCGCGCATCGATCAGCGCCTGCTGCAGCGACGAGGCCATCGCCTCGGTTTCGCCGAGCTTGCGGCGGCTGGCTTCCAGCGCCTGTGCGCTGTCGGTCTGCAGATGGCGCAACTCCGCGCGCAGCAGGGTCAGCGTCGTTTCGAGCTGCAGCGCCTGCATCGCCTGCGGGCGCAGGGCCTCGACGTCGTCGCGTGCCTGCTGCAGCGACTGCTGCAGCGCAGCCTTCTCGTGTGCCGTCTGCTGCGCCTTCTGCCGGTATCGTCTGCGCAGCAACGCCCACACCACCACCCCTCCAGCGAGGGCGGCAGCCGCGTGCGACAGGACTTGGACAGATGGCATCGCGTTTCGGGACGGCGGACCGTTCCGCCGGCCGTGATGCCACCGTCGGGCTGATCGCACGAGTACGGAGCACCGCTATCGAAGACGACTGAACGACGGGCCCCGCGACCGATTGTAGACGAGCCGATCGCGCGGTAGCCATCAGGGGGTAGCCATCAGGGTCTGCACCCGCTGCACGCGAAAAAAAGCCCGGGCTGTGAGGCCCGGGCTCAATCCACCAAAGGAGGAGGGTGGAGGAGACAGGGACAATGCTAGCGCATAAGCTGCTGCGGTGCAACAACTAATTCGGAGTTAGAACTTTCCCTCGACGAACGGGCGGAATTGGCGGCCGAAAGTGACGCTTTTTGGTGCAAGCGCGCAATGCGGCGGCCGGACAATCATCCGCCGATGAGTAAGTTTCCATCGTCGATCGCGGCGGCGCCCACGAATTCCGGAACGTCTGGTTCCGAAAGTCCGCTCGACCTGCTGGTGCAGCGGCTGGGCGATGCTCGCGACTTTCCGGCGTTCTCCACCGCGATCCAGCAGTTGAACCGGCTCTCCCGTTCCGGCGACGAGTCGCTGGCCGCGCTGGCCGCGGTCGTGCTGCAGGACGTGGGGCTGACCCACAAGATGCTGCGGGCGGTCAATTCGCCGTACTACCGCCGTTCGCAGGGCACGCCGGTGACGACGATGAGCCGGGCGATCCAGTTGCTGGGGTTCGACGCGATGCGCGAGCTGGCGCTGTCGTTGCTGCATCTGGAGCAGATGCGCAATGCCCCCAACGCCGAGGTGCTGCTGCAGCGCTTCATCGAGGTGTGCGTGGCCAGCGAATTCGCCCGCGAGATCGCCGGCCACGTCGCGGTGCCGGCCGAGCAGGCGAGCATCTGCGCGGCGTTCCAGGACCTGGGCTGGCTGGTCGTGCTGCACAACCTGCCCGCCGATGCGCAACGGATCGAGAAAGCGATGCAGGGCGGTGCGCTGAGCCTGGCCGAAGCGTCGCGCCGGGAGCTGGGCGCCGAGGTCGGCGAGCTGGGGCTGCGGCTGGCCCGTGAATGGGGGTTTGCCGATACGGTGCTCGACGGCATGGCGCCGCTGCGGGCGGACCGGCCGGTCAGGACCCCGCGCAACCATGCCCAGTGGCTGCGGGCCGGCGCCAGCGCCGCCCGCGAAGCCGCCCGCCTGCTGCTGACCTCGGGCGGCCGCACGCCCGAGCAGGCGCTGCCGCCGCTGGTCGAGCGCTACGGCCGGCCGCTGAACCTGACCTTGCCGTCGCTGTGCGCCGCCGCCCGCCGCGCGATCCTGCGGGTCAACCAGCTCTGCGCGGCCCTCGATGTCACTGTCGACCGGGCGCTGGCCAGCCGGCTGGCGGCCCTCGGGCTGCCGCTGCAGGAGGCCGAGCACGGATTGAGCTACGACCTGGTGGCCGGCGGCGGGGTCGTGGCCGGTGATGCGGTGCTGAGGACCGAGGTGGTCCATCGGGCCGCGGACGGGGATGCGGTGAGGCTCACCGAAGTCGTGGGCGTACGGGAGCCGGAGGGGGCTGCCGGCGCCGCGTCGGCGCCGGCAGAGGGAACATCGCACCGGTCGGGCCGTCGCGCCCCCGCGCATGCAGCCGTGGAAAAAGACGACGCCACGGCGCGGATCGCCGCCGGCCTGGCCGAGCTCGATGCGGCGCGCACCCGGCTTGCCGGTCTCGCCGAAGTGATCCGCATCGCGATGCTGACCCTGCACGAAGCGCTGGCGCTGCAGCGGGTCGTGCTGTGCATGCGCGATGCGCGGCGTGACCGCCTGATCGGTCGCGTCGGCATCGGCCACCGCGCCGCCGACGTCGCGCCGGACATCGACGTGGCGCTGGACCGCAGCGTCGACGTCTTCTCGGCGGCCTGCATCAAGGGCACCGACCTGCTGATCAGCGATGCCGATGCGCCCAGCCTGCGCGCCCGGCTGCCCGGATGGTTCCTCGATCCCGCCTTCGGCGCCCGCAGCTTCCTGCTGCTGCCGCTGCGCGGGCCGGCCATGCCGATCGGCCTGCTCTATGGCGACCATGCCCGGTCCGGCGGGATCCGGCTGCAGGAAGCGCAGCTCGACCTGCTGCGCGGGCTGCGCAACCGGCTGATGGACGCGATCCGCGAACGGGGCTGAAGGCCGCTCCTCAGACGCCGACCACCGACCGCCCGTCGTCGCGATCGGCGGCGAGCAGATGCTCCTCGCAGTTCAGCAGCGACACCACGTAGGGCTCGGCGAGGTCGAACACCGTCACCGAGGTGTTCGCCAGCCGCTCCGGCGCCGCCAGGCCGTTCAGCGACAGATGCCGCTCCAGCAGCACCCGGATCACCAGGCCATGGCAGACCACCACCAGGTTGCCGTCGAGCGTGCGGCGCATCGCGACGATCTCGTCGAACGCCCGCGCCACCCGCTCGCGGAACTGCGTCATCGACTCCCCGTTCGGCGGCCCCTCCTCGGCATGGATCGGGTCATGGTCCAGCGAATCGTAGGCCCGCCCCCGCAGGTCGCCGAAGTTGCGCTCGTGCAGCAGCGTGGTCGTGCGGATCGGCAGCCCGGTGGCCTGCGAGATCGCCTGCGCGGTCATCAGCGCCCGCGGCATGTCGCTGCTCAGAATCCCCACCGCCCCCAGCTTCGCCACCCGCGCCGCCACCGCCCGCGCCTGCGCGAGCCCGCGCTCGCTCAGCGGCGTGTCGGGCGGCTGCAGCACGCGGGACGCATTGAGGGCGGTTTCGCCGTGGCGGATGAGGAGGATCGTCATCCGGACAGTTTGCCATTGTTCAACCCCTTCAGGAATCGGTCTTGGCCTGCTTCTTCGGGCCCATGAAGCCGAACAGGTGGCCGGCCACCTTGCGCATCTGGATCTCCTCGGAGCCTTCGGTGATCCGGTAGCGGCGATGGTGGCGGTAGATGTGCTCGAACGGCTTGTGCCGGGAGTAGCCGATGCCGCCGTGCACCTGCATCGCGCGGTCGGCGGCTTCGCAGCACAGGCGGTTGGCCCAGTAGTTACACATCGATACCTTGTCCGACAGCCGCTTCTCGACTTCGGGCTTGGGCATCTGGTCCATCTCCCAGGCGGTCTTGCGGATCAGCAGGCGCAGCATCTCGGCCTGGGTGGCCAGCTCGACCAGCGGGAACTGGATCGCCTGGTTCACCGACAGCGGCTTGCCGAACGGTTTGCGATGGTTCGCGTACTCGACGCTCTGGTTGATGCAGTACACCGCGGCGCCCAGGCTCGAGGCGGCCTGGCGGATGCGGTTCTCGTGGACGAAGTGCTGCGCGATCGCCAGCCCGCGGCCCACCGGCCCGAGGATCGCCGAGTCGGGCACCCACACGTCGGTGAAGCTCACGCGCGGATGATCGGTCGGCATGTTGAAGGTCCACAGGTATTCCTCGACCTTCACGCCGGGCGCCTGGGCCGGCACCAGCAGGCAGGTGATGCCGCCGGCATCGCCGTCGTTGCCCGAGGTGCGCGCGAACACCGCGCAGTGGCTCGCCACGTGCATGCCGGTGGTCCACATCTTCTGCCCGTTGATCAGCCAGCCGCTCTGGCCGTCGCGGGTCTCGGGCACCGCGCGGGTTTCCATGTGCGTGGCGTCGGAGCCGTGGTCGGGTTCGGTGAGCCCGAAGGTCACGCGATACTTGCCGTCGTCCAGCATGCCGGGGATGAACTCGGCCTGCTGCGCCGGCGTGCCGAAGTCGCGGAAGATCAGCACGAACGGATGGTTGGCGACGATCGAGTGCTCGTTCTGCAGGTCGTTGTGCAGGCCCAGGCCCTTGGTGGCGAAGTGTTCGCGGATCACCGCCATCCACAGGTTCTTGCCGTCGCGGCCGCCGTATTCCCTGGGCAATGCGAAGCGCAGGTGGCCGGCCTTGTCGGCGCGCCGCTTGGCCTCGCGCAGCAGCGCCTCCCATTCGGGCCGCGGCAGGCCGCCGTTGTCGAAGTCGGTGCGGGCCCATTCGCGGCGATGGTCGAAGAAGCGCTCGTTGTCGTCCTGCGCCTGCAGCGGCTTGATCTCGCGTTCGATGAAGGCGTCCAGCTCGGCCAGGTAGGCGACCAGCTCGCGCGGCAGTTCGAAATCCATGTCGTTCTCCTCAGGGTCCTTCCTTCAGCGCCCGCCGGTAGCCCGAGTAGCCGGGCTGATCGACCGCGATCTTGTCCATCGTCACGCGCCACAGATGATCGAAGAGGCCGGGGCTGTCGAGCCCGAGCTCGCCGCGCTCGATGCGGGCGCACAGCTCCTCGTTCAGCTCGAAGAGCCCGCAGTCGCGGCCCAGCAGCGCGCGCAGCCGTTCCAGCTCGGCGGCATCGTTGGCCGGTGCCTGCTGCAGCTCGCGGCCGACGATGTCGAGCACGTTGGCGGCGACCCGCGCCAGATAGGCGCTGCGGCCGGTGAGCCTGGGCATCGCATCGGTGCGCAGGAAGTCGGCGACCGCGGCGACCAGTTCGGTCGTGGTGGGGGGATCCTGCATCGTCGTATCCGTCGGTTGCGCGGTGTCGCTTTCGTCTATCCCGTGTTCGTCAGTCCCGCCCGCTCAGCAGGCGCAGCAGGTCGATCTCGGTCTCGGACGAGCGCCGTCCGATCGCCAGCCGTTCGACGGAGCGGTCGAAGCCGTCGCGAAACGCCTGCATCATGCCCTCGCACATCACGCTCCATCTGAGCGTGCCCAGCGTTTCCCAGAATCGCACGCGCTGCGGATCGACGCGCCGGCCGCCGGCCGCCTCGTAGCCCTCGAACAACTGCTCGCGGGTGCCGAAGCCGCCGACCGGCAGCGTATGGCCATAGCGCCAGGAGTTCACGCACAGCCATCCGAGGTCGGCCATCGGATCGCCGACATAGGCCAGTTCCCAGTCGAGCACCGCGGCCACGCCGTTCTCGTCGATCATCAGGTTGCCGTGGCGGAAGTCGCCGTGCACCAGGGTCAGCGCGCCGCCGTCCGGCGGCATGTGGTCTTTCAGCCAACGAAATGCGAGCTCGAGCACCGGGCGCGGCTGACGATAGCCGCGGTGCTGCTCCAGATAGATCGCCAGTTCATCGGCCGCCGTGCCCCGGCGCAGGGCCGGCAGCGACGTCACGTCGATCGCATGCATCCGCGCGAGGATCTCGCCGCACTGGCGCGCCAGCAGCGGCCGGGCGCGCGCGAAGCGTTCGTCGCGCAAGGTCTTGCGCGGGATCGTCTCGCCGTCGACCCGCGACATGATGAAGCCCTCGCGCGACGGGTGATCGGGCGCAAGCACCGCATGGACACGCGGCACCGGCACGCCCGCCTCGGCGGCGAGCCGGATCAGGCCGGCCTCTTCGCTGAGCGAGATCGCGGCCAGCCGCGTCCGGGCCTTGCCGCCGCCGGCGCGCCGCAGGATCAGCGGCACGCTGCGCGCGCCGCAGCGGGCATCGAACGACCAGGTCTCCTGGCTCGCGCCGCCCGACAGCCGGCGCAGCCCGATGATCGCATCGCAATCGGGCTCGAAGCCGCGCACGAGCTCGAGCAGGCCCACCGGTTCGTCGGTGGCGGTCTCCGTCGGTTCTTCGGTCATCGGCCGATTCTACGGCCTGCGCGGCGTGCGCGTCACTGCTGCGGCGGCCGGTTTGGCCCGGTGGGTTTCGTTCAAGGAAACTTGCGCGCGAATGGTTTCCGCGAGCTTTCATCGCCTCCGTGCGTCGCCCGCCTACGTCGTCCGGCTGCATCGCGACGAGGCGGCTGACTCGTTCGCGGAAACCGCCGGCTCACTTTCCGAGAAACCCGCCGCCGCGATAGGTCAGCACCAGCGTGTCGCGCCAGCCGTTCTCGCCGGCCGGCTGGATCGGCGTGGTCTCGTGGATCACCCGCGCATCGTCGAGCAGCAGCGCGCTCCACGGCTCCTCGATGACGAAGCGCACGCCGGCCGGCCCCTGCGCGTCGAACACCCGGGTCTCGCCGCCGCGCACCTGCCTGCGGTCGACCAGGATCACCGCGACGAAATCGACGCCGTCGCGATGCGCGCCCTCCGGCGTCGGCCGGCCGATGCCGCCCTCGGTGTCGATGCGGAACTGGTGCGCCTCGACGAACCAGCGTGCGGTGCCGGTCATCGCGCCGAAGAACCGCGCCAGGCCTTCGATCAGTGCCGGCCAGGCAGGCATGGCACGCACCGTGTCCTCGACCGGCTCGAACCAGCGTTCGAGCCCGCCATGCAGCGCGTTGTACTCCACCGGCTGCCAGTGCGCGCGATGCGGCACGAGCTGCAGGCCGGCATCGGCGCCGGTGGTCACGATGTAGCTGTCGTGACGGCGATGACGGTAGCTGCCGCCGTCACGCAGCCACTGGTCGGGCGGCAGGCGGTTCCACGAGTCCTTCAGCGCATCGAGATCGGCCAGCGGCCTGTGCGCGAGCGCCGCCAGCGCGGCCGGCGGCAGCGCGACGAAGCCCTGCTCGCGGAACAGCGCCGGCAGGGCGGCGGCATCGGTGGTCCACAGACGCGGCGGCATCGCCATCGGGTTCATTGTCAGCGGCGCCCGGCCGCCCGAAGCCGCTGACGCGCCCCCTCGGGGGGCAGCGAACGAAGTGAGCGTGGGGGCAGTTTCATCTCAGCGGCGCCAGCTTCGATTCGACCAGCCGCGCGAAGAAGCTCGCGCCCAGCGGCAGCGCCGCGTCGTTGAAGTCGTAGGCCGGATTGTGCACCTCGCAGGCGCCTTCCGCGTCGCCGTTGCCGATGTTGATGTAGCAGCCGGGCACCTCGTTCAGCATGAACGAGAAGTCCTCCGACGCCATGATCAGCGGCGCGTCGCGCACGACGTTCTCGGCGCCGACCAGCTCGTTGCAGATCATCGCCGCGTATTCGGCTTCCTTCGGGTCGTTGATCAGCGGCGCGAAGTTCACGCGGAAGTCGACCTTCGCGGTGGCGCCCAGCGACTGCGCGATGTGCTCGGCGGTGCGCCGCATGTTCCGCTCGATCAGCTCCATCACCGCGGTCGAGAACGCGCGCACCGTGCCCGACAGCCGGGCGGACTGCGGAATCACGTTGTAGGCGTCGCCGGCGTGGAACTGCGTGATCGACAGCACCGCGGTATCGACCGGCGCGACGTTGCGGGCGATGATCATCTGCAGCGCCGAGGCGATCTGCACGCCGACCAGCAAGGTGTCGACGCCGGTCTCGGGCCGAGCGCCGTGCGCGCCGACGCCGGTGATGTCGATGTCGAAGAACGCGCCGCCGGCCATCATCGGGCCGGACTTGACCGAGAACCTGCCGACCGCGAGCTTCGGCCGGTTGTGCATGCCGAACACCGAATCGCACGGGAACCGCCTGAACAGGCCGTCGGCGATCATCGCGGCGGCGCCGCCCAGGCCCTCCTCGGCCGGCTGGAAGATGAAGTTCACCGTGCCGTCGAAGTTGCGGCTCTGGGCGAGGTACTTCGCCGCGCCCAGCAGCATCGCGGTGTGCCCGTCGTGCCCGCAGGCATGCATGCAGCCCTGGTTGCGCGAACGGTGGCCGAAGGTGTTGGTCTCGGCTATCGGCAGCGCGTCCATGTCGGCGCGCAGGCCGATCGTGCGGCTGGAGCTGCCATTGCGCAGCACGCCGACGACGCCGGTGCGGCCGATGTCGCGATGCACCTCGATGCCGAAGTCCTCGAGCCGGCGCGCGACCATCGCGCTGGTGCGCTTCTCCTGAAAACCCAGTTCCGGGTTGGCGTGTATGTCGCGGCGCCATTCCGTCATGTCGGAATGGAATCGCGCGAGCGGTGTCGAACTGAGCATCGGCGGCCTCGGCTTGGCTTGGCTTGCTTGCGTGAAGTGGGGTGTTTCAGACCGGCTCGGTGCCGCACCAGTCGGCGATGAACAGCGCGATCGTCTGCGTCGTGCGGCGCATCGATTCCAGGCTGACGCGTTCATCGAACGCGTGGACGTTCTCCGCCTTCGGGCCGTAGACCATCGCCGGGATGCCGGCATAGAGGCCGAAGAACCGCGCATCGGTGGTGGCGGTGCTGGCGATCTCGCGCAGAGGCTGGCCGGTGACCGCCGTGTGCGCGCGGGCCAGCGCGGTCTGCGCCTCGGTGCCGCGCGGCAGCTCGTAACCCTCCGCCTGGAAGCCGTGGTAGACCACCTGCGGCGGGTTGTGCGACAGGAACGGATCGGTGGCGCTGGCCGCCGCGATCGTGCTCTCGACCTGCGCGCGCACCTCGGCGAGCTTCATGCCGGGGAACATGCCGATGCGCATGTCGAACGTGCACCAGGCAGGCACGCTGGAGGTCCAGTCGCCGCCTTCGATCTTGCTGACGACGAAGTTCAGCGGATGCCTGTGGCCGCTGAATGCCGGATGGCCGGTCTCGTTCCACTGGTGCTCCAGCCGGTGCAGCGCCTGGATCAGCGGCCAGCAGGATTCGATCGCGTTGTTGCCGGTGCCGGCCGCCGCGACATGCGCCGGCTTGCCGCGCACCTTCACCTGGAACCACATCACGCCGACCTGGGCGCTCAGCAGGTGCTCTTCCATCGGCTCCGGGATGATCGCCGCGTCGGCCCGGTAGCCGCGCTGCAGGCAGGCCAGCGCGCCGTTGCCGGTGCACTCCTCCTCGATCACCGATTGCAGATAGACGTCGCCGGTCGGCACCCGGCCGACCGCGCGGATCGCATCGAATGCGAACACCATCGCCGCCAGGCCCGCCTTCATGTCGCCGGCGCCGCGGCCGTACATCCAGCCGTCCTGCACGCGCGGGTCGAACGGCGGATGGCTCCACATGTCCAGCGGGCCGGTGGGCACCACGTCGATGTGCCCGTTCAGGATCAGCGAACGGCCGCGCGGCGAGCGCGGGCGCCAGCTACCGACGACGTTCCAGGCGTTGTCGTACGACACCGCCACCGGCGAGAAGCCGGGCAGGTTCTCGATGTCGGCGACGTCGATCAGCCAGCGGTCGACCGACAGCTTGCGCCGGGCGAACGCGGCCGCCATGAAGTCCTGCGCGCTGGCCTCGGCGCAGCGCAGCGACGGTAGCCGCGTCAGGTCGGCGAGGAAGCGCACCTGCTCGTCGAAGGCCGCATCGACGGCGGCCAGGAGCTCCCGGGTCAGTTCCTTGTTCACGATCGTTGTCCACTGTCAAGAGTGTGCTGAACGATGTTACCGCAGGCGGTTCGCCGGGGCAGGGCGGCCTTCCGGTCGCGGCGGGAAGCGTCCGGGGTCGCCCACACATAGGCACGGTTCCCACCGGCCTAGCGTTGGCCACC
>DAISWF010000003.1:22240-54320 GCA_036826495.1 Burkholderiaceae bacterium
GGAGGTGCCCGGCGTGCCCCCCGCAGGGCCGGGGTGCCGCGAGGTCAAGAGTCGGCCCCCGCCCGGATCACCGGCTGCGGCCTGCCGTTCCAGCGGAATTCATAGCGGCGGGCGCGCCGCACGTACTGCACGATCGCCGGCCGGAAGCAGGCGATGCAGGTGCCGCCGGCGCGCCGCACGCTCGGGTAGACGATGCCCTGCGAGCCGGCCGCCAGCAGGTCGCGGGCGAGTTTCTGCGACGCCTCGTACGACTGCGGCGCGAGGCATGCTTCGAAGCCGCGGCCGGCCGGTGGCCGCAGGTCGTGCAGGTCGGCGCCGACGTCGGCGACGAAGTCCACGTAGGTCACGGTTTCCTCCCACCACTTCACCTCGGCCAGCTCCACCGTCTTGTGGAACGCCACCTCGGCCTTCGCGGTCGCCACCTCGAAGGCCGCGTACCAGGCGCCGCGTTCGGGCCCGTTGAAGCGGCTGCCGAGCGGATGCGCGTGACAGAACGCCGCGTTGACGATCTGGTGGTACGGCACGCCGAACACCAGCTCGTCGACGCCGATGCCGGGCAGCAGGTGCTGTTCGCCGAGCCGCCGGTCGTTGGTCGCCTGCTCGAGCTCGAACAGCGCCTGCAGGTGCGCATCGTCGTCGGCGATTCGCGTGAGGACGCTTTCGCCGGCGAAGCGCGCCGGGATCAGCCGGTGCGTGTTGCGCTGGCGGACCGCGGCCAGCGGCGGAAAACCGCGCGGCCTCGCTTGCCTTTTCGCTTCGCCGGCCCGATCACCTGCTCGCTCGTCGCCTGACGGGTCATCCGCCGCCGATGCACCGCTCACCCGCCGCCCCTCTCCGATCAGCCGCCGCGCCGCGCATCGAGCAGCCGGCGCACCACCTGCAGCGCCGGCAGCCCGCCGGCGATCATGTAGTCGAGCGGACGGCGGCCGCCGAACAGCGGGTTGGTGTTGGGCAACGTGATCCAGGCATCGGCCAGCTCCTCGCCGTACAGCACGTTCAGCGCGGTGAAGATGCCCACCAGGTACGAGATCCGGGTCAGCGTGTCGACGTCCAGCGTGCGATCGCTGCCGCGTTTCCATTCGTAGAAGCTGCCGTGCGACATGCCTCCCAGCAGCGCCCGCGCATCGCCGTCGCGCAGCCGCCAGCGGGCGGCGAGGTTCAGAAAACCCTGGCGCGCCGGGCCCGACAGGCGCGCGCGGGTGCCGTCGTCGCTCAGATCGATCAGCGGCGCAGGGTGGTAGATGCCCGAGGGATAGTGCGGGACAGCGCTCATCGTCCGTCCACGATACTCCATTTCTGGAGTGATTTCACTACGAATCAGTCGATAAGCGGCTGCAGCCGCTCGGCGGCCCGCTCCGACATCACCATGACCAGCTTCATCGATGCCCGGGTGGCGCCGACGAACAGGCGCCGCACCACCCGCTCGTCCAGGTTCTCGAAGTCGATCTCGGTGAACACCACCGCGGGCGCGGCCTGACCCTTGAAGCGGAACACCGATTCCATCACCACGTCCCCTTCCTGGTACACCGGCTGGCCGAACAGGTCATAGCCGCCGGTGAAGCTGCGCAGCCGGTGCGGACCGAAGTGGCGGGCGGCCAGCACCTCCGAATGGTCGCGCCCGCGAAAGCTGATCACCGCGATGTCGCCGCGCCGGAAGCCCGCGGCGAGGCAATGGGTCAGCCCCTCCTTGGTCGCCTGCAGCAGGCTCTTCGAATCGCTGTAGGTATGCACCTCCAGTCCGGCCGAATCGAACGGCGCCTGGGCATCGATCGTCACGTCCGGCGGCAGCAGCCGCTGCAGCATCCGCACCACCGCGCGCGGGCTGCGGTAGTTGGCCTGCGCGTACAGCCGCACCCAGCCGGGCAGCTCGGCGGTCGGCCGGTCGTACAGGTTCTGCATCGGATCCTCGAGCCACAGCGCACGCGAATCGTCGCGCGCATGGCGCAGCACCGCCTGCTGCCATTCGGGCGGGAAGTCCTGGCCTTCGTCGACGATCAGCGTGTCGTAGCGCCAGGTATCGGTCACCGGCAGCTTCATCGCGTCCTCGACCAGCCGGGTGAACGGGTCGGGGCGGTTGAAGTCGGGCGTGATGCCGGCATCGCGCAGCCGCGCCTCGCACAGCATGTGGAACGTGCAGACGCGGCCGCCGGCCGGCGCCACCTGTGCGAAGTGATCGGCCAGCGGCCGGTTGAAGCAGACGTACATCGGCCGTCTGCCCGCATCGATCGCGGCACGGTACTCGGCCAGCGCGAGCTGCGTCTTGCCCGAGCCCGCGGTGCCGGTCACCCGCAGCCGGTAGGGGGAGAACTCGAGCTGCCGCGCCCAGTGCGCCAGACCGCCGGACAGCCGCGTGACCATCGCCTGCGCCCGCCCGACCAGCGCGCTGACGTCGGCGTCGAGCTGGATCACGTCGCGCAGGAAGCGGTGCACCTGGTGCGCGGCCGGCGCCTCGTGGCCTTCGGGCAGCAGCGCACGAATCACCGGGATCAGCTTGTCGCGGCGCGTCGCATCGACGATCCGCTCCGGATGGATGCCGGCGGTCTCCGGATGCCTGACCTTGTAGTCCGGGCAGAACAGCAGGTACTCGATCACGAGCTGCTCGCAGCCGGGCCGGCGCGACAGCCGCTCGCGTACCTCGGCCAGCAGCCGCGCCATCTGCAGCGGCACGTTGCGGCTGCGTTCGGACTGGCGCTTGACCAGCCCCTGCGGCGTCTCCTCGAGAAAGCCGCTCTTCTGCTCGATCAGCAGCAGCGCGCCGGCCCGGTTGACGATGACGAAGTCGATCTCGCCGTACACCGAGAAGCCGCGTTCGATGTTGGTCCAGTGCACCGCGTGATAGACGCTGTAGCCGTCCGGCAGCGCATCGTGCAGCAGCCGCAGCGTCTCGATCTCGCGCAGCGCGGCGCCGGTGACCGCGAGTTCATTCCAGCCGTCGGGGAAGACCTTTGCCATCGGCATATCGTACACACCGCCGCGGCGGGTACCGTCACAGTGCGGCCCCCCCGCACCGGAGTGCCGCCGCACCGCCCATCGCCGGCCTCCGGCGCCCCCGCGCTGGCCCCCGGCGCTGCCCCGCGGGCCGTGCGGGATGCTGGCAACATGCCGGTTCGCGATCCGGCGGCGGCGCCGTCCGTGTTCGATTCCGCCCGCCGGCATCGCAGCACTTCGATTTCGCGCTTCGACTGTCAACTCGACGAGGTTTCCGATGTCTTCGCTGCTCGACTCCACCGCCGGCACCCTCGTCGAGGCGCTGGCCGCCCGCCGTATCGGCGCGCTGGAATTGTGCGACGAGGCGATCGCCCGCATCATCCGCCGCGATGCGTCGATCAATGCGGTGGTGGTGCGCGACTTCGAGCGGGCGCGCGACCAGGCCCGCGAGGCGGACCGGCGGCTGGCCGGCGGCGAACGGGCGCCGCTGCTGGGGCTGCCGATGACGGTCAAGGAGTCGTTCAACGTCGCCGGGCTGGCCACCCACTGGGGCATTCCGCCGTTCAAGGACTTCCGGCCGGCCCGCGATGCGGTGATGGTCGAACGGCTGAAGGCGGCCGGCGCGGTGATCCTCGGCAAGACCAACGTGCCGACCGCGCTCGCCGACTGGCAGACCGTCAATCCGATCCACGGCCTCACCGTCAATCCGATCGATTCGGCGCGCACGCCCGGCGGCTCGTCGGGCGGCGCGGCGGCGGCGCTGGCCGCGCGGATGGTGCCGCTGGAGCTGGGCTCGGACATCGGCGGCTCGATCCGCGTGCCCGCCGCGTTCTGCGGCGTCTTCGGCCACAAGCCCAGCCTGCACCTGCTGCCGGCGCGCGGCCACGATTTCCCGGCCCATCCGGGCGCGCCCGACATGCTCGCGGTGGTCGGCCCGATGGCCCGCTGCGTCGCCGATCTGCAGCGGGCGCTGCAGGTGCTGGCCGGCCCCGACGTCGAGGAGGCTGTCGCCTACCGGCTGGCCCTGCCGCCGGCGCGCAGGCTGGAGCCGCGCGCGCTGCGGGTGCTGCTGCTGACCGGCCATCCGCTGGCGGTCACCGCGGTCGAGGTGCGATCGGCGGTGAAGGCGCTGGCCGACGATCTGGCGAACGCCGGCGCGGTGGTCACCGACGGCTCGGCGCTGCTGCCCGATCTGGCCGGCGCCCATGCGACCTACCTGTCGATGCTCAACACCATCACGACCCGCGGCGGACCCGATGCGGTGTCGCCGACCACCGGGCACCAGTGGCTCGCCTGCGTCGACCGCCGGGCGCTGCTGATCGCGCAATGGCGGCAGCTCTTCGAGGCGTTCGACGTGGTGCTGTGCCCGGCGTTCGGCACCGCGCCGTTCGAGCATGTGACCGAGCGCGTGATGGCCAAGCGGGTGCTGCGGATCGACGGGCTGGACCCTCCGTACGGCGCTCAGCTCGCATGGGCGGGCATCGCGTCGGTGGCCGGCCTGCCCGCCACGTCGGTGCCGATCGCCCGCACCGCCGCCGGCCTGCCGATCGGCGCACAGATCATCGGCCCGCACAACGAGGATGCGACGCCGCTGGCGGTGGCGGCGATGATCGAGCGGCTGCGCGCGGACCTGCCGATCGGTGCGGCGGCCGGCGCCGCCCGGGGCACCGCCATCGAAGCACCCGGCTCCGCCGCCGGACCCGCGGCCCCGGCTGCGACTCCCGCGGCCCTGGCCGCGACGCCCGAGGGCGGCCGCCGATGACGACGCTGCAAGGACAGGTCGCGGTCGTCACCGGCGCGGGACGCGGCATCGGCCGGGCGATCGCGCTCGGCTTCGCCCGGGCGGGCGCGGCGGTGGTCTGCTCGGCCCGCTCGAAGGCGCAGATCGACGACACCGCCGCCCGCATCGAGGAGGCCGGCGGCCGCGCGATCAGCGTCGTCGCCGACGTGGTGTCGTATCCGGCCGTCGAGGCGCTGTTCGCCGAGGCCGGACGGGCGTTCGGCGGCGTCGACATCGCGCTGGTCAACGCCGGCGCCTCGCCGCAGAACCTGCCGGTCGCCGATTCCGATCCGCTGCTGTGGCAGCAGACGGTCGAGGTGAACCTGATCGGCGCCTATCACACCGCGCGCGCGGCGATCGTCCCGCTGCGCCGGCGCGGCGGCGGCAAGATCCTGTTCGTCGGTTCGGGCATGGGCCATCGTTCGTCGCCGACCCGCACGGCCTACGCATCGTCGAAGGCCGGCGTCAACATGCTGATGCGGGTGCTGGCCCAGGAGCTGATCGCCGATCACATCTGCGTCAACGAGCTGGTGCCGGGGCCGGTGCTGACCGAGTTCGTCGCCGGCCGCGTCGATGCGCTGAGAGCCGCGACCGGCGGCCACGAATGGTTCAAGCAAGCCGACGACGTGGTGCCGCTGGCGCTGTTCGTCGCCACCCAGCCGCCCGACGGGCCGACGGGGCAGACCTTCAGCCTGGCCCGGCGGGAGCTGTGACGCCGGCGGGTGCCGTACGGGCCGCCGGCCGCGTCACTCCGCCTCCGGCCGTACCACCCGCGTGTCGAACTTCGAACGGTTGATCGAGAAGAACGCCCGGACGTTGCGCACGTTCGAGCCGGCCGCGAACAACCGCTGCGACAGCCGGTGGTAGGCCGGCATGTCGGCCGTCTGCACGACCAGCACGAAATCGGGACCCGGCGATACCCGGTAGCACTGCAGCACCGCCGGCTCGTCCCGCATCCGCGCCTCGAAGGCGGCCTGCTGCTCGCTGCCCTGATGCTCCAGCATGATCTCGACGATCGCGGTCAGATTCGCGCCGAAGACGCCCGGATCGAGGATCGCCACCCGCCGCTGAATCACGCCCAGCTCTTCCAGCCGCCGCACCCGCCTCAGGCAGGTCGGCGGCGATGCCAGCACCTGCTTGGACAGATCGAGATTGGTCATCGACGCGTCCTGCTGCAGCACCGCCAGGATGCGATGGTCGAGCTCGTCCAGCTCCGGCAGGGAACGCAACGTCGATTGAACAAAAAGCTCGTTTTCAGCGTTCATGAAGGATTTTAATTCCATCAGAATCATTACATGAACGAAAAATTCAATAAGCCCAAAAAATCGGAAACATATGCCGATGACGGCGCTCTAGCATCGGCCATCTTCATTCGAATATTGGGTCGATATGTGCGGAATAGTAGGCGCCGTCGCGCGGCGCGATGTCTCTCCAGTGCTGACCGCCGGACTGGCGCGACTCGAATATCGGGGCTACGACTCGTGCGGCGTGGCGCTGTACCGCGACGGAGTGATCACTAGCTCTCGAAGCTCCGCCCGGGTTGCCGATCTCGAACGGCAGATCGCCGAAGCGCGGCTGGGTGGTTTCACCGGCATTGCCCATACCCGTTGGGCGACCCACGGTGCACCGTCGACCGCGAATGCCCATCCACAGCTTTCGCCGCGCCCCGACCAGCCCCGGATCGCGCTGGTCCACAATGGAATCATTGAAAACCATGACGAGCTGCGTGGCGAATTACGTGCCCGCGGCTATCACTTCAGCAGTCAGACCGACACTGAAGTGGTCGCTCACTTGATCGATCATTGCTACGACGGCGATCTGTTCGAAGCCGTCCAGCAGGCGGTCAGGAGGCTGCGGGGTGCCTACGCGATCGCGGCGCTGTGCCGCGACGAGCCCCACCAGGTCGTCGGCGCCCGCTCGGGATCACCGCTGGTCGTAGGGATAGGTGACGGTGAGTACTTCCTTGCTTCGGATGCGCTGGCCCTCGCCGGCGTCACCGAACGGGTGGCCTATCTGCAGGATGGCGATGTCGCGGCGATCCAGCTCTCGGGTTGGCGGGTCCGCAGCGCCGACGGCCGCCCGGTCGAACGGCCGGTCAGCACCGTCCGGCTCGCCAGCGGCCAGGTCGAGCTCGGCCCTTACCGGCATTTCATGCAAAAGGAGATCTTCGAGCAGCCGCGGGCGATCGCCGACACGCTGGAAGGGGTCGAGGGCATCGTGCCCGAGCTGTTCGGCGACGGCGCCTACCGGGTGTTCCGCGAGATCGACAGCGTGATGGTGCTGGCCTGCGGCACCAGCCACTACGCCGGGCTGGTGGCCCGCTACTGGATCGAGCTGCTGGCCAAGGTGCCGGTCCAGGTCGAGATCGCCAGCGAATACCGCTACCGTCCCAGCGTGCCGAACCCGCGGACATTGGTGGTCACCGTGTCGCAGAGCGGCGAGACGGCCGACACGCTGGCCGCGCTGGCCCATGCCGCGTCGCTCGGCATGACCCACACGCTGACGATCTGCAACGTCGCCACCAGCGCGATGGTGCGAGCCTCGAAGCTCGCCTACATCACCCGCGCCGGCATCGAGATCGGCGTGGCCTCGACCAAGGCGTTCACGACCCAGCTCGCCGCGCTGTTCCTGCTCGCGCTTTCGATCGGCCAGACCCGCGGCACGCTGACCGACGACGAGGCCGCCGGCCACCTGAAATCGATGCGCCATCTGCCGTCGGCGATCCAGGCGGCGCTGGCGCTGGAGCCGCAGCTCATCGCCTGGGCCGAACGGTTCGCCGCCCGCGAGCATGCGCTGTTCCTCGGGCGCGGCCTGCACTATCCGATCGCGATGGAGGGCGCGCTGAAGCTCAAGGAGATCTCGTACATCCATGCCGAGGCCTATGCGGCCGGCGAGCTGAAGCATGGCCCGCTGGCGCTGGTCACCGGCGCGATGCCGGTGCTGGTCGTGGCCCCGAACGACGCGCTGCTCGAGAAGCTCGAGTCGAACATGCACGAGGTGCGCGCCCGCGGCGGCCAGTTGTTCGTGCTGGCCGACGGCGACATCCGGATGAGCCGCACCTCCGACGAGGTGTTCGTGATCCGGCTGCCGGAGCACTACGGCCTGCTGTCGCCGATCGTGATGACGGTGCCGCTGCAGCTCCTGGCCTACCATGCCGCGATCGTCCGCGGCACCGACATCGACAAGCCGCGCAATCTGGCGAAGTCGGTGACGGTGGAGTGAGCCCGGGCCCCGTCGACGGCAGTCCGATATTCCCGATCTTACGAGAGACATCGTCGTGACCGGCTATCCTGGGCACGGCCGTGAACGGACACGAGCTGCTTCATGCGCGTTTCCTACTGGCTTGCCCGCACCCCCGCGGCCTGCGCCACCTGCCCCCACCGCTGCCACTCGGCGCGCACCATGTCGCGTGTCTGCGCCGACGACATCGTCAGCGGCTCGACGCCTTGCTTGAGAAGACTGTCGCGCACCGCGGGCACCGACGTCGCGCGGGCGAGCGCCTGATTGAGGCGCTCGACGACATCGGCCGGCGTCGCGCGCGGCACGGTCAGCACATGCCAGCCGCCGATGACGACCGGCAATCCCTGCTCGGTCGCGGTCGGCACCGACGGTGCGCTCTGCTCGCGCTGCGCGCTGGTGACGGCGAGCAGCTTCACGCGGCCGGCATTCGCATGCGGCACGGCGACCGACAGCGGTACGACGAACGCCTGCACGTCGCCGGCCGCGACCGCGGTGATCGCCGGCGCGGCGCCCTGGAACGGCACGTGGACCGCGTCGAAGCCGCCGGTCTGCTTGATCTGCTCGAAGGCGATCTGCGACGTGCTGCCGACCCCCCACGATGCGTAGTTGATCCGGTCCCTGTTCCGCTTCGCATGCGCGACGAACTCGCCGAGGTCGCGAACCGGCAGCCCGGGATGGACCACGAGCGAGAACGGGAAGCGGTCGATGACGCCGACCGACACGAGATCCTGCAGCGGGTCGTACGGCAGCTTCGCGTAGATGTGCGGATTGATCGCATGCGTCTCGGCGGTGCCGACCAGCATCGTGTAGCCGTCGGGCGCTGCGCGGGCGACGAACTCGGCGCCGATGATCGCGTTGGCGCCGGGCCGGTTCTCGACGACGACGTTCTGGCCGAGCTGCTCGCCGAGCGCCTGCGCGACGATGCGCGCGACCAGGTCGACGTTGCCGCCGGCGGTGAACGGCACGACGAGACGCAGCGGGCGGGTCGGAAACGGCGCGGGGCTGGCCGCCGTCTGGGCGCCGGCGAGGCCGCTTCCCGACAGCGTCGCCGCTGCCAGCATCGTCAGCGTGCGCCGACGGCGATCGCGTTCGGCATTGCGCGCGCTCATTGCCGCGCTCCCCGCTGCGCGAGCAGCGAGCCGAAGCCGTCGATCGGCGCCGATACGCCCGCGAGCCGCAGCGCGTTCCACATCGACGCGGCGATGCTCGACACGACCGGCTTGCCCAGATCGCGCTCGGCCACGTCGATCACGGCGATCGTCGGCATGCCGACGCCGCTGAGGAAAACCGCCTGCGCATCGGCTGCGTCGACGTCACGCGCCAGCCGGTACGCGCGCGCCGGCGTTTCGTCGTAGATGTTCTTCACGCCCTGCAGCCGGCCGAAGCGGGCGACCGCGATCCCGTACGACTCCAGACTCGCCTTGCACTGCTGCGTCGCCGCTTCGCCGTACGGCGTCCCGAATGCGATGCGCCGCGCGCCCAGCGCATCCAGCGCGGCGATCACGCTGCCGAACGCGGTGATGAAGCGGATGCCGGTGTCGCGCTCGATGCGCTCGACGAGCGCGCGCTCGCCGTCGCGGCCCAGCGTGTAGCTGCTCGCGGTATGCGCCATCACGATGACGGCCGGCTTGACCATCGCCAGCAGCGCGATGTTCTCGTCGAGATGCGCGAGCTGCGTGCGGTTGCGCTCTTCCTGGCCTTCGAGGCTGCCGGTCTCGCCGTGCGCGACCATGCGCGTGAAGTGCACCGACACGCCGGGCGGCGTCATCCGCGTCACTTCGGGTTCGGTGGTCGGGTTGCCGGGCGGGATCAGAAAGCCGATGCGGGCGCGATAGCCGGTCATGGGGCGCGGTCTCCGTGGGGTCGCGCTCCAACGGTATCACGACCCCGCCAGGTCTTCAGGCACCGGTGCGGGCCGCCGTTCCGGCATCGCGAGGCCACGAGGCCGCCGCGAAACGTCAGGCGCTGCCGCGGCGGCGCCTTCTGCGGCCCATCCAGACGATCGCCCGGCGCCGCAGACGCCTGAACCAGCGCACGTCCTTGGACAGCAGCCCGAAAGCCGCCGGCAGCAGGATGTAACCGGCCGGCGGCAGAACGCCGCGGATCAGCAGGGCGGTGCCGAGCGCTATCCGCACGCCACGGCGCCTCGGGACCCGGATCTTCCATCTGCCGACGGTGATGTACGCCGCGTCAGGTCGGTCGGTCCGCATCGGCGACCGCCTGGCCCGCCAGCAGATGGCTGGCCATCGTCTCGGCTTCGGGCGCCGACGGGGCGATGGCGAAACGCATTCCGAAGGCTTTCGCGGCTACCGCACCCTGTGCCTTCAGCGCGAGCCGCTTGACCGGATTCGGTTCGACCATGACGAGGCCGCGGCATTGCTCGGCGAACGCCTGCCGGTTCGCCTTGATCCACATCGTCTTGACCCGGGCGTCGGCGTGCTCGTCCTTGCGGTGTTCGTCCATCAGCATGATGACGAACGGCTCGCCGGTGGCCAGCAGCGCATCCATCTCGCGCGCCCAGTCTTCCGCGTAGCCGGGCGCGAGCCCCTGCATCCGGATCCGCACGACCGGAAACTCCGCTGCATCGAGGACCTTGAACTCATCTTGCTGCATCGCGAGCCGCCCTTCGCTTCTTCTTCGCCGGTTCATTGCTGGTGCGGATCAGCCGATGGACGATGTCGGCAAAGGCCTCGTCGTCCGGCACCGGATCGCCGGTCACCGCCAGCGCGTCGCGGATCTCGATCTGGCTGTGCAGCCAGAACTGCACGAGGCTGCCGGCAATGATCAGCGCCAGGCCCGCCGGCATGTCGTCGCGCACCAGTCCTGCGGCCTGCGCGTTGCGGATCATCGGCACCGCCCGCTTGTTCAGCGCCAGGGAGCGGGCGCTGCGCTCGGCCGTCGGACCTTCCAGCAGACGCCACAGGTTGAGGCGGAACGCGCTCGGATGTTCCTTCCAGTAGCGCATGTAGGTGCGGATCGCGGTCGGCACCGTATCGCTGGCGGCGGGCGGGGAGGCGAGCACATCCGCGACATAGGCCAGGAATTCCGCGGACACGCGCTCGCCCACCGCATGCCACAGCGCTTCCTTGGTGCCGTAGTGATGATGCAGCAGCGCCTGCGATACCCCGGCACGGCGCGCGATCTCGCGCATCGGCGTGCCGTGGAAGCCCGACGCGGCGAACGCATCGGTGGCCGCTTCGAGGATCCGGGCGGGATTGTCGATCAGCCTGGCAGCAGGGACCGCTGACTTCATGAGGGCCGTGGTGTCGAATCATGGGGACTCGTGAACTATGCCTGACACGCTATTGACTGATCGATCAGTCAGCGATAATGTAAATCATTCTCAGTTGAACGACAAGCGGTGGCAGGTGATGTGCAGCCGGGTTCTCGGGCCTGCACACGCGACATCGAAAGACATCCGGATTCGAGGGAGATGGCGGTGCGGAACATCAGGCAGCGGCGGCTGGCGGCAGCGCTCTGGGCGCTGGGTGTCGGCGGCTTCGCGGGGGCTCGGCAGGAGTCGGCGGCGCAGCAGTCGGCTGCGGACGAGCCGACGCTCGACGCGGTGACGGTGACGGCCCGCAAGCGTGCGGAGACCGAGCGCGACGTGCCGGGCGGCATGACGGTGCTCGACCGGGACCGGCTGACCACCGTATCGCCGACCTCGTCGAACCCGGGCCTCGCCCGTTCGGCGCCGAACGTCAGCGTCGTGGAGATCGGCGGGCAGGCGTCGAACTTCTCCAGCATCCGCGGCGTCGGCTCGTTCTCCGCGCTCGCGCCGGACGACACCTCCGTGGTGTTCTATGTCGACGAGGCGCCGCTGACGGTGTTCGGCGCGCCGCCCAGCCTGCTCGACGTCGAGCGGGTGGAGGTGCTGCGCGGGCCGCAGGGCACGCTGTTCGGTCGCAACACCCAGGGCGGTGCGGTCAGCGTGGTGTCGCGCCAGCCCACGTTCAGGCGGGAGTTCCGGGTCACTGGCGAGGCGGGCAGCGGCGGGCATGGCCTGGGCGAGTTGATCGTCAACTCGCCGCTGGTCGCCGATCGGGTCGCCGGGCGGCTCGCGCTGCGCTACTCGAGGTTCGGCGGCGACATCCCCAACGCCGTGCTCGGCGGCCGCGACGGCGCGGTCACCGCCGCGGCGGTCCGCGGGTCGCTGCTCTTCGTGCCCGGCGAGCGGACCTTCGTGACGCTCGGCCTGACCCACGACCGCAATGACGACACGCTGCCGCGCTTCGTGCTGCGCGACGCGCCCGGCTTCCCGGTGTCGGCGGTCGATCCGCGCACGCGCGTCGATCGCGAGAACAACGGCATCAATCTGAAGGTCCGGCACGAGGCCGATGCGCTGGTGCTCGAATCGATCACCACGCACCAGCGCGGCGATTCGCTGCAGCGGCTCGATCTGACCGACGGACTGCTGTTCTCGAAGGTCACCGGTCTGCCGGCGGCATTCTTCAATGCGCCGGGAACCGACACCGCGAGCCTGACGATCGGCGAAGGCAGCCTGATGCAGGAGTTCCGACTGTCCTCGACCGAGAAGAGCCGCATCGTCTGGACCGCCGGTGTCAACTTCTTCCGCTCGACGACCGACCTGACCCGCAGCGGCCGCTCGACGTTGCCGAACTTCGCATTCTCCAACGGCAACCAGGACAACCACTTCAAGACCACCAGCAGCTCGGTGTTCGGCGAGATCACGGTGCCGCTGGCCGAGCGGCTGCGCGGCACGCTGGGGCTTCGGATGACGAAAGAGAAGCGGGAGGCGAGCTATGCCTTCCAGGGGGCCGGGCTGGCGGGCGTCGTGCCGGCCTTCTCGCAGCAGAACCAGCTCGACGACGACTTCGCGACCGGCCGCGCGGCGCTCAGCTACGACTGGTCGAAGGCGCTGATCACCTATGCGTCGGTCGCCCGCGGCTACGTCGGCGGCGGCTTCCCGGTGATCTCGGTGAACAACCCGATCGGCAAGGCCGAACCAGCCTTCGCGCCGTCGACCAGCCGGACCTACGAGATGGGCTTCAAGTCCGATCTTTCCGGGCGCCTGAAGGTGAACGGCGCGATCTTCCTCAACGACGTGAAGAACGGCCACCTGGTGGTGTTCGACCAGCCCAACCTGGTGTTCACCGTCGCGACGCTCGACTACCGCAGCCGGGGCGCCGAGCTCGAGGCGACCGCGCGCCTGTCGGAGCGCTGGACCTTGCTCGGCGGGATCGGCTATACCCAGGCGGAGCTGGGCGCGGTTCCGCCCGGCAGCCTGACCGGCGCACGCTCCGGCAACCGGGTACCGAACGTGCCGCGCACGACCGCCAACATCGGCGTGCACTACCAGCAGCCGGGCAGCGCGTTCGGCGTCTCCGGAACGTTCGCCGGCCGGCTGGCGTACCAGTACGTCGGCTCACGCGCCAACGACGTCGCCAACAGCTTCACGTTGCGCGGCTACGGGCTGGTCAACGGCCGGTTCGGCTGGGAGGGGCGATCGTTCGACGTCTACGCGTTCGCCTACAACCTGCTCGACAAGCGCTACGAGGCGTCCGGCCAGAATTTCGGGCCGACCGCCCAGTCGGTGTTCGTCGGGCAGGGGCGGATCATCGGCGTCGGTGGTACGTTCAAGTTCTGATGCGACGGACCGGCGCAGGCATCGCGCCGCAGGGCCGGAGGCCGCCCGGTTGGCCGACCGGCCAGCCCGATCGGCCGCCGCATACCCCTTTCGTAGGATTGCGCCGCGCCGCGCATGCGCCTACGATTGACCCGTCTCCTCTCCCTCCACACACGGATACCCTCACGGTCCGTGGAGTTCTGGCCCTGCGCCGGGCGACCGCTGCGGGGCTCTTTTTTTGTCGCGCCGACCTTCACACCGGGTTCACCGCGGTTCGGCGTCGAAGGAGGCCCGGAGCAACCGCAGACCTTCTTCGATGTCCGCCGTGGGTATCGCACCGTATCCCAGCATGATCCCGGCTCGCGGAAGCGCGCTCACGGCGAACCATGACAGGAGCTGGACGGCGACGCCGCGGTCGGCGGCGCGGCGGGCGACCTCGGCGATCTGGTCCACCGACATTCTGCGGGCCAGGGCGGTGAGATGGAGCCCCGTCGTCGACGGAATGAACTCGAGATGCTCGGCGAAATCACGGGAGATGGCGGCAGCGAGGATCTGGTGCCGTTCCCGGTAGATCGCGCCCATCCGGCGGATATGACGCGCAAACGATCCGTCATCGATGAAACGCGCAAGTGCCGCTTGCGCGAGGGTCGATGAATGCCAGTCGCAGGCGAATTTCGATTTGTGCAGCGCCGCTCGCAGCGAGGGGGGCGCCACCAGGAAGCCCAGTCGAAGCGTCGGCAGCATCGTCTTCGAGAATGAGCCTACGTAGACGACCCGGCCGTTCGAGTCGAGCGTCTGCAACGGTTCGAGAGGGCGGTCCCCGAAACGGAACTCGCTGTCGTAGTCGTCTTCGATGATGGCCGCATTGTTGCGCTCGGCCCAGGCCAGCAGCGCCTGCCGGCGCGGCAGCGTCATCGTTACGGAAAGCGGAAACTGATGCGAAGGCGTGACATACACGGCTCGGATTCCGCGCGGCAGCGCATCGACGACCAGCCCCTGGCGATCCACCGGCACGCCGACCACGCGAATGCCCAACGCCCTGAACAACCGTGTCGGATGACCGTAGCTCGGATCCTCCACGGCGATTCCGTCGCCCGGCGCCAGCAGCACGCGTGCCAGCACATCGAGTGCCTGCTGCGTACCGTTCGTGACGATGATGTCGTCAGCCGAGGTCCTGATCCCGCGGGAGATGCCTATGTGCCGGGCGATGGCGACCCTGAGATCGTGATGCCCGGCGGGGTGCTCGTAGACACCGGCAGTCGTCTCGCCCGAGCGCAGGGCCCGGGTCACCGACCGCCGCCATGAGCTGTGTGGAAACAGCGAGGCATCGCAAAGCCCGGAGCGGAAGTCGAACCTGGCCGGCTCGAACGTCGGCGGCGGGTTCATCGCTTCCCAGATCGGGCGCGCCCGGAGCGGGCCGCTGGATCGGTATCCTGCCTTGTCGCGCTCGGTCGGCGTGACCGATTCGCTGACGAACGTCCCCGACCCCTGCCGGGATGTGACGAACCCTTCCGCGGCAAGCCGTTCGTAAGCAACCGTTATGGTGGTACGCGACACCACGAGCGCCCGTGCCAGTTCGCGACCGGGCGGCAGAGGATCCCCGGGCCGCAGCCGACGATCCAGAATGGCGCGACGGATCTGGCGATAGATCTCGCCGGTGAGGTCTTTGCGCCCGACCAGGCTGACGTGAAAGGCCGTCATGCTCTTGGAGCCCGGAAATTGGCTTGGCTGAAATTGTCGGAATTGGCACTTCTACCAGTCCTTCCTCCCTCCTACGATGAAAGCCGCGGAAGAAGCAGAGCTTTGCGTCCTGCGAACCCACGTCAACACTGAGGAATGCGCCATGTTCAACCAACCCCAGCGCGCTGCTGCGCGCAAGACAACGCTTGCCCGCCCTCCCGGTTCGATATCGGGCGAGACCAAGCTGCGGGCGGTCGATCAGCCGATTGCCGCGCCGGAGCTTCCTTCCGCCGTCCCGCTGATGGCGCTTTCGACCGGCTTCTGGGCCTTCAAGACCCTGGCCGCTGCGCACGAGCTGCACCTCTTCAGCCGCCTCGCGGGCGGCCAGGGCACGACTGCCGGCGAGCTCGCGCAAGCGCTCGGCCTGCACCCGCGCCCGGCCGAGATGCTGTTGACCGGCTGCGCCGCACTCGGGCTCCTGGAGAAAGCGGAGGGCCGTTATCGCAATACGCCGTTAAGCGAAACCTATCTCGTGCGCGGGAAGCCGTATTACTTCGGTGGCTTCGTGCAGATGGCCGACATGCGGCTCTACGCGGGCTGGGGCAGACTCGCCGAAGCGCTGCGCACGAACCGGCCGACCACTTGGGACCCGGCGGCGCAGTCGTCGATGTTCGACGGCGAGGATCCGATGGTGCTGGCTCTCTTCTGGGAGGCGATGCATTCGCTGTCCACGATGACCGCGCGCAAGCTCGGCGAAGCCGTGGATCTCGGTCATTTCCGCCGTCTGCTGGACATCGGCGGCGGATCGGGCGCGTACGACATCGAGCTCTGCAAACAGTACGGGGCGCTGCGCGCGACCGTGTTCGATCTGCCGCATGTGGCCGCGATCGCCGCGGGAAAGATCGCCGAAGCCGGCTTGACCGACCGCATCGGGACGGCAGGCGGCAGCTTCTTCGACCACGTTCCGGCGGATCACGACCTGCATCTCCTGTCGATGATCCTGCACGACTGGGACGAGGCGAAGAACCGCGCCCTGCTGCGCCGGTCCTTCGAGGCTCTGCCGAGCGGCGGCGCCGTCGTCATCAGCGAACTGCTCGTCAACGACGAGAAGACCGGGCCGGCGCCGGCTGCGCTGATGAGCCTCAACATGCTGATCGAGACGGAAGGGCGGAACTACACGCCGGCCGAATATTCGGCGTGGCTCGAGGAAGCCGGATTCCGGTACATCGAGACGGTGTGGTTCGACGCACCTGCCGCGAACGGCGCCGTGATCGGCCGCAAGCCGTAAGCGCAAAGCGGTGCCGGCGTCAGGCCGACAGCTCGAATCCCCGATACCCGTCCTTCACCACCTCCGCGCAAAGCTGCGCATAGGCCGGAAACCCGCCCGCATAGGGCATGAACATCCGCGTCTTGCCCGGGATGTTGGCGCCCAGGTACCAGGAGTTGCAGGTCAGGAACAGCGTGCGCCGCGCGGCGGTGTTGACCTGCTCGACCCAGCGAGCCTGGGCGTCGGCGTCCGGTTCGATCGTCGCCACCTTGCGGCGCTTCAGGTCGTCGACGACGCCGATGGCCCAGTCGATGTGCTGCTCGATCGCGACGATCACGTTGGTGAACGCCGACGTGCTGCCGGGACCGACGATGTTGAACAGGTTCGGAAAGCCGTGGATCATCAGGCCCAGGTAGTTGACCGGGCCGGCCTGCCAGGCGTCGCGGATCGACACCCCGTCCCGTCCGCGCACGTCCAGGCGCGTCAGCGAACCGGTCATCGCATCGAAGCCGGTGGCCAGCACCAGCTCGTCGAACCGGTACTCGGCATCGCGGGTCTTCAGCCCGCGCGGCATGATCCGTTCGATCGGGTCGGACGCGATGTCGACCAGCCGGACGTTGGGCTGGTTGAACTTCTCGTAGTAGCCGGTGTCCACGCACAGCCGCTTGCAGCCCACCGTCTGGCGCGGACACAACAACTCGGCGGTGCGCGGATCCGAGACGGCCGCGCGGATCTTGCGGCGGACGAACTCGGCCGCCAGTTCGTTGGCCCGCGGATTGACCAGGATGTCGGTGAACGTGGACAGGATCGCGAAGCCGCCGATCTTCCAGCGCGCCTCGAACAGTTCCTCGCGCAGCTCGTCGGACACCTCGGTCGCCGACGCCGGGTACGGCGGCAGCTCCGAGCCGAAGCCGCCGCGCATCTGCCGGTTGCGGGCCCGGAAGCCCGGATAGTCGGCCTTGATCTTCGTCTCGTACTCCGGATCGAGCGGCCCGTTGTGCGCCGGCACCGCGTAGGCGGCGGTGCGCTGGAACACCGTCAGCTCGGCGACCTGGGGCGCGATCGTCGTGATCACCTGCACGCCCGATGAACCGGTGCCGATGATGCCGACCCGCTTGCCGCGGAAATCGACCGGCTCGTGCGGCCAGCGGCCGGTGTGATAGACCGGCCCCTCGAACTCGTCCAGCCCTTCGAAGTGCGGGGTGTTCGGCGACGACAGCGGCCCGGTGGCCATCACGACGAAGCGCGCCGCCCAGCGCTCGCCGGTATCGGCCTCGACCTGCCAGATACCGGCCGCCTCGTCGAAACGGGCCCCGGTCACCCGGGTGTTCAGCCGGATGCCGTCACGCAGGCCGTAGCGGTCGGCGATGTGGTTCGCGTAGCGCAGCAGCTCCGGCTGCGGCGAATAGCGCTCGTTCCAGTGCCAGCTCTGCTGCAGCTCGTCGTCGAACGAGAACGAGTACTCCATGCTCTGGATGTCGACCCGCGCGCCCGGGTAGCGGTTGTGATACCAGGTGCCCCCGACCCCGCCCGCCGCCTCCAGCACCCGCGCGCTCAACCCGTGACGGCGCGCCTGGTGAAGCCCGTACAGGCCGGCGAAGCCGGCGCCTACGATCAGGAGGTCCAGGGGTTCGGGGGTTGTCGTCGTGGCCAATCGGTGTCTCCGTTGATGTCCGCGCGCGGGTGCCGGCGCATCCGCCGCGGGCCGCCGATGTGATGGTAGCGAAACGCGGCCGATCGCGGGCGCCGGCCGCGCGGATTGCGGCGGGGCCCGGTTGCACGTTAGTTTGTCGGCAACCTTTCAGGATGCCTCATGCCGGGAACCTTCGAGATGCGCCGCCTGCGCTACTTCGTCAAAGTGGCGGAGCTGCGCTCGCTGACACGTGCCGCCGAGACGTTGCATGTCGCGCAGCCGGCGTTGAGCCATCACATGCATGCGCTCGAGTCCGAGCTCGGTGTGCAGCTTCTGGAGCGGGGGCCGCGTGGCGTGGGGCTGACCGAGGCGGGCAGGCAGCTTCTCGAGGAGACCCGCCGGATGCTGGCCGACATGCAGCAGATGGTGGAACGGGTCAAGGCGGGCTCGCCGGTCGTCGAAGGCGAGGTCGTCGTCGGCATCGGGCAGACGGTCGGTTCGCTGCTGGCGGCGCCGCTGATCGAGACCGCGATGCGCCGGCTGCCTCGGGTGAGAATCCAGGTCCGCGAGATGATGAGCGGGTTGCTGCCGGATCTGGTCCGGTCGCGCGAGATCGACTTCGCGATCTCGTACAACATCGCCGATGGCGATGGCGTGGAATCGGTCGGGCTGCTGACCGAAGACATGTGCGTGGTCGGTCAGCGGCGGCTGCTCGACGGGCTCGTCGGATCGATGCGCTCGTCGACGATAGAGCTCGACAGGCTCGGCAACGTGCCGCTCTTCCTGTCGAGACGGTCCCATGCGATGCGCGAGCTTCTCGAACGGAGTGCCCGCACGCGCCGCGTCACGCTCGACATCGATGCCGAGATCGACTCGCTGTACATCATGAAGGACCTGGTGATGCGGGGCGTCGGTTGCGGAATCTTCTCGATGGCGAACGTCTATCGCGAGCTGAAGCACCACGACCTCAGAGTGCTGCGGATCGTCAGGCCGGCGATCCGCCGGGAGGTGTGCCTGGTGCGCCGGCAGGGGCAGGTGACTTCGCGGGCTGCGCGGGAGCTGTCGCGCATCGCGGTGGATGTTCTTCTCGACCTGGTGCGGGACGGCGTCTGGCAGGCAACGCCTCGTGGCGAGCCGGCCGACATACGAAATCGTTTATGACTGGCAAGCCAATAATGTATTGGCCGCCGGCCCGTGCGTTGCCGCACACTCGGATCGCCAGCAGCGAGGAGACACAGCATGGCGATCGAGATCCGCGATACCGACGGACCGCTGGGCGCCGACGTGGTCGGCGTCGACATGACGGCCCCCCTGTCACGCGATGAACTGCGGTTGATCGAGGACGCCTTCAGGCGCCGCCTGGTGTTGCGGTTCAGGCAGTCACCGCTGACGCCGCTGCAGCTTTGCGCGTTCAGCCGGAACTTCGGCGAGCTTCAGCCCCATATCGCCCGGAAGTACCACCATCCGGATGCGCCCGAGGTCGTGCTGATGATCAACCAGGACGAGCAGGGCAACTTCGACCGGGTCGGCGCCGAGCGCGGCGTCGGCTGGCATTCCGACCTGGCGTACGAATGGGTGCCGGCCAAGGCGACGCTGCTGCACGCGGTGGCGATTCCGGATCGCGGCGGCAACACCCGGTTCGCGAACATGTACATGGCGTTCGACGAGATGCCCGCATCGCTGCGCGCGCGGGTCGACGGCAGGTTCGCACGATTCCGCCAGGGCGGCCGTCACGGCCTGAATCAGGGCATCATGGATGCGAAGGCTCATCATGCCGACGTCGTCCATCCGGTCATCCGGGTGCACCCCGAGACCGGCCGCAAGGCGATCTACGCGAATCCGTACCACACGGTGAACATCCTGGGGATGCCGCGCGGCGAAAGCGATGCGCTGCTGGACGAGCTGTTCGAATGGGCGTCGCAGGATCGCTATCAGTGGCAGCAGGAATGGCGCGTCGGCGACACCATCATGTGGGAGAACCGCAGCGCCTGGCACAGCGGCAGTCTGGACTACCCGCTCGATCAGTTGCGAAAGTTCTTCCGAACCACCGTGCGGGGCACCGCCACCACCGACCGCGCGAAGACCGAGCCGCTGCTGGCCGAACCCGTCTCGCCGTGACCGGCGCAGCGGGGGGCGGCAGCATGCGCAGCAATCCGGTCAGGGCGCGGTGGGCGGCCGGGCAGGTCGCAGCGAATCTGTGGGTGGACATCGGCTGGCCGGTCACGGTCGAGGGGCTGGCCCGTCTGAACTACGATTCGTTCACCGTGGACCTGCAGCACAGTCTGATCGATCGGGCCGCGCTGGTGCCGGTGCTGCAGGCGCTGTCTCTCGGACAGGGCGCTCCGCTGGTGCGGGTCTCCCAGAACGACCCGTCCGAGATCGCGTTCGTGCTGGATGCCGGCGCGTACGGCGTGATCCTGCCCACCGTCGAGACGGCCGCGCAATGCCGCGACTTCGTGGCCGCCTGCCTGTATCCGCCCGCCGGCGTGCGGAGCTGGGGGCCGTTGCGCGGTCTGCTGTACGGCGGCAGCGACTATTTCGATGGTTGCGGGCGCGAGATCCTGAAGATCGCGCTGATCGAAACCGCCCGCGGCATGGAGAACCTGGACGAGATCGCGGCGACGCCGGGCCTGGACATGATCTATCTGGGCCCGAACGATCTGGGCATCTCCTATGGCGCGAAGCCGTCGTACACGCCGAACCATCCGAAGGTCGACGAGGCGATCGACCGGGTCGCCGAAGCGGCGCGGCGTCACCGCCTCGTCGCCGGCATGCACACCGCGACCGCCCCGGTCGCCCGCCGCGCGATCGATCGCGGCTACCGCTTCGTCTCGCTCGGCTATGCCGCCAAGGTCATGTTCGCCGCAGTCGCCGGCTTGCGCGACGAAGTGTTCGATCCGACAGGAGGAGACCGCAATGGATGATCGCAGTCGTTTCGCGAATCACCGCAGGAGCCTGCTGCAGGCGATGGCGGCCGTCGCCGTGCCGGGCGCTTCATTGCGGCCGGCCTTCGCCCAGCAGGACTATCCGTCGCGGCCGGTGACCCTGGTCATCCCTTTCGCGCCCGGCGGAGGCACCGATATCGTCGGACGCCTGCTGCAGCAGCGGCTGGCCGAGCGGCTGGCGCAGCCCGTGCTGGTCGTGAACCGGCCGGGCGCAGCGGGTGTCATCGCCACCAACTCGGTCGCCAAGGCCCCGGCGGATGGTCACACGCTGTTCCTGTCATGGGACTCGCATGCGATCAACCCGATCGTGCACAACGACCTGCCGTACGACACCTTCAAGGATTTCGCGCCGATAACGCTGCTCGCACGGGTGCCGCAGGTGATGGGCGCCTGGAGCGGCCTGCCGGTGCAGACGCTCGGCGAATTCGTCGAGCTGGCGAAGAAGCAGCCCGGCAGGCTGAACTACGCGTCGGTCGGTCAGGGCAGCTCGAATCATCTGATGTCCGAGAACTTCCACCGGCTAGCCGGCATCGAGCTGGTCCATGTGCCCTACAAGGGCGGCGGGCCATCGATCATGGCGATGGTCACCGGAGAGGTCGCCTACAGCTTCCTGTCCTATGCGTCGATGCGCGGCAACATCCGTTCGGGCAAGCTGAAGGCGCTGGCGGTGACCGGAACGAGGCGCATGCCGGACCTGCCGGATGTGCCGACGATGGCCGAGGCGGGATTTCCCGGCTACGAAGCCTATGCCTGGATCGGCGTGTTCGCGCCGGCGGGCACGCCCGCGGCGGTTCTCGACCGGCTCAATCGCGACATCAATGCGCTGCTGGCAGAACCCGACTTCGTCAAACGTCTCGCCGAGACCGGTGTGGAGGCGGCCGGCGGAACCCCGCAGGCGCTCGACGCCTACGTGCGTTCCGAGCATGCGAAGTGGGCGGCCCTGGTCAAGGAGGCCAAGATCCGCTTCGAATAGCGACTGCCGGGCTGGTTCGACGGCGCTTCGCCCGCCTCATCCACCGGTCCGGCGCCTGGCCAGCCACCGGTCGAGCTGGTTCGCGAATGCCTGCCGGTCCGCGGCCGAATAGGCGGCCGGTCCGCCCGACACCGCGCCGTTGCTGCGCAGCTCATCCATGAAGTTGCGCATCGCCAGCCGGTCCTGGATGTTGTGGGCATCGAGGAGGTCGCCACGGGGGTCGATCACCATGGCGCCGCGGGCGATCACCTGGGCCGCGAGCGGGATGTCGGCGGTGATCACCAGGTCGCCCGCTTCCGCGGAGTCGACGATGCGCCGGTCGGCCACGTCGAAGCCGGCCGGCACCTGGATCGCGCGGATGAACGGCGACGGCGGCACCCGCAGCATCTGGTTGGCGATCAGCGTCATCGCCACCTCGGTACGGCGGGCGGCGCGAAACAGGATGTCCTTGACGATGGCCGGGCAGGCGTCGGCGTCGACCCATATGTGCATGGCCCGAACGATACCCGTTTCCGCCGACGTCCGGCCCCGTCAGCGAGGCTGACTCCGCGGGCGAGATGTCGCCGCTGCGTTTAGACTGGCAGGCCCGGTCCCGTGCCTCGGAGACGCCGATGTCCGCCAAACCCGTCAAACAGCCCGGCCCCGATCATCCGATCACGATCACGCCGCATCCGAAGCGCGTCGTGGTCCGGGTCGCCGGCCGCATGATCGCCGACAGCCGCGCGGCGCTGGCGTTGCGCGAGGCGAGCTATCCGGTCGTGTTCTACATCCCGCGGGCCGATGCCGATCTGTCGCTGCTCGCGCGGACCGATCACACGACCTGGTGCCCGTACAAGGGCGACTGTTCGTACTTCAGCATCCCGGCGGGCGGCGATCGTTCGACGAACGCGGTGTGGAGCTACGAGGAGCCGTATCCGGCCGTGGCGGCGATCCGCGGATATCTGGCGTTCTATCCCAAGCGGGTCGACGAGATCGTCGAGCAGGCGTGAGTGCGGACATGAATGCGACCAGGAAGAAGGCGGCCGGCGGCCGGCAGGCAGCGGGCGGGGCGGTGCGCGTGGGCATCGGCGGCTGGACCTACGAGCCATGGCGCGACAACTTCTTTCCCAAGGGGCTCGCGCACAGCCGCGAGCTGGAGTACGCGAGCCGGCGGCTGACGGCGATCGAGATCAACGGCACCTACTACCGGCTGCAGAGCCGGGCGAGCTTTGCGAAGTGGCGCGACGAGACGCCCGATGATTTCGTGTTCTCGCTCAAGGCTTCGCGCTACACGACGAACCGCCGGGTGCTGGCCGAGGCCGGCGATTCGATCGACAAGTTCTTCGCCAGCGGCGTGGCCGAGCTGGGCGACAAGCTCGGCCCGGTCGTCTGGCAGTTCGCGCCCACCAAGCGGTTCGATGCCGACGACTTCGGCGCGTTCCTCGCGCTGCTGCCGTCCGAGGTCGAAGGCGTGCCGCTGCGCCATGCGCTGGAGGTGCGGCACGACAGCTTCGAATGTCCGGAGTTCATCGAGCTGGCGCGCCGGCACGAGGCGGCCACCGTGTTCACCGATTCGCCCGACTTTCCGTCGATCAGCGATCAGACCGGGGGGTTCGTCTACGCGCGGCTGATGAATGCCGAGGCCGACTGTGACACCGGATATTCGGCCGATGCGCTCGACCGCTGGCTTGCCGCGACGGACGCATGGCGCGAGGGCCGGCAGCCCGACGGGTTGCCGCCTTTGCTGGCGAAGGCACCCGCGGCGAAGCCGGGCGACGTGTTCGTGTTCTTCATCAACGGAGCCAAGGAGCGTGCGCCGGCCGCGGCGATGGAGCTGTTGCAACGCGTGGGATTCGACCCGCCGCCGGGCTGAGCCCGCCCCGGCCGGCGCTGTCAGACGCCGGTGCGCGAACGCCAGACCTCTTCGCCGGACACGAATACCCGCAGCTCGCCGGGCCCGAAGGTCTGCCACGGTTCGTCGTGGGTCAGCGGCTCGGTGGCGATCAGCACCATCCGGTCCGACCGGCCGTTGACCGACGCGAGGTCGAAG
Organism: Burkholderiaceae bacterium; assembly: GCA_036826495.1. Taxonomy (GTDB): domain Bacteria; phylum Pseudomonadota; class Gammaproteobacteria; order Burkholderiales; family Burkholderiaceae_E; genus DAISWF01. The sequence goes on from DAISWF010000003.1 coordinate 46,303, forward strand.
CTCATGTCGGCATCGACCAGCCGCGCGACGCTGAACGGGTATCGCCGCTGCACGAAGCTCAGCCGGTTCGACGCATGCGCGTACAGCGCCTGGCCGTCGGAGAGCAGGAAGTTGAAGGTGCCGTGGACGGCGATCCGGCCGGCCAGATCGGCGATCACCGGCGCGATCTCGCGCCAGCCGACCGCCGGGCCGCCGTCGAAGCGCTGACGCAGGGTCTGCAGGATCAGGCCGAGCGCGCGTTCGCTGTCGGTGTCGCCGTGCGGCCGGTCCGGGCCGTGCAGCAGCGGGTGGAAATCGCGCAGGTCGCCGTTGTGGCAGAACGACCACTGCCGCCCCTGCCAGGTACGCAGGAACGGATGGCAGTTGCGCAGCGTCACGTCGCCCTGGGTGGCCTTGCGGATGTGCGCCAGCGTGGTGCGCGCGCGGATCGGCGTGCGCCGCAGATAGTGGGCCAGCGCCGCGTCGCTTGCGCGGCCCTGGTCGACGAACAGACGGCAGCCGCTGTCCTGGTGGAACGCCAGTCCGAATCCGTCGACGTGCTCGCCGGTGGCGCCGCCGCGGGCCGAGAAACCGGTGAACGCGAAGGTGATCGCCGCCGGGGTGTTGCTGTTCAGTGCGAGAAGCTGGCACATGATGGGGTGCAACGGTACCGTGGCGTCCCCCCTGCCGGAACCAATATTTCTTTCGAAGCAAATGCGCACGCCGGATATGTCGCCGGCCGCCGCGTTGCCCCGCCGCTCGGCCGGCGGCCCACCGCTGGCCGCCCGGGCACGGTTCTCGCCACAGAGCGGGCGCCCGGACCGGGCGTGAGGACCCGCTGCGCAGCAAAGCCGTCAGGCAGCGGTGCGCGGCCGGACAGCAGGGATGCCACGAGAGAGGGGTTGGACATGAGCATGACTACCGCGCGTTCCTCCCGGCTACAGGATCGCTCCGACGGCAGCCGGCGTTCAGTGGTGTTCCACCGCTGCGACCAGCAGGCCCGGGTCACCGAGCACGATCTGAGCACCAAGGCACATCTGGCACGCGCGCTGGCGGCGCTGCTGGACTGTGACTACGCCGGGGAGTTCGACCCCGGCGACCGGCCCAACGGCAAGCTCTACGTGGTGCCCAGCGACACGCTGCTGACGCCCGACGAGACCTCGTCGATGGACATCGCCTCGCTCGGCGATCTGTTCGGCGGCGTCGTGCCGCACCGCTTCATCGCCACCAAGGTGATCACCCATCCGCTGGTGTCGCCCGATGCGGCGGCCCCGGCGGGCTGGTCGACCGCCTTCCCGGAGCGGGTCAAATCGGTGGTGCTGCCGGGATTCTCGGTGTTCTCGCGCGATGACGCGCTGCGCGCCGGCGATCTGCTGCTGCGCGAAGGCGGCGTGCGTCTGAAGGATGCCAGCGGCGTCGGCGGTCTCGGCCAGTGGGTCGTTTCGTCGCGCGACGAGCTGGTGGAGCGGCTTCAACGGATCAGCCCGGAGGTGTTCGCGCAGCAGGGCATGGTGGTCGAGCGGAACCTGGCGTCGGTCGACACCCACAGCGTCGGCCAGGTGCAGGTCGGCGACTGGACGATCACCTACTGCGGCATGCAGTACACCACCCGCAACAACCGCGGCAACGAGGTCTACGGAGGCTCGACCCTGACGGTGGTGCGCGGCGACTTCGAAGATCTGCTGCGGCTGGACCTGGACAGCCCGGTGCGCACCGCGGTCGAGCAGGCGCTGGTCTATCATCGGGCGGCACTGAAGCTGTTCGACGGCTTCTATGCGTCACGCTCGAACTACGACATCGCGCAGGGCGTCGACGAACAGGGCCGGGCCTGCTCGGGCGTGCTCGAGCAGTCGTGGCGGATCGGCGGCGCGAGCGGCGCGGAGATCGCGGCCCTGCATGCGTTCAAGGAGGATCCGGAGCTGAACGTCGTGCGGGCCTCGACCCACGAGGTCTACGGCAGCCCGGTCGACATCCCGGCCGGCGCGCTGGTGCACTACGACGGCGACGATGCCGACGTCGGGCCGCTGACCAAGTTCGTGCGCATAGCACCGTATGGCCGGACATGACGGATCGGAACGGACGGCACAGGGCGTATGGCGACACATGATCAGCAGGTCGCGATCACCGTCGGCGAAGGCACGATCGCGGGCACCTTCGTTTCGCCGGGCACCCTGGTGCCCGGCGTGCTGTTCATCCACGGCTGGGGCGGCAGCCAGGAACAATACCTGGCGCGCGCCCGGCAGATCGCCGCGCTCGGCTGCATCTGCCTGACCTTCGACCTGCGCGGCCATGTCGGCACGCGGCCGCAGTTCGAGACCGTCTCGCGCGCCAGCAACCTCGAGGACGTGCTGGCCGCCTACAACCTGCTGACGCAGCGCCCCGAGGTCGACCCGTCGGCGATCGCCCTGGTCGGCAGCAGCTACGGCGGCTACCTGGCGGCGATCCTGTCCGAGATGCGGCCGGTCAAGTGGCTGGCACTGCGTGCGCCGGCGCTGTACATGGATACCGGCTGGGAGCTGCCGAAACTGCAGCTTCACAAGGACCAGGACCTGCCGACCTATCGCAGAAGCGTGGTGCTGGCCGAGAACAACCGGGCGCTGAAGGCGGTGCGCAAGTTCACCGGCGACGTGCTGCTGGTGCAGTCCGAGCTCGACAGCATCGTGCCCAAGGCGGTGCTGTCCAGCTACCGCGAGGCTGCCACCCATGCGCGTTCGCTGACCTACCGCTGCATCGAGGGCGCCGACCACGGCCTGACCCAGCCGAGCGACCAGCGCGCCTACACGACGCTGCTGGTGAACTGGTTCAAGGAGATGATGGTGGGCGCCCGCGCCGGCCCGGTGGTGGCGCCCAGCGGCGCCGATGCGCCGCATCCGGAATCGCCGCCGAAGACGCATTGACCGGTTCGTCGGGTCGCGTTCACCTTGCGCTTCCGGCCGGAACGGCAGGTCGGCGGCGTCGAACCCGCGGACGTTTCGCAGCCGCCCGCTGCGGGCGGCGCTGGCCTTCGCGCGACGCCTGGCGGAGCGCATCGAGAAAGGCGGCCGTCGCCGCGCTGGCCGGCCAGCCGCTGGGGGTCATGATGCAGACCGGGTGCAAGGTCGTCGACATCGCGACCGGCAGCACCGCCAGCATGCCTGAGGCAGCGAAGTCCCGCGCCACTGCCAGCGGGATCGCCGACAGCAGGTCGGTGCTCTGCAGCGCCTTCACGATCATCAGCACCGAGGAGGTCTGCACCGCCACCTTCGGCGGTGCGGCACCGATGGCCGCCAGTCCGTTGGCGACCAGCGCATGCAGCGCGGCGATCTCCGACGGCAGCATCCAGCGATAGTTGTCCAGGGTCGCGGGCAGCCAGCGCCGTGCCAGCGGATGCTTCGGACCGCTGACCACGGCGGTCGGCTCCTCGTGCAGCAGTTCGTAGGAGATGGTTCGTGACCGGGACTCGGTCGTCAGGCGGCCGACCACGCAGTCGAGCTCGCCGCGCTTCAAGGCCGGCAGCAACGTGTCCTCGAGTCCTTCGCGCACGCTCAACTGCACGTCGGTCTGGCGGGCGCGCAGCGTGGCGATCGCGCGCGGCAGCAGCAGCGGCGCGCCGACCGGGAAAACGCCGACCCGCACGCGGCCGTCGTAGCCGCTGCGAATCGCCTGCAGTTCGTCGCGTGCGGCCGACAGGTTGGCGATCACACGGCGCGACCAGAACAACAGCGCCTCGCTCGACGGCGTGGGCGTGATGCCGTGCGGCCCGCGTTCGTAGAGCTGCACCTCGAACGTGTATTCCAGCTCCTTCAGCAGCTTGCTGGCCGCGGGCTGCGACATGAACAGGTCGGCGGCCGCCTGCCGGATGTTGCCGCGTTTGGCCAGCGCTTCGATGAACAGCAGATGGCGCATCCGCAGGCGGGACTGCACCCGATCGAGCGACGGAGCGGGCACGGGCTGGATCCGCGGCTTGCTGCGGGCCATCGGTATCTCCTGAAGTTATACCTGTATCGAACCTCTTCATGGTACCGCCGGACCCGGTTCGGCCGCTCTACACTGATTCTTCCACTTCGGGAGCCGGGAACATGAAGTTGACAGGCGGTCTGCTGTTCGGACGATTGCTCGTTGCGCTGTCGCTCGTGGCCGGTATGCCGGCGGCTGTCGCGCAGTTGAACATCGGCGTGAATCTGAGCGTGACCGGCGCCGGCGCGTCCCAGGGCATCCCGCAACGCGATCTGATCGCACTGCTGCCGAAGACGCTGGCCGGCCAGCCGGTGCAGTATCTGCTGCTGGACAACGCCACCGACCCGACCACGTCGGTGCGCAATGCCCGCAAGCTGGTCGCCGAAAGCCGCATCGATGCGCTGATCAACGGATCGACGACGCCGACCGCGCTCGCGGCGTCGGAGGTGGCGTTCGAATCGAAGACGCCGATGCTGTCGCTGGCGCCGGTGGCGCCGCCCGCCGACCGCGCCGCCTGGGTGTTCCAGATGCCGCAGACCGCCGATCTGATGATCGACGCGGTGGCCGAGTACATGAAGGCGAACGGCGTGAAGACGGTCGGCTACATCGGCTACGCCGATCCGTGGGGCGACCTGGTCTACAAGAGCATTGCGGCTGCCGCGAAGAAGTACGACCTGACGCTGGTCAACGACGAACGCTACCAGCGTACCGATACATCGGTGACGCCGCAGGCGTTGAAGTCCGTGTCGCTGAAGCCCGATGCGATGCTGATCGGCGCGGCCGGCACGCCGGCGGCACTGCCGCATCTGGCCCTGCTGGAACGCGGCTACACCGGCAAGATCTTCCACACCCATGGTGTCGTCAACAACGACTTCCTGCGGATCGGCGGCAAGCAGATCGAAGGCGCGCTGGCGCCGATCGGGCCGGTCGTGGTCTTCCGCGACCTGCCGGACGACAATCCGGTGAAGAAGGTGTCGGGCGAGTTCATCCGGCTGTACGAGAAGGCTTATGGCCCGGGTCCGGTCAACGCATTCGCGACCTGGGCCTACGATGCCTACCTGCTGCTCGAGCGCGGCGTGCAGGCGGCCCTGGCTACCGGCGCCAGACCGGGCACGCCGGAATTCCGTGTGGCGCTGCGCGATGCGATCGAGCAGAAGACCGGCGGGCTGGTGGGCACCAATGGGGTCTACAACCTGACCGCGACCGATCACAGTGGCCTGGACAAGCGCGCCCGGGTCATGGTCCGCGTGCAGAACGGCGGATGGGTGCTGGCCCGATGACGGCGATCGCCCATGTGCCGTACGGCGGCTACTGGAGCACGCCGTTCGTACGCTGGCAGGGCAGCTTCGCGCATCTGCACAGCCTGAAGTTCGCCGCCTGGGTCGCACGGCGCGAGCTGGCGCGCCGACGGATCGATGCCGCGCAGCTCGACGCGGGCGTGCTGGGCACCACGGTGCCGCAACGCGGCGCGTTCTACGGACTGCCGTGGGTCGCGGGCCTGATCGGTGCGCCGCAGCTTGCCGGCCCGACCGTCGCGCAGGCTTGCGCGACATCGGCGCGCGGGCTGTCCTCGGCTGCCGACGAGATCGTCTCCGGACGCGCGCGCAGCGTGCTGCTGATGGCGGCCGACCGCGTCTCCAACGGTCCGCAGATCTACTATCCGGATCCGCAGGGCCCGGGCGGGCACGGCGAGCACGAACGATGGATCCTCGACAATTTCGAACGCGACCCGTGGGCCCAGGTCGCGATGATCCGAACCGCGGAGAACGTCGCCGCGCGTTTCGGCATCTCCACCGCCGAACAGAACGACGTGACGTTGCGCCGATATCAGCAGTACGGCGCGGCGCTGGCCGACGACTCCGCATTCCTGCGCCGCTTCATGACGTTGCCGTTCGAGGTTCCGAAGGCGGACTTTGAGCGGCTGGCGGGATCGATCGCCGGCGACGAAGGCATCGTCGACACCACCGCGCAAGGGCTGGCGCGGCTGCGCCCGGTGCTCCCGGAGGGTACCGTCACCTACGGCGGCCAGACCCATCCGGCCGACGGCAATGCGGCGATGCTGGTGACCAGCCGCGACGTCGCCCGAACGCTGGCCAGCCAGCCGGGCATCGACATCCAGATCCTGGCGATCGGACAGTCCCGTACCGAGGCGGCCCAGATGCCGTACGCGCCGGTGCCCGCAGCACGCCAGGCGCTGCAGCGTGCCGGTCTGCGCTTCGCCGACCTGGCGGCGGTGAAGACCCACAACCCGTTCGTCGTCAACGACATCGTGCTGGCGCGCGAGTTCGACGCCGACGTGATGTCGATGAACAACTACGGCTGCTCGCTGGTCTGGGGCCACCCGCAAGGTCCGACCGGTCTGCGTGCGGTCATCGAGCTGATCGAGGAACTGGCATTGCGCGGCGGCGGCCACGGCCTGTTCACCGGCTGCGCGGCCGGCGACAGTGCGATGGCGGTCGTCGTCAAGGTGGACGGCGCGTGATCGAAGACGGCGGCCGGCTGATCGAACGATCCTGGGTCGAAGGCGGGCTGGCCGGAATGGTGTTCGCGGCGGCGCGCGCGCACCCCGCGGCCGCCGCCCTGACCTGCGGCGACGAGCGGCTCGACTATCGCGGTTATGCCGCGGCGGTCGAACGACTGGCGACGGAACTGCGAGACAGGCTGCCTGCGGGCAGCCGCGTGCTGACGGTGCTGGGCAACTCGATCGATGCCTGCATCGCCCATTTCGCGGTGCTGGCGGCCGGCGCCCAGCTCGTGCCGGTCAACCCGTTGTACACGTCGCGCGAACTCGCCTACCTGCTGGCCGATGCCGCGCCGGCCGGGGTGATCGCCGATGCGGCGCTGCGCGAGAGGCTGGCGCCGCTGCTGCGGGCGGCGGCGATCGGCTGGACGATCTGGGTCGGCCCGCAGGACCGGCGACTGTTCGCGGACGGCGATATCGCAGCGACAGCCGGATCGAACCCCGCTTCGCCGATCTCACCCGACACGCTGGCGCTGCTGCAGTACACCGGCGGCACCTCCGGTCATCCGAAGGGTGTGAAGCTGACCCACGGCGCGCTGCTGGCGAACGTCGCACAGCGCGAAGCGATGCTGCCGACCCGCGACCGGCCGGCGCAGCGGATACTTTGCGTGATGCCGCTGTTCCATTCGTACGCGATCGCGATGGGCCTGTATCTCGCCGCCCACTGCGCGGGCGAGCTGGTGATCCTGCCCGCCTACCGGCGCGAGGAACTGTTCGACCTCGTCGAACGCCACCGGATCACGATCTTTCCGGGCAGCCCGACCGTCTACGTCGGCCTGATGGAGCATCCGCGCTTCGCGGCCGTCGACTGGTCGTCTGTGCACACCTGCTATTCAGGTGCCAGCGCGCTGCCCGCGGCGGTGCTGCAGCGCTGGCAACAGGCGGTCGGCGTGCCGATCCTCGAAGGGTATGGCCAGACCGAGGCCGGCCCGGTGCTGACCTACAACGGCCCGGCGCTGCCGGTCAAGGCCGGCTCGGTCGGCCTGCCGTTGGCGGCCACCGAAGTGCAGGTCGTCGACGTCGATACCGGATCTCGGGTGCTGCCGCGCGGCGAACGCGGCGAGATCCGCGCGCGCGGGCCGCAGATCATGCAAGGCTATCGCAATCTGCCGGAGGCGAGCGCCGACGCGCTGCGCGACGGCTGGCTGTACACCGGAGACGTCGGCGAATTCGACGATGACGGCTACCTGTACATCCGCGACCGCAAGAAAGACCTGGTGATCGTCGGAGGCTACAACGTCTACCCGCGCGAAGTCGAAGAGGTGCTGTCGTGGCATCCCGACGTGGTCGAGGTCGCAGTGGTCGGCGCACCCGATGCGTATCGCGGCGAACTGGTGCATGCGTTCGTCGTGCTGCGCACGCCGGATGCGGTCGATGCGCCGGCGCTGGCCCGGTATTGCAGCGACAAGCTCGCGCGCTACAAGGTGCCGGCAGCGTTCCACCTGGTCGACGGGTTGCCCAAGACCGGCGCGAACAAGCTCGACAAGAAGGTGTTGAAGGAGCGGCTGTCGGCGGCAGCGACGACACCGGGCAGGGAGCCCTAGGATGAAACTACCCCCACGCTCACTTCGTTCGCTGCCCC
>DAISWF010000003.1:54330-56825 GCA_036826495.1 Burkholderiaceae bacterium
CCCCGAGGGGGCGCGTCAGCGGCTTCGGGCGGCCGGGCGCCACTGACATGCTGATGTGCGTAATCGAGTTCGCGACCTTGCCCGGTATGGAGGAACGCAATCGCGAACTGGTCCGCGAACTGCTGGTCGAAGCGGCCAAGAACCCGGGCTTCGTTTCGAAGGAATCGTTTACCAGTCGCGACAATCCGGGCAAGGTCATCACCATCTCGTACTGGCAGGACGAGGCTTCGCTGCGCGCCTGGATGCGCGACCCGGCGCATCGCCGCACGATCCCTATCGGGCGCAACGAACTCTTCTCGCACTATTCGATCCAGATCGCCGAGATCCAGCGCGGGAAGAACTGGCGCAAGGACGGCGGGACGTCGGACTGAGCGGCCACCAGGGAAGCGGTGTTGACGCCCGACGTTGCGCTGATCCTCGCGCTCGATGGACTCGGCAACGGGGCGGTCTATCTGCTGGCGGGCCTGGGACTGGTGCTGATCTTCTCGGTCACGCGGGTGGTCTTCGTGCCGTTCGGCGATGTCGCCGCGATCGGCGCGTTGAGCCTGGCGGCGATGGAGGCCGGGCGACTGCCGCCGACCATCGGACTGGTCGCGACCTTGGCGGTGCTGGCCGCCGCCGTCGAGGGCATCGGCCGCTGGCGCAGCGGGCGGTTGCAGGGGCTGGGACGCGCGGTCGTCGGCTGGGGCCTGCTGCCGCTGATCCCGTGCGCTGCCGCCTGGCTGCTGGCCGGCAGTTCGTCGACCGCCGTGCGGGTGGTGGTGGCGTTGGGGCTGGTGCTGCCGATCGCGCCGCTGATCGCGCGAATCGCGTTGCAGCCCATCGCCGATGGGTCGGTGCTGGTGCTGCTGATCGTGTCGCTGGCGCTGCACTTCCTGCTGTCGGGCCTCGCCCTGCTGTTCTTCGGGCCCGAAGGGTTCAGGATCGCGCCGTTGCTCGCCGGAACGGTGCGACTGGGGGCGGGACTTGCGATCGCCGCGCAGCAACTGCTGATGATCGGTGCCGCCGGGCTGCTGGCGCTGCTGCTGTACCTGCTGTTCGAGCACACGCGGATCGGCAAGGTGCTGCGGGCCACCGCCGTCAACCGCACCGGCGCGCGGCTGATGGCGATCCGCCCCGCCCGCGCGGCCCTGTTCGCCTGGCTGATCGCGTCGCTGATGGCCGGTGTCATCGGCGTGCTGATCGCGCCGGTGATGACGGTCTACTACGACTCGGGTTTCCTGATCGGACTGAAGGCCTTCGTGGCGGCGATGATAGGCGGGCTGGTCGCCTATCCGCTGACGGCGCTCGGCGCGATGGCGGTGGGCATCGTCGAAAGCTTCGCGTCGTTCTGGAGCAGCGCGCTGCGCGACGTGCTGGTGTTCAGCCTGCTGATCCCGGTGCTGATGCTGCGGTCGTGGCTGGCGCCGCACGGCGACGAGCCCGAGGAGGATCTCGACCAGTGAGCCGGCCGATGCGCGTGACCGCAGTGCTGGCGCTCGCCTTCGTCGCGGCGGTACCGTGGCTGGCCGGCGACTTCGCGGTGACGATGCTGAACGACATCGGCATCGGCGCGCTGGTGGCGCTGGGCCTGATCCTGCTGACCGGCGTCGGCGGCGCGACGTCGTTCGGCCAGGCCGCATTCGTCGGCATCGCGGCCTATGCCAGCGCATGGCTGTGCACGGCACAGGGCCTGTCGCCCTGGCTCGCCTTGCCGGCGGCGCTGCTGATCACCGGCGTGTCGGCGCTGGCGATCGGCTTGTTGACGTTGCGGCTCGGTGGACACTTCCTGCCGCTCAGCACGATCGCCTGGGGCCTGTCGATCGCGATGCTGTTCGGCAACATCGAGGTGCTCGGTGGGCATGCGGGGCTGGCGAACATTCCGGCGCCTGCGATCGGCGGCTGGTCGCTGGCCGAGCCGCGGGTGGCATTCGTGCTGATCTGGCTGATGGTGGGGCTGGCGATGCTGTTCTGCCGCAACCTGCTCGACTCGCGCTGCGGCCGGGTGATGCGCAGCCTGCGCGGCGGCGCGGTGCTGCTGGCGAGCATCGGTGCCGATGCGTATCGCGCACGGCTCACCTTGTTCGTGCTGGCTGCGCTGCTCGCCGGCCTGGCGGGCTGGCTCTATGCCCATGTGAACCGGTTCGTCAGCCCCTCACCGTTCGACGTGCGCGCCAGCATCGAGTATCTGCTGATGGCGGTCACGGGCGGGCTGGGACATCTGGCGGGTGCGGTGATCGGCTCGGCGGTAGTGCTGTTCGCACGAGATCTGCTGCAGGACGTGCTGCCGAAGCTGTTGTCGCGCGGCGCGCAACTGGACGGCATCGCGTTCGCGGCGCTGTTCGTCGTGCTGCTGCTGTTCGCGCGCGGGGGGGTCATGGGGGCGGTCGATCGCCTGCTGCGTCGAATGCAGGGCGGATCGAACGAGCTGTCGTCGGTCGGCGCGGCCCCGGTTGTCCCGAAGCCGATGGATGCCGAAGTGCAGAGCGCGTCACGCCTCGCGGTGGACGGCGAGC
>DAISWF010000003.1:56835-82854 GCA_036826495.1 Burkholderiaceae bacterium
TCGACAGCGCGTCGATCTTCGACGCGACCTTGCACGGCGAGCCGCTGCCGCGTCGCTCCCAGCCGGCCGCGGGCGAAGCGATCCTGAAAGTACGCGGGGCCAGCAAGCGCTTTGGTGGTCTTGTCGCGGTCGATCAGGTCGATTTCGATGTCCGTGCCGGCGAGATCGTCGGATTGATCGGGCCGAACGGCGCCGGCAAGTCCACCTTGTTCAACCTGATCACCGGCGTCACGCGAATGACCGCCGGCCATGTCGAGTTCCTCGGCCGCGACGTGACCGGCCTTGCCCAGGGACAGATCGCGCGTCTCGGCATCGCCCGCACCTTCCAGCATGTGAAGCTGCGGCCGCGACTGACGCTGCTGGACAACGTGGCGCTCGGCGCCCATGCACGGACATCGGCCGGCGTGCTGCGGGCCGGGCTGCGGCTGGATCGGCACGAAGAGCGCCGGATCGCTCAGGAGGCGTTGCGCCAGTTGCAGCGCGTCGGCCTGGGCGAACGCGCGTCCGAGCCGGCCGAACGCCTGCCGTTCGGCCTGCAGCGGCTGCTGGAGATCGCCCGCGCGCTGGCCTGCGATCCGGTGCTGCTGGTGCTCGACGAACCGGCGGCCGGCCTGCGCCATCACGAGAAGCAGGAGCTCGCGCAACTGTTGCGGCGATTGCGCGACGAAGGCGTGACGCTGCTGATCGTCGAGCACGACATGCACCTGGTGATGAACCTGGTCGACAGGCTGGTCGTCATGGACTTCGGCTGCCGGATCTTCGAAGGGACGCCGGCGGCCGCCCGCGTCGATGCCAGGGTCCAGGCCGCCTATCTCGGCAGCCAGGACGCCCTCGGCGATGCCGCCGTCGCCGTCGACGCCGGCGTGGAGAGGCTGTGACAGCGCTGCTCGAACTCCGCGACCTGCACGTCGCCTACGGCCCGGTCGAAGCGGTGCGTGGTGTGTCGCTGTCGGTTACGGCGGGTCGGATCGTCTCGGTGATCGGGCCGAACGGCGCCGGCAAGACGACGCTGCTGGCTGCCGCGATCGGCCTGCTGCCGATGCGCGGCAAGGTGCTGCTGGGCGGCGAGGACCTGACTGCGCTCGATGTCGAAGACCGCGTCAGTCGTGGCCTGGCGCTGGTACCGGAGAGCCGCGAGCTGTTCGGCGACCTGTCGGTACGCGACAACCTGGTGCTGGGCGGCTATCCGGCGCGGCTGCGGCCCCCCGCCACCGAACGCCGGCTACGCGAGCAGTATGAACGCTTTCCAAGGCTGGGCCAGCGGCAGCGTCAAAAGGCCAGCACCTTGTCGGGAGGCGAGCGACAGATGCTGGCGCTGGCGCGCGCGATGATGAGCGAACCGGCGGTGCTGATGCTGGACGAACCGAGCCTGGGCCTGGCGCCGCTGATCGTGCGCGACATCCTGGCGATCGTGGCCGGTCTGCGCGACAGCGGCGTGTCGATCCTGCTGGTCGAGCAGAATGCGCGCGCGGCACTGGCGATCTCCGACGAAGGCTGCGTGCTGGAGAACGGCGAGAAGGTGCTGAGCGGCGAAGCCCGCGGTCTCGCCGACGATCCGCGGGTGCGGGCGACCTACCTGGGCGGCAGCGTGAGCTGAGCTCGGCTTCGCCCCACGCGCAGGTCGCCGCCGATGCATCGCCTCAAGGCTTGACGAACTTGAGCACGAACTCGTCCTTCGGCTGCGGCGGCTCGGGTACGTTGCGGTCGCGCGGGTCGGCCGGGTTGCGCAGGAAGTCCCCTTGCGCCAGCAGCCTGAATCCGGCGGCCTCGATCTCGCGGCGCAGGAACGCCTCCTCGATCCGGTGCAGCGTGCCGGACTCGGAGATGCCGGTGCCGGGCCGCCCGGAGTGGTCGGCGATCACGTAGACGCCGCCCGGCTTCAGCGCGCGGAACACGGCGCGGTTCATCTGCGCGCGGTCGACGCCGAGATGGCCGAGGTCGTGATAGTTGAACATCAGCGTGACGAGATCGATGCGGCCGTCGGCGAGCTCGGCCGGCACCGGACTTTCGAACGGCTGCACGACGGCGGCGATCGGCGCGGCGGCGACGCCGGCACGCTTGAGGTTGGCGTCGCGCTCGGCGAGCGCGACCGGCGACGGGCGCGGACCGGCGCTCGGGCCGGGCCGGCTCTGCCCGTAGACCCTGCCGGCGGGCCCGATCGCGCGGGCCAGCAGCTCGCTGGTGTAGCCGCCGCCGGCGCTCAGGTCGAGCGCCGTGATGCCGGGGCGCATGCCGATGAAGGCGAGCATCTGTTCGGGCTTGCGGCGCTGATCGTTGGTGCGGTCGGCGGCGCTGCGGTCGGGGCTGTCGACGATCTGCGCGATGCGCGTCGTCGACAGCGCGGCGGCGCCCGTGCCACCGCCGCCGGTCGCAGCACAGCCGGCGAGCGCCGTCGCGACGCAAAGGCCGGCGATCGCCAGCCGCAGATGCGGTATCCGGTTGCTCCTCATCACCCTCTCCTCGTTCCTGTCGACCGGCCCTGGTGCCCATCACGCAGGCCCGATGCGATCTCGTGCACGCGGCACGACCGCATGTTGGCAGAGGCGCGGCCGCGCTGCGCGTTTTTCGCTCGCGGCCGAGCCGGCCATGACGTGGACGAACCGGCGCGGCACTGCGTTGCGGCATGATATCGGTTTACCTGGAGACGATCCCCTTGATCTTCACCGACGAACAGCTCGCCATGCTTAACGCCAACTCGCTGTACCAGGCCCTTGGCATCGAGATCCATCGGGTGGCCGATGGTGACGCCGAATCGGTGCTCGACGCGACGCCTGCGATGTGTTTCCCGACGCCCGGCCGCCCGCACGGTGGCGTGATCTTCACCGTACTCGACACCACGATGGCGTTCGCGGCGATCTCCAACGGCCCGGCCGGCACCGGCTGTGGCACCGTCGATTGCAACATCCAGTATCCGCGCGTCGCCGATCACGGCCCTTTCCGCTGTCGCGTGACGACCACCAGCAAGACCAGCCGCACGGTGTTCACCCGCGGCGAACTCGTCGACCGCCATGGCCACGCGGTCGCGCTGGCGCAGGCGACGTTCAGGCTGTTCGTGCCGCGCTGATGCCGGCAGGCTCGTCCGGGCCACGCCGCGCAACAGAGCATCAATCGCCGCCATCCCCGCTGTCGCCGTCTCCGCTGCCGCCGTCGTCCACGTCGAACCAGTCGCCACCGCCGGAGTCACCGTCGAACCGCCCACCGCTGGCGGCACTCCACGCAGCCGCGATTCCGATCAGGCCGATCGCAAGCAGCTCTTCGGACCAGCCCCGGCTGAGGGGCGTCAGCCACAGGAGGATGGATCCGCCTGCCATGGCGGCGCCGACCCGCTTGACGAGTCGCCGGATCCGTTCGGGAAGGCTGGGGCGGTAGTCGGTCACGGGCGTTTCCAGTGCGTTCGCCAGTGCGTTGCAGGCACTCGGCCGTCGGTTCAACGTGGCGGCCTTTGCGCAAGGGCAAGGTCGCCGGACTGCGCCAGCCGCGCGCGCGGCGACGGCTTTGCGTTGCGTCAGGCCGGTACTTCCTTCACCAGTTCCGGCCGGCCAGACCAGTCCCAGGCCAGCGTGGTTCGCGAAACGCCCAGCAGCTCGAGCAAGGGACGTACCTCCTGCCTTTCGATAGGCGCGCGGGCTCGGAAGCCGCCGCCGGCGCTGCCACTTTACAACGGTCGCTCCAAGGGTGCTTCAGACGCGGCCAGCGGATCTTGGCGGTACGTGGTCGAGGCCGGCCTTGATGCCGGACAAGCCGCATTCATCGCTGCGGCAGTAAGCTTGCTGGTGGATCGGCCCGGCCGGACGTGCGGCGCAGCGAGGCAGCGCCGTGCCGGGTGGGTTGACGGTGTCGCGTCTTGACGGCATCACACTCAGGAGCTCTGCATGCCCCGTACCATGAAAGCCGCCGTATTCGTCGAGCCAGGCCGGATCGAGCTCGCCGAGAAGCCCATCCCCGACGTCGGACCGAACGATGCGCTGGTGCGCATCACCACCACGACGATCTGCGGCACCGATGTGCACATCCTCAAGGGCGAATACCCGGTCGCCAGGGGGCTCACCGTCGGGCACGAGCCGGTCGGCGTGATCGAGAAGCTGGGCAGCGCGGTTCAGGGCTACTCGGAAGGCCAGCGCGTGATCGCCGGCGCGATCTGCCCGAACTTCAACTCCTACGCGGCGCAGGATGGCGCGCCGTCCCAGGACGGCAGCTACCTGGTCGCGAGCGGCCGTTGCGGCTGCCACGGCTACAAGGCGACCGCCGGCTGGCGCTTCGGCAACATGATCGACGGCACGCAGGCCGAGTACGTGCTGGTGCCCGACGCGCAGGCCAACCTCGCGCCGATCCCGGACGGGCTGACCGACGAGCAGGTGCTGATGTGCCCGGACATCATGTCGACCGGCTTCAAGGGCGCGGAGAACGCGAACATCCGGCTCGGCGACACGGTCGTCGTCTTCGCGCAAGGCCCGATCGGGCTGTGCGCGACGGCGGGCGCGCGGCTGCTCGGCGCAACGACGATCATCGGCATCGACGGCAACGACCATCGGCTCGGCATCGCCCGCAAGATGGGCGCCGACGTGACGCTGAACTTCAATACCTGCGACGTCGTGGCAGAGGTGATGAAGCTGACCGGCGGACGCGGCGCCGATTCGGCGATCGAGGCGCTCGGCATTCAGTCGACTTTCGAGTCGGCGCTGCGCGTGCTCAAGCCGGGCGGCACGCTGTCGAGCCTGGGCGTCTACTCGCAGGACCTGAGGATTCCGCTCGACGCATTCGCCGCCGGGCTCGGCGACCACCGCATCATCACTGCGCTGTGCCCGGGTGGCAAGGAGCGGATGCGGCGGCTGATGAACGTGATCGCGTCCGGGCGCGTCGATCTCGGGCCGATGGTCACGCACCGCTACCTGCTCGACGACATCGTCGCGGCCTACGACCTGTTCGCGAACCAGCGCGACGGCGTGTTGAAGATCGCGATCAAGCCGAACTAGGGCCGCCCCTGAAGCGGGGGAGAACCATCTCCCGGCATCGTAGGGTCTGTTCTCCCTTTACAACGCTCGCTCCAACGGTGCTTCAAACGCGCCCGTCGGATCTTGGCGCTGTAGCCCGGCGCCATCCGCTGCGCCAGGCCGTTGAGGGAGTGAAGAACATGATCTCGCTGCATCGGATTTCGGTCATCGTGCTGGTCGCATGGCTGGCCGCCTGTGGCGGTGGCGGCGGAGGTGGCGATCCAGCGGGCGGATCGTCGGGCTCGAACGGCACCGGATCCGCCGGTGGTGGCACTTCGACCGGCGGCACCTCGACCGGCGGCACCACCGGGCCGTCCCCGTCGTCCGGCATCTCGATCCCGGTCACCGGCAAGGTCGTCAACGGCGCCGACGGCACCCCGGTTCCCGGCGCAACCATCGGCTGGGTCGTCCGTCCCCAGCAGGTGGCCGACACCACCGGCAGCACCAGCACCGGCGGTGACGGGACGTTCGGGTTCACGGCAAGTCCGGAGCGCAGAGCGGACTCCCAGGCCGAGGCTTATGTCGACGTCTCGGTCCGCGCACCGGGGTACGTCAGCACGACGCTCTACGCGGCGCCGGTGAATACCGGCAACGGACAACTGGAAACGATCGTCCTGGTACGCGAGAACACCGCCAGGGGATCGATCTCCGGCACCGTCAGGAACGCACGCACCGGTGAAGGCATCGCCGGCATCCAGCTCGTGTTGTCGGACGGACAGCGCGATCCGGTGGGCGCGTACGCCCGGGCGATGTCGACGACCACCAGCGATGCCGAAGGCGGCTATACCTTCACCCAGCTCGCCGCCGGCACCTATACGGTGGGCAGTGCGACCATCGAGGAATTCGAACCGGGCCGGCGTACCGCGATCCCGGTCCAGTCGGGGACGATAGCCGGACAGGACCTGGTGCTGTCTCCGAGCAGCCTGACGGCGGGTGACATCCGCGTGGTCCTCACCTGGGGCCAGTCGCCGTCGGACCTGGACTTGCACCTCACCGGGCCCAACGTCGACGCAAGCCGGTTCCACATCTCCTATGCGAGCAAGCTCAACCCGGCCGGCACGCCGCCGGCCGGCGCCGCCGTCGCCAGTCTCGACCGCGACGACACCACGTCGTACGGTCCGGAAACCATCACGTTGTCCGGCCGCCTGAACAGCGGCGTGTATCGCTTCTCCATCCACGACTACACGAACCGGAACACCGCCGCCAGCACGGCGCTGGCGAACTCTGGTGCGCGGGTCGAGCTCTACACGAAAGGATCGGCCAGCGCCCAGACGTTCTACGTGCCCAATCAGCCGGGCAATGTCTGGACCGTGTTCGAACTGAGCGGTTCCGACCTCGTCTTTCCGACGGTCACCGCGGTGAACACGATGGGCTATACGCAGGATCCGTCCACGATCCTGGGTCGGCCGCTGCGCGAGGCGGCGGTGGGTGGCGGCGAGGCGGCGGCGATCGGCGGCGCCGACGCGCGGGTCGTGAAGCCGTGCTGCATGTCGGGCCGTTTGGGGGAATGACTGCGGGGCCGGCCCCCCGGGTCTCTCCGGAATGAACCGTTGAATGTCGGTGCGAGACAGTGGATGATGGATCGCGGGCACGCACCTGGTCGATGTCGCCGTGGAACGGAGGTTCGGCATGGCATACAGAATCGATGACGACGGCGGCGCCGGCCGGTAACTCGTGCCGCGTATGTCTGCAAGGATATGCATCGCCTGGGTGGTGGTCGCCGCCAGCCTGGCACCGGCCTTTGCCCAGGCTCCGCTGGACCTGCAGGCACACCGGGGCGGTCGCGGGCAGTGGCCCGAGAATACCCTGACCGCCTTCGAGCAGGCGATCCGGCTCGGCGTGACCACGCTGGAACTGGACGTCAGCCTGTCGCTCGACGGAGTGCCGGTGGTGTCCCACGATACCCGCCTGAACCCGGCGATCACGCGCGATGAGAGCGGGGCCTGGCTGAGCGGCGAGCAGCCGGCGGTTCGTTCGCTATCGTTCGCGCGCCTGCAGCAGTACGACGTCGGCCGGATCAACCCCGCCACGTCCTACGGCCGGCAGTTCGCCTGGCAGCAGGGCGGCGATCGGGTGCGCATCCCGGCGCTGGCCGAAGTGCTGCAGCGGGCGGCATCGCTGGACCCCCGGGTGCGTTTCAACATCGAGACCAAGATCGATCCGGCGCGACCGGACGAATCGGGTTCACCGGAGGCGCTGGTGCATGCGGTGCTGACGGAAATCGAGCGGGCCGGTGTCGGCGCGCGCACCACCGTGCAGAGCTTCGACTGGCGGACCCTGGCACTCGTCAGGTCCCGCGCGCCGGGCCTGGCGCGCGCCTACCTGACGGCCCGGCGGCCCACCTTCGACACCCTGACGGACGGGCGCTTCACTGCCCCGCTGTCGGTCCATGACTTCGCTTCCGTGCCGCTGCTGGTTCGTACCGCTGCCGGAGACGGCGGCACGGTGATCTGGTCGCCGAACTTCAACGACCTGACGGCCGAGCTGGTTCGAGAGGCCCATGCCCTGGAGCTGCAGGTGATCCCGTGGACCGTCAACCAGGCGGCCGATATGGCGCGGATGATCGACTGGGGCGTGCAGGGCATCATCACCGATTACCCCGAGCGCCTGCGGTCCGTCATGCGGGAGCGCGGGATCGCGCTGCCTGCGGGCCCTCCTTAGGGCGCCCTAAAGCTGCGCCTTCAGCCGCAGCAGCGCCTCGCGGTCGATCCTGTCCTTGTCGCGGTAGTCCGTCTTGGTCTTCAGCAGACCCTCGATGTCCAGCGTGCGGATATCCACGCCATCGACCCGCACCGTACGCACGTGGTCCTGCAAGCTTTCGTAGGTCTGCCCGTTGGCTGCGAACAGCAGATCGATCAGCAACTCGTCGGCCACGCGGATATTTTCAGGCTCATCCGCGGTCACCTCGAACCAGGCCGGGTCCAGATCTTGGCTGGACGGCAGGAACGACAGCGCCCGGATCACGCGCTGCCCATTGTCGATCGACGAGGGCAGCAGGATGTCGATGTCCTCGGTGGCGCGAACGAAGCCGTTCAGCCGCACCGCGTGCCCGCCCACCAGGATGTACTGAACCCCTTCCACCTGGAAACGGCGCAGCAGGTCGAGCAATGCGTCCGCTTCCACCGACGTCGCTCAACGCGTGTTCAGCCGCCGCGCCGCCTGGAGCCGGCGTTCATCGTCGAGCCGGTTCATCGTGCGGTGATTCGCGCGCAGGACGCCGCGCGGCCATGAGATTCCGGTGGATGCCAGCATCGCGTCCACCATCCGGCCGCGACGCAATGCCTCGGCGGGATCCAAGATCCACTGGGAGCGGTGGTGCCGGCCGACGATTCGGGTCATGGGCGTATGCTAGCACTCGACGCGCTGCATCGACTCGAGTCGTCGTCACGGGCTGCGCTGGCCGGATTGCCGGCCGGCATACAATTCCGCCGATGAAGAACCCCCCCGTCGATCTGCAGTTCGATCCCGTCTCGCCGCCGCGCGCAGTCGACGAGATCGCCGGCCAGCTGCGCGCGATGATCGCCGCCGGAGCGCTCAAGCCCGGCGACCGGCTGCCGGCCGAGCGCGACCTGGCGGCGCGTCTGCAGGTCAGCCGCAACACGCTGCGCGAATCGCTGCGGGCGCTGGAGAACGCGGGCCTCGTCGAGATGCGCAAGGGCGCCACCGGCGGCGCCTTCGTCCGCTCCGGCAGCTCGGGGGCGATCGTCACCGGCATGAGCGATCTGTATCACCTCGGCGGCATCTCGCCGCAGCATCTGACCGAGGCGCGGATCTGGTTCAGCGAGATCGTCGTGCGGGTGGCCTGCGAACGCGCCACCGAGGAGGATCTGGCCCGCCTGGAGGCCAACGTCGCGGCGATGGCCCGTGCCAACGAAGCCGGCGACTTCGACGAGCGTCAGCGCCTCAACCGCGAGTTCCACGTGATCCTCGCACGCGCCACCCGCAACCCGATCGTCGAGATGACGATCGAAGGGATGATGGAGGTGTTCGGCCACTTCATCCGCCGGATCGGCCCCAGCGACAACCCGTTCCTGGTGCCGTCGCGCCGGCGATTCCTGAAGTACCTGCGGGCGCGCGACGTCGAACGCGCGGGCGAGGAGATGACGAAGCTGCTGGTGAGGCTGCAGGAGCGGTATCTGGCGTTGTGGTCGGAGCGGGTGCGGGCGACGCAGTGACGGGGCCGCGGGTCCGGGCTCGTGTGGCGACGAAGAGCACGAGTCCCGCCGGCCGTGCCTGATCGACGTCGGCGCTCAGTCCGCCACTCTCCAATGCAGTAGCGAGAAGGGTTCCCCGTCCGTGTCGGCATGGTGCTCGAAAACACCCGTCATCGGCGCACCGATCACCGGAGCCTGCAGCGGGTCGCCCAGCAGGTTGCCGAGCAGCCGGACGCCGCCGGCTTCGGCAAGTTCGACCAGCACGACCAGATAGGGCCCGTGGTTCTTCAGCGCCGGGTGCACCGGGTGCCAGACCCGTTCCCAACTGAACAGCCGGCCGCGCGGCGCCACTTCGATCCAGTCCGGGTCGAAGGCCAGGCAATGGTGACAGATCCATTCGGGGCCGAACTGCCAGGTGGCGCAGCGGCTGCAGCGCTGCACGAGCAGGCGTTCGTCGCGCAGACCGTCCCAGAAGGGCCGTGACAGATCGTCCGGATCGGGTGCCGGTGGTGGCAGGCCGGGGGGCAGGTAGCTGGCCCTCACAGCACCGCCTCCGATCCCAGGATCAGGCTGCTGACCGGCGCGACCAGCGGCGCGCCGATGACCATCGACACGTCGCTGCGGGCGGCCTGGCTGGTGGAGGTGCCGCGGATCTGGCGGGTGGCCTCGACGATCAGCTCGAACCCATGCATGTAGCACTCCGCCAGGGTGCCGCCGCTGGTGTTGAACGGCAGCCGGCCGGCCGGCGCGGGCAGGGTCTCCAACGTCAGGAACTCGTTGGCCTCGGCGGGATCGAAGAAGCCGTGCTCGGCCATCGCCATCACGACGCCGCCGGTGAAGTTCTCGTACACCTGCAGCACGCCGACGTCGGACGGCCCGACACCGGCCATCGCGAACGCGTCCTCGGCCACGCCGCGATAACCGGCGCTCGCATAGTCCGGTGCGTTGTGCGGCTGGGCACCGCCGCGGTGGTCCGAGCCGGATGCCGCGCCCAGCAGCCAGGCCGGCCGGTTGCGCAGGCCGCCCGCCCGGTCGGCCGGCACCAGCACCACCGCCGCCGCGCCATCGTTCTCCATGCAGCAGTCGTACAGGTGCAGCGGCTCGACGATCCAGCGCGACCGGTCGTATTTCTCCGCATCGAGCGGCTTGCCGTGCATCACCGCGCGCGGGTTGGCCTGCGCATGGTAGTAAGACGCCAGCGCGATCGCGCGCAGCGCCTCCTGCCGCACGCCGTGCTCGTGCATGAAGCGGCGGATCTTCATCGCGTACTTCTGCGTTGGCGAGATCACGCCGTAAGGCGTCTGCCAGGCCATCTCGGGGGCCTGGGCGGTGGAGACGCCGTGCCCGAACCTGCCCTGTGCGCCTTGCGCCAGCGCGCGGAACACCACGACGCAGTTCGCCATGCCGGCCGCGATCGCGGCCGCGCCGTTGGCCACCGCCGCGCAGCAGCCGCCACCGCCGCCGCCCCATTGCATCAACGTCGCGCGCAGCCGCGGCAGGCCCAGTGCAGCGGCCAGCCGGGTCGGATCGTTGCGATCGTTCGCATACGACGAGAAGCCGTCGATCTCGCGCGGATCGATGCCGGCGT
This sequence comes from Burkholderiaceae bacterium, assembly GCA_036826495.1. GTDB lineage: Bacteria > Pseudomonadota > Gammaproteobacteria > Burkholderiales > Burkholderiaceae_E > DAISWF01. Next base: position 67,569 of record DAISWF010000003.1, read on the forward strand.
CCTCACAGGCGGCGAGAATCGCCTTCAGCGCCAGCTTGAACTCGGGATCGGGCGACTGGCCGTGCCTGTAGTACGTCGTCTCGCCGACGCCGGCGATCGCGACCTGGCCGCGCAGCGTGCGGAGGGTCATCCTTCCGTCCGCACCCGCCGCCCGAATGTCCCCTGCGCGGCCAGCGACGCGATCCGTTCGTCGCCATAGCCCAGCACCTCGCGCAGCACCTCGACGGTGTGCTGCCCGATGTCCGGGGCCGGCACCGGATCGACCATCGGCGTGCGTTCGAAGCGGATCGGCGACGCGAGGTTCGGCACCTCGCCCAGATGGCGATGCGGGATGCGCGTGACCAGCCCGCGGGTCTGCGCCTCGGGCGAGCGCATCGCCTCGCCGACGGTGCGCACCTCGCCGCACGGGATCTGCGCCTCGCGCATCCGCTGCTGCCAGTGCGCCCACGGCTTCTGCGCGAACGCATGGTCCAGCTCGGCGAACAGCTCGTCGCGCCGGGTGATGCGGCCGTTGCGATCCTTCAGCACCGGGTCGTCGGCGAGATCGGGCCGTTCCAGCACCTGCTGCGCCAGCCGGTTGAAGATCTTGTCGTTGCCGCAGTTGATGTAGAACGGCCGGTCGCTCGCCTGGAAGACGCCGGAAGGGCAGGTGTCCGGGCTGGTGTTGCCGTGACGCTGCGGCTCGTTGCCGGTCACCAGGTGCTGCATCGTCGCCCAGCCGGTCATCATCAGGCCGGTGTCGAAGAGGCCGACCTCGACGAACTGCCCCTCGCCCTGACGTTCGCGTGCCAGCAGCGCCCCCAGCACCGCGTTGGACACCATCATCGCGGTGCCGATGTCCATCACCGGCGACGAGGCGCGCACGCCCATCCGGTCCGCATACCCGTTCATCGACACGAAGCCGCTTTCGGCCTGCACCACCGGATCGAAGCCCAGCCGGTCGGCGAACGGGCCGTCGCGTCCGTAGGCCGACACCGAGCAGTAGACCAGCCGCGGATTCAGCCGCCGGCAGCTCTCGTAGTCCAGGCCGAAGCGCGCCATCACGCCGGTCGAGAAGTTCTCGATGACGACGTCGGCCTTGCGGATCAGCTCGCGGGCGAGCTCGACGCCGGCCGGCGACTTCAGGTCCAGCGCGAAGCTGCGCTTGTTCCGGTTGCTCCACAGGAACGGGCCGCCCTGCTGCTCCAGGCCCGGCACCGCCGGCGGGTAGTAGCGCAGCTCGTCGCCGCGTTCGGGCGGCTCGATCTTGATCACGTCGGCGCCCATGTCGGCCAGCACCATCGTCGCCAGCGGCCCGGCGATGAAATGCGTGAAGTCGACGATGCGCACGCCCCGCAGCGCCGTCGGCGCGCCGGCGGGGCGGGGCGTGTGGGCGGGAAACTCGGCGGCGCGGCGGGTCAGCGGGGAGAGGTCGGAAGGGTCGCTGCTCATCTGAATCCGTTGTTACGGTTGATACCCGAGGTCCTTGCCCGGCTCGGCACGCATGAACTCGCGGCCGGCGTCCATCCAGTCGGCGCCGGCCGGAATCGTGATCGAGATCGCGCGCAGCAGGAACTTGTCCGGTGCGCCCGCCGATACCGGCCGCAGGCCGTCGCGTTCCAGCTTCTTGACCGCGTCCAGCAGCATCCGGCGGGTGCGCGCGACGCCGCTGTCGCTGATGCCGAGGTTCTCCTTGGTGCGATCGTAGATCGGCGCGACTCCCGACTGGCAGGCCGCATCCTGTATCCACAGGCCCGGCAGCCCCGAGTTGAACTTGTCGACCTGGAGCTGGTAGTCGAAACCATAGGCGTTGCCGCGGTTGAAGCGGCTCCAGTAGGTGTGGTACGGGAAGGTCACCGGGCGCTTTTCGTACGAGTGATCCGACGCATGGCCGGTCTCCCGGCCATTGTGCCCGTCCTTGTAGAGCTGGCGGGTCTTCTCGTAGTAGGTCTTCGCCGGGTGGTACGAGAACATGATGCACAAGGTGTGCTCGTCGTCGATCGGCACCCAGGCGTGGCCGCTCAGGTCCGGGAACTGCGAGAACGGCGGCACCAGCGTCCAGAACGGCATCAGGAACTGGTTGGTCCGGATGTAGTTCCTGTCCTCGCCGAGCTTGCGGCGCGCGGCGATGCTGACCCCGGCGTCGTGCTGCACCACCTCGAAGCGGGGCGCGAGGTCGGCCGCCTGCTTCCACTGGTTGATGCTGCCGCCGGCATCGACCCGTCCGTGCAGGATCGCCGCATGCGCCGAATCGATCTCGCCCTCCAGCGCCTGCAGCCAGTTGCACTCCTGCACCCGCACCGACAGTGCGACGTTCTCCTCGGGCACCATGTTCCATTCGAGGCTGGGCAGCGGCGGCGGCTCGGCGTCCGGGCCCATGTAGGCCCACAGCACGCCATTGCGCTCCTGCACCGGGTACGCCTTGATCCGCACCTTGTTCACCATCGGTGTGTTGGCCGGCTCGGCCGGCATCTCGTGGCAGCGGCCGTCGACGCCGAACTTCCAGCCGTGATAGACGCAGCGCAGGCCGCCGTGCTCGTTGCGGCCGAACACCATCGGAGCGCCGCGATGCGGGCAGGCCTGGTCGACCAGGCCTGCCCGGCCCGCCGAATCACGGAACGCGACCAGGTCCTCGCCGAGCAGCCGCACCCGGTACGGCTGGCCGTCGGCCGGCACGTCACGCGACAGCAGGAACGGAATCCAGTAGAGCCGCATCAGCCTGCCCATCGGGGCCTGCGGACCGACCCTCACCAGCAGTTCATTGTCTTCATGCGTCAGCATCGTGGTATCCTTTTCGGGTGTTTGGTCCAACCATTGGTGCATTTTAAGGGCCCAATGCGGAGGTTGTCCACCCTGCGTGGTGACGGCCTCATCCGGATCGACGAGCGGGCGAACGACCCGCGAATGCTTTGTTGACCCCTTGCCCCGGCCCGCCGGTCGGGGCGCCGCTCTGTGGAGACATGACAATGAACACCCGACCTGTCCGTCGTCGTACGGCGCTTGCCTCGCTGTCGATGATCTGCATGCTGCCTTTCGCCCCCGCGCTGGCGCAAGACGTCTGGCCGTCCAAGCCGATCCGCGTCGTCGTGCCCTATGCCGCCGGCGGCAGCACCGACCAGCTCGCCCGGGCGATCCAGAAGCCGATGAGCGATTTCCTCAAGCAGGTGATCGTCATCGACAACCGCGCCGGCGCCGGAGGCACGATAGGCACCGACGCGGTCGCCAAGGCCGCGCCCGACGGCTACACGCTGGTGTTCGGCAACTCCGGACCGAATGCGATCGTGCCGCTGCTGCGCAAGATTCCCTACGACCCGCTGAAGGATCTGCGGCCGATCTCCACGGTGGCGATCACGCCGCTGATCCTCGCGGTTCCGGCCGACAGCCCGGCCAAGGATCTGAAGGAGTTCATCGCGCTGGCCAGGCAGCAGTCGGCGAACTGGAACTACGGCTCGGTCGGCAACGGCTCGCTGTCGCATCTGACCGGCGAATACTTCAACTCGCTGACGGGGCTGAAGCTGACGCACATCGCCTACAAGGGCGGCGCGCCGATGATGACCGCCTTCGGCGAAGGCGGCCAGCTTCAGGTCGCGTTCGTCACCGGCCTGGACGGTGCCGCGATGCTGAGCGCCGGCAAGGTCAAGTACCTGGCCGTCGGCACGCCGAACCGCTCGAACGTCGTGCCGGGCCTGCCGGCGGTGGCGGAAGAAGTGCCGGGCTTCCGCAGCGTCGCCTGGTTCGGCCTGCTCGCCCCGCGCGACTTGCCCGACGACATCGCCGCCAGGCTGAACGCGGCGGTGCAATACGCGATGTCCCAGCCCGACATCCGCAAGATGTTCACCGACCGGAACATCGAACCGCGCGGCGGCACGCCCGAGGAGCTCGACCGGCTGATCCGCGACGAGATGCAGCAGTGGGGCGAGGTGATCAGGAAGGCGAACATCAAGGCGGATTGATCGGTCGGAACGTCATCGTGCGCAGCGTCATCGAGGGTGGTTGAAACTCCGCTCGCGCCGGCGCCGAGGTTCGCCGTCAATTGACGTTGCGGGCGGTACCCGCCCAGAAGGGCTCGCGCAGACGTTTCTTGTCCACCTTGCCGACCTTGGTCAGCGGAAGCGACGGAATGAAGGCGATGGATTTCGGTGTCTTCAGCGGTCCCAGCCGCTCTCGCACATGGTTCTGCAGCTCCGCCTCGGTCGTGGTGCTGCCCTTGCGCAGCACCACGAACGCGTGTGCGGCCTCTCCCCACCTGCCATGAGGCACGCCGATGAGGGCGCTGAACTCGACGCAAGGATGCGTTTGCAGCGCCGCTTCCACCTCCGACGGATAGACGTTGAACCCGCCCGAGATGATCATGTCCTTCAGGCGGTCCACGATGTGGAGATATCCGTCCTCGTCTTCGAAAGCCAGGTCTCCCGTATGCAGCCAGCCGCCTTGCATGGCCTCGGCGGTGAGTTCGGGCTTGTCCCAGTAGCCGGTCATCACGTGCGGCGCGCGCACGCAGACCTCGCCGACCTCGCGACTGCGGCGCGGCAGCAGGCGGCCGTCGGACATCAGCCGGACGTCGACGCCCGGATAAGGTTTTCCTGCGCTCGACAGTCGGCGCTCGTCCCGATGGTCTTCCGGCGACAGGTAGCAGATCGCGGAGGGCACTTCCGTCTGTCCGTAGCTCTGCGCCAGCACATAGCCGAACCGGTCGAGGGCTTCCCTGAGCCGTGTCGGTGAGGCCGGCGCCGCACCGTAGATGATTCTTCTGATCGCCCCGCGTGGGATGTCCCGGCTGCCCGGGTGATCCAGCAGGGCGTACAGCATCGTGGGCACCAGCAGAGCGGAGTTCGCCTCTCCCTGCCTGAAAGCCCGCGTGACGGCGTCGACGTCGAAGCGCCGGTGCACGATCAGCCGGCCGCCCTTGGCCAGCACCGGAACGATGAAGGATCCCGCCCCATGGGAAATGGGCGCGCACAGGAGAAAGGCCGTGTCCGCCGTCAAGTCATGGGCAAAGGCGAGCAGCAACGCCGAGAACGCGAGAGCCGAGGCCGAGTTCATCACTCCTTTGGGCCGTCCGGTCGTTCCTCCGGTATAAACCATGCGCGCGCAGGCGTGGCCGTCGGTGTCGGCCGCCAGCGTGCCGAGCGGTGGCGCCTCGCCCGCCGCGAAGCGGCGCGCCAGGGCTTCGTGCGAAAGCACGGCATACGGACCGCCCGACGCCCGGGCGAGCGCGACCTGACGGGACTGGAGACCTTCCTCCAGGACGAGCAGCGCCGGCCGGCTGTCGCCTACCGCGAACGCCTGTTCTTCGATCTCGCCACCGTGGAGCAGAGGAACCGACACGAACCCGCCGATGTACGAGGCCGCGAGCACGACGATCATCTCGTACCTGTTCCTGCTGATCTGGACGATCCTGTCGCCGGGCCCGGCACCGAGTTCCCGGAATGCGGCGATCGTATGAGCGACGTCCTGGCCCATCTGTCGATAGGTGAAGGTGCGGTCGCCATCCACGACGGCGACGGCTTCCCGATGGCGCTCGATCGCGTTCAGAAGCATCTGTCCCACGGGGGCGGGTTGCTGGAGGGTGTCGACGGTGCTGGCTGTCATGGGCGGGGGATCCGCTGTAAACGGGAATCAGGCTTGCATCGCCGGGAGCCCTCTACCGGTCCTGGCCGAGATCGTTGCGCGGGTCCTGCCGCAGCACGAGCTCCCAGATCTCCTGACCCGTCGGACTGTGCTGCTCTTCGAGAAGGTGGGCGACGAGTCCGGCGCACCGGCCGACCAGCGCCAGGCCGGAGGCGAATGCCGGCGGAAGCTGCATGTCCACTATCGTGGCCCCGAGGGCCCCGGACGCATTCAAAGGCAGGCTGCGCAGCTTCAATCGATCCGCCAGGGCGTCCAGCAACCTCCAGGCCGCCCGATGGAAGCCGGTGCGCCGCGCGATCTCGCGCAACGGCGCCACGCGGGGGTCCGCCTCCTTGTGGATCGGATGGCCGAAACCGAAGATCCGTCCGCGCGACGGCCGCGACAGCACATCGGCGGCAAGGCGGGCGTAGGCCTCCTCGGGCTCGTCGCCCGACATCCCCCGGGCCCAGGCCGTCAGTTGCTCGGACACGAGTGTGGCGGGGCCGAGATAGCGGGAGCCGGCGCCCAGCAGACCCGCTGCTACCGCGCCCTGCATGGCATCGGGAGCGCCGAGACAGGTCAGCCTGGCGGCAATGCTGCTGGGCGTGAGGCCATGGTCGAGCGCCAGCACCAGCAGCGCATTCAGCATCTCCGCCTCTTGCGGGGACGGCCGGCGGCCGAAGGCGCACAGCACGAATGCCTCCACGAAGCCGAGCTTTCCCAGGATGTCATGCGAAAGATCGAGCCCTCGCACGGTGATCGTGGTGGCCGTCGTCTGGCCGATTTCCGTCGAGACTGTCATTCGCGCCATCCCGCGACCGAAAGCCGGTCAGCGCGAAGAGGAGGAGGATTGCGCTGCCGCGAAGGGCGCCAGCCGCTCCGACTCTTCGATCACCTTGCGCAGGAACTGCTGGGGTCCGCTGGCCTCGATCACGTAGCCTTCGTTCGTCAGCTTGGATTTCAGCGGCTCCGTGGACAGAGCCTGCGCGAACGCGTCGCTGAGCTGTCTGATCTTCGCTGCGGGCAGGCCCTTCGGCGCGATCACGCCGACCCATGACGACGCCTCGAAGCCCGGAAAGGTCTCGGCCACCGTTTCCAGCGCCGGCAGCTCGGGCGATCTCGTACTGCCGGCATAGGCGAGCGCGCGCAGTTGGCCGGTTGCCAGGTACGGCTTTGCGAACGGCAGCGATCCCATCGCGAAGTCGAATCTGCCTTCGAGAAGGTCGGCCAGGAACGTGCCGCCGGTGCCGGTATAAGGCACCGCGAGCATCTGTGCACCGGCGCGCCGGGCGAGCAGCATCGGATAGAGATGGTTGGACGTGCCGGCACCCAGCGAGCCGAACGACACCTTGTCGGGATTGGCCTTGGCGGCGTCGAGCAGTTGCCGGAAGCTCTGATAGGGCGTGCTCCTGGACGTCACGACCACGTGCGGTGCCGAGATGAGCAGGCTGATGTATTCGAACGACTTGAACGTGTCGTAGGGCAGGTTGCGAAAGACGTGGTGATTGACGGCATGGGCGTCGAACACGATGCCCAAGGTCGAGCCGTCCGCAGGCGCCTTGGCTACTTCGGCGATGGCGATCGTTCCGGAGGCCCCGGCCTTGTTGATGACGACGATCCGGGACGACAGAATCGCTTCCATCCGTTCACCGACGAGGCGCGCGATCTTGTCCGTGGTTCCACCGGGTTGGCCCGGTACGATGAAGACGAGCTGTCTGTCCTCGGCGGGCGCCGGGATCGCCGGGAACATGAGCATCGCCGCCAGCAGGCAGCGGATCGTCTGTTTGAAATTCATTCGGTGTCTCCCCGGCGATTCGTCGGTTTCGGCGTCAGCACCGATCGTGGGCCAATGTCGCCGGATCGCGAACTCCCGTGTCCCGAATAGAGGGAAAACCTGCCGCTCGGGAAGGTGGCCCTTCCGCCGCGACCGGACATCGCTAAGATGGTGTGCAGGGAGCGCCCAATGATGCAGATCGAGCCATCGGAACGGGAGTCGGGGACGACGTCTTCGCAGACGGTGGGCCGCGCCGTCCGGCTGCTGCGCCTGGTCCTCGAGGCCGGTACGGGCGGGCTGAAGCTGCGGGATGCCACTGCTCTCACCGGCTGGAGCAAATCGACGGTTCACCGCCTGCTGGCCGAGCTCGAAAAAGGGGGCCTGCTGAGGCGAGGGTCCGGCAAGGAATACCTGACGGGGCGGTTCGCCTATGAGCTCGGCATCGGCCCGTCGCCGCTCGGCGAGCTTCGGGAACTTTGCAGCGGAACGCTGGAACGCATTGCGGCCGAAACGAGCAGCACGGTCTTTCTCGGCATTCGCAGCGGCGCCTCGTCACTGTGCCTGGACTATCGGCTGGGCGCCGAGATACGACCGCCGGTGGTGCCGCCGCGGGGCAAGTTGCGGCCGTTGGGCGTGGGCGCGGCCGGGCTGGCGGTGCTGAGCCGGCTGCCGGACAGCGAGGTCGACCGGATAGGCGAGACCAATGCCCGGCGCCTGCAGTCCTACGGCGTGAACTCCGGCCGCTCGCTGACGCCGTTCATTCGTCATGCCCGCAGCGCCGGCTATGCGAAGGTGGCCAACATCGTCGCCCCCGGCGTCGTCGGCATCGGCGCATGCGTCGCCGACGCTACGGGTCATCCGCTGTGCTCGATCAGCGTCGTCGCCCCCGTCGTGAGGATGACGACGCACAGGGAGCGCGAAGCGGTGGATTCGATCGCCCGCGAGATCGAGCTGCTGAAGCCGTTGTTGTTGCGTCGGGCGTCGCTGGTGAGCCTGCTGAGAACGACGACCTGTTAAGGAGGACCCTCCTTAACGCCACGCGCGGGCACGGTCGTAGCGTTATGGCTCTAATTGACTTTCAGATCGAGCGCTCGAATGATCTCCGCATTCAGTTGAAAGTCCGAGCGGATCAATTCCTGCGCCTCTTCCGGCGTGGACGTCTCGACATCGACGTTGAGACTGCGGAAGTACTGGGTCACGGCCGGTTTTTTCATCACCTTGGTGACGGTGTCGTGAATTCGCTCGATGACCGCGCGGGGAGTGCCCGCCGGTGCCAACAGGATCTCGACCGAGTCGAGGGTGAAGCCGCTCGGTCCGGATTCCGACACTGTCGGAATGCCCGGCAGCGCGCTCCAGCGTCTGTTGCCGCCGACGGCGAGTGCCTTGAGCCTTCCGGTTTCCACGAGAGGCAGCGCACTGGCGTCCGAGAACATGAACTCGATGTCGCCGCTCATCACGGCCTGGAGCGCCGGAGCAGTGCCGTTGAATGGAACGTGAACCGCATCGATGCCCGTCATCCGCTTGAACTTCTCGGTACCTATGTGGATCGGCCCCCCTTGACCCGAGGAGCCGTAGTTCAATTTTCCTGGCTTCGCCTTCGCCAGCCCGACGAGTTCGGATACCGAGTTGACCTGGAACTGCGGCCGCACGACGAGGATGGAGTAGTTCCTGTCGATCGTGGTGATCGCGGCGAAGCTCTTCACCACGTCGTATGACAGGTTCGGGTAGACGCTTCCTGATTGCGTCAGCGCTGAAAGATTGGCGACGTAGAGCACATACCCGTCGGCTGGCGAGCGGGCCACGTAGGCGGAGGCAATGGTCGACGCGGCACCGGGCTTCGCCTCGACCAGAACCGGCTGCCCCCATTCGGTGCTCAACTGTTCGGATATGCCGCGTGCGACACGATCCACATGGCCACCGACCGGAAACGGAATGATCAGTCTGACCGGCCTGACGGGAAAGGCCTGGGCGCCAGCCGTAAAGGATGCCGTCGACAGAAGGGCCCCGAAGGTCAAGCGACCGAATGTTCGCCGAGTTGCCATCGCATGTCTCCAATGTTCGTTGAACGTGAATCGATCAACAGCAGCGCCGCATTCTGAAGAGCAGTGCGGCGTTCAACGGCCGGCCGTCGCCTTCGTCGTCGACGTCGATCGGCCAGGCGGACGGATCGGGCCGCGCGCGCGCAAGAAGCGGTGCTTGCGGCACGGCAGCCCATTCGGCACGGCGTCTGCTCGTCGCTGCTTCATCGATCTCCATGTCGTCTGCCGACCCGAACACGATGCCGTAGCACGACTCGGCTCTGCTTCGGGTGATGTACCCCTCTTCGAGATCGTGAGCGATGGTCTCGATGGGGCGTTCTATCGGCGAACCGTAGCCACCTCCGCCTCCGACCCGGATGATGTAGGCGTCGCCGGCTTTCAACGTCTTGTTGAAAACTTTCCCGGTCTGAAAGACGGTCTCTTCCTTCCCGGCTTGTTGGATGCCGAATCCGTTGCCGGCGCCGTCATGTCCGCCGAACAGCCCTCCCGGGCGCGAGCGTACGCGTTCCATCTGGGCGTTCACGCGTGCCGTGCCCAGCGATCGAACCAGCTTCTCCGTGCCGAGACCGCCTTGCGTGCGTCCCGCGCCGCCGGAATCGACGCGCAGGCGGTAGTAGTCGATGTGAAAGGGGTACTTCGCTTCCCATTGCCCGATCGGCCGATTCTGGGTGTTGCCGTCGTTGATGCAGAACGTGGCGGTTCTGCCGTCCTCGTTCTTATTCGCCCCCCACCCTCCGCCGAGCGCGCCGTCGAGCGCGAAGTAGAAACTGGCGTCGGGGCGGTGACCTGAGACCGCAACCATCGACAGATCCGCATGGTGGCCGGCGATGATCCTGTCGGGAATTGCGGGTGCCAGCGCCTTGAATATGGTGTCGATGATCGTCATCGGATACGTCATCCAGAGACGCATCGGCGCCGGCCGTACCGCGCTGACCACCAGGCCTGGGGGGAGAACGACCTTGAGCGGTCGGAAGCTTCCCTCGTTGATCGGGCGGTCTCGTGGCGAGGTCAGGCACTTCATGGCGACCTGGCAGCAGGCGATCCCTGTCGCATATCCCGAGTTGTAGAAGCCCTTGACCTGGGGCGAAATGCCGGTCAGGTCGATCGTGATGTCGTCGCCTGCGATGATCACGCGGACGCGGATCGGGACGGGTCTGCCCGTGTCCACCCCGTCGTCGTCGAGAAACGACTCGGCTTCGTAGACGCCGTCAGGAATGGCCCGGATGCTCGACCGCGCAAGCATTTCCGTCTGAGCCATGATCGAGTCGATGCTGCGGAGCACGTTCTCGCGTCCGTAGCGACGAATCAGCTCGGCGAAACGTCGCCTCCCTATCGACACCGCCCCGATCTGGGCATTCAGATCGCCGATGGCCTGATCGGGGATCCGCACATTCATTCTGATTATTTCGAGCAGCTCGTCATTGGGAGCGCCTTGCCGATGAATCCTGACGATCGGTAGCTGCAGTCCCTCGGACCAGATGTCGCTGGTCATGCCGTCGAGTGTGCCGCCGACGTCTGGCCAATGCGCCATGCAGGCGGAAAAGCCGACCAGTACGTCCTCATCGAATACCGGTGCCACGAAGGTCATGTGGTTGAGGTGGCTGCCGGTGATGTAGGCATCGTTGGTGAGAAAGATGTCGCCGACGCCGATCTGCTCGCGACCGATCCGGGTCAGCACCGCCTTGACGGTCTCGCTCATTCCTCGAGTGAACATGGGCAGTCCTATGCCGATCGATACCGTATTGCCGTTGGCATCGAACACGCCGGTCGTGAAGTCCTGTGCCTCGTAGATGATCATCGTGTAGGCGGTCCGCATCAGATTCGTCTTCATCTCCTCGGTGATGGCGATGAAGCCGTTGCGGACGATTTCGGTCACGACCGGATCCACTCGTGCAATGGAAGCGCCGCTCGCGGAGCCGCCTTCGACATTCGACATCATTCAGCTCCTGCGGATTTGGATGATGAGGTCGCCGTAGTCGCCCACGGTGAGCCTGTCATGCGGGAACAGCACGGTGGTCGATGCGTGCTCCTCGATCAGTGCCGGCCCCTCGATCGAATCGCCTCGGCCCAGGCGATCTCTGTCGTAGACCGGGCACTCGACGAATCCGTGAACCTCGCCGAAATAGGCGGGCCGCGTCCGCGGTTGCGAGCCTCGCGGGTCGGCGGTGAGCGCCGGCACCTTGCGCAATTCGGGCTTCTTCAGATCGCCGATGATGGAGCAATGCAGGCTGACGATCTCCGCCCGCTCACGCTCGGCCGCGTAGCCGTACCGCTTCCTGTGTTCCTCGTCGAAGGACTTCTTGATGCCGGCGCGATCCTCACGTGAAAACAGAGACAGATCCAGCTCGACCGTCACGGCGTGTTCCTGGCCTTCATAGCGCATGTCCGCGGCCCGCCGCACACGTACAGACTCCCCCTGCCCGACGTTTCGATCGAGGGTCGAGCGCCCTTCGGCTTCCATGTCCCGGTAGAGGGCTTCCATCTCTTCGAAGCTTGCATCGGCCAGCGATTGAAACCAGGTTCTGACGAAGTCGCGCCGCAAGTTCGCAACCAGCATTCCGTACGCGGAGAAGTGGCCGGGAGCTGCCGGGATGATGACAGTGCCTATCCGGAGCTCTTTGGCAACGAGACATGCGTGCAGCGGCCCCGCTCCGCCGTACGCCACCATTGCGAAGTCGCTGGCGTCCAGTCCTCGTTCGCTGGTGGCGCGTGTGACGACGTGCGCCATCGCGATCACGGCGACTCGGACGATGCCGTCAGCGGCCCGTACGACGTCCATGGCCAGCTTCCTGGCCACCCGCTCGTCCAGCGCGGAGGTGGCCGCCTGCAAGTCGAGTGGCATCTCGCCACCGAGGAAGCGGTCCGGCGCCAGACGTCCGAGAACGAGGTTTGCGTCCGTTACCGTAGGTTCCGTGCCGCCCCGCCCGTAGCAAACGGGGCCCGGTACCGCACCGGAGCTGTCCGGGCCGACGCGGAGGCCACCGCCTACGTCGACCCGCGCGATGCTGCCTCCGCCGGTGCCGACCTCGTGGATATCGATCAGCGGGATCTGGATGGGCACGCCTTCGTCGTACCCACCGACCATGATGCAGCCGGACAGCATCTCGCTGTAGTTCGCGACGACGCCTGCCTTCGCTGTCGTCCCGCCCATGTCGAACGCGATTGCATCGGGCAAGCTCAACCGCTCGCAGACGGCCTTGGTGCCGATCACCCCCGCCGCGGGCCCGGACTCCAGCAACCGTATGCATTCCCGTTGTGCATCGCCGGCGTCGAACAACCCTCCAGACGATTGGACCACGAGGAATCTGCCGTCGAATTGCTCTTCCCGGAGGCGCTGATCGATGTTCCCCAGGTAAGCCTTGACGGTGGGGCCGACGTAGGCGTTCGCCGCGACGGTCGAAGTGCGCTCGTACTCCCGATACTCCTTCGATAGGGCATGCGACGGCGTAATGAACAATCCCGGCCGACGTTGTCTCAGCATCTCCACGACCCGCTGCTCATGGGCAGGGTTGACGTAGGAATGCAGCAGCATGACGGCCACCGCTTCCACGTCCAGTTCGAGGATTCGGTCGGCGATTTGCGCAACCTCTTCATCGTCGAGCGGTGTCAGCACCTCGCCCTTGGCGCTCAGGCGTTCGGTGACCTCGAATCTGAGCGACCGGGGAATCAGCGGGACATGCTTTCGGAAGAACAGATTGTAGGAATCATGCCGATTGATGCGGCCGATTTCGTAGACGTCTCTGAAACCCCGCGTGGTGATCAGCGCGGTCACGGCGCCCCGACGCTCCAGCAGCGCGTTGATGACCAGCGTCGTTCCGTGCAGGAACAGGCGCGCCCGGGATAGCTTGGAGCCGGCCTTCTCGATGCCCGTGAGCATTCCCTGGACGAGGTCGCCCGGAACGGTAAGCGTCTTGCCGTATCGCACCTCGCCGGTCCGTTCGTCGAAACCGACGACATCCGTGAAGGTTCCGCCAATGTCCGTGGCTATTCGTGTGTCTCGCATGTCCACGCAGTCCTCTACGCCACGTCAATGCCCAATCAAATATATCACATCAATTATCAGATATGCGAAAACATCTCATCGGCATTTGACAGGGGGGGCGGTGAAATGCATTGCCCGTGCGGCGCCAGACTGAGGCGGACGGCTCAGCACGGAGGGCTGCACGGAGGGCCTCCGGGCTCCGGTTCGGGCTGGCAGCGTCCTCGAAGCGAGGGCGGTGGATCGCCGAGTCGTGGTTTCAGCTCACCGAGCGTCGGCGTTGCGCCTGAGCCGGGGTCGGGGGGCGGGCTTGGCCGGTTTGGCCGCCATCGCCTGCACGGCGGCGGTGCGCCGATCCTCGAGGGACCGTCGCCCTGGATAGTCCGCCTCCGATGCGAGCAGATGGGGCGGCACCGTCGTCAGAAAGTCGGCAAGATCGCGTCCGCCGATGCCGATGTGTTCGATCATCAGTTGACCAGCGGCGAGTGCATCTCCCGCCGTCATCGCAGCCAGGATCCCTGCGTGCTCTTCCCTGGAACGACGCAATCGCGCCGTATTCTGAAAGACGGTGCGCCGATATACCTGAATCCGCCGACGGATGTATGCGATCTCCGATGCAAGGGCCGGATTGCGGCAGGCTCTATAAAGGATCTCGTGAAACTCCGCATTGGCGTGGCTGTACCCCGCGGCGTCGGGGGGATCTTCGAAGACCCGGCTCTGTTCATGCACGCGATGCAATGCCCCGATCTCCTCCTGGGTCAATCGACGGGTCGCAAGTTTCGCGCAAGAACCCTCGAGCTCGGCAAGCAGCTCGACCAGGCCCATCAGCTCGGGTATGGACAGTCTGGCGACATAGATCCCGGATCGTGGTGCGATCGTCACCAGGCCGCGAACCGATAGCTGGAGGAGCGCCTCCCTGACGGGCGTGCGAGAGACCCCGAACCGGACGGCCAGCGCGTCCTCGTCCAGGGAGTCTCCCGGCATCAGCGCCCCGCTTCCGATGTCGGCTTCCAGCTCGTTGCGAACGACCTCCGATGCGCTGAGCTTTCTTTCGCCCGTCCGGCTCTCGGTTTGCATCTTCGATCCTTGCTGACAATGCGACAGTCTATCCGAAACCGACCAACAGGTTCGCATAGCAACATCTGATTGACTTATAGATATATCAGTTATAAATTGCTGCATCTTCGCAGCAAGAGTCACATGAACTCCGACGGTCACATCGAGGCACTTGGGCGATCCCGCGTCGGTGCGGGGGCCACACGATGTGGCGACGCTTGTGCAGCGATCTCGGCTGCGCCGGCGCCGAGATCGAGTCGCTGCGCGCGGCAAAGGCCATCTGAATGAACGAAGCCCTCGGACGCGAAGACCTGCGCACGGGAGTCATCTCCGCCGCGCGTCTGCTCGATCAGCGTGTACTCATCGATGGGGCGCTCGTCGCAACCGAAAACGGTCGATCCTTCGAGCTGCGTTGTCCTGCCACCCGGCAACTGATTGCCCGGATCGCCGATGCGGACGATCGCGACGTCGAGCGCGCGGTAGCCAGCGCTCGCTCTGCGTGGCCGGCATGGTCGAAGCTGCCGGCGCGCGAACGGGGCAGGCGGCTCGCGGACGGAGCGTCGCTGCTGGCAATGCACGCGGAGGAACTCGCGTCGTTGGTCGCGGTGGAATCCGGCAAGGCGCTGCGCACCGAGAGTCGATTGGAGGCCTCCGCGGTGGCCGACATGCTCCGGTTCTTCGCGGGTCTGGGCAGCGAACTGAAGGGCGAAACCGTTCCGTTGCGCCAGGGGGTGCTGGCCTACACTCAGCGGGAACCGCTCGGCGTCGTCGCGGCGATCCTGCCCTGGAACGTGCCGCTGATGCTGATGGCCGTGAAGATAGCGCCGGCGCTCCTCGCCGGAAACGTCG
>DAISWF010000004.1:0-19525 GCA_036826495.1 Burkholderiaceae bacterium
GAAGAACCGGGCTCGAACTCATCGGCTTCCTACACCACTCCCTGGGACACGACCCAGAAAAAAGCGTCGGCCGCGCGCAAGGCGGAAACCGAAGCGGCGATTCGCGAGGTGCGGCGGCTGATCAGCGAATATGGGCTGACCGCGCAGGAAATCGGTCTGGACAAGGCGCCGCGCAAACGCCGCGAATCGGCCCGCCCCGCCGCCGGCAAATCGCCGGCCAAGCGGCGCAGCACCAGCCGTAAATCCCCGCCGGCCGGGCGCAAGGTGCCGCCCAAATACATCGGCCCCAACGGCGAACTGTGGACGGGCCGCGGCCGTCGCCCGGTCTGGGTCACCACCGCGCTCGAGCATGGCGCCTCGCTGACCGATCTGCAGATTCCGCTGGGCAAGGGTGCCAAGGAACTGACGCCGGCATAGGAACGAACCCGGGACGAATCTCCCTGGTCTGCACGATGCCGCGTTCCGTGGGGCAGCAACGGCTTGCCCCCGCTCGCGCCAGGCTCATGTGAAATCCGGTTAACGAGCGGCCGCCCCGCGGCGGCGCCGCGGCGGCGCCGGCCGGTGCCGCAAGGACGGCCGGCGCTGCAAAAAAACCCGACGAGATCTCCAGGCAACTGTTCCGGTCGCCCCTCTACCTGTGTTAACGTCGTTTTTCGGCCTGCGGTAAGGCTGGGTGAGGGGTTTTTGGCCACGGTGGTCCTGGCCGTCTCACCTTCCGGTTCCGCCGGCTGTCAGCGCGAGGCTGGGCGCGCGATCTAGACCTGTCTGGAGGCGCTCGGCCGTGGAGTTCGTTTTCGTTCTGCTCTATATCGCCTGCGTGGCACTGGTGCTGCTGTTCTTCCGCGGCGTGCGCGTTCTGAATGGCGACGACGAGTCCGCATCGCCGCCCCCGCTGATCGTCAAGGACCTCGATCCACTGTCCGAGGACGAACGCCAGTTGCCGCTGCCGATCGGCCGCTGAGTCGGGCGCGTCCGCGCCGGCCGCGTCGAGTCGATGCGCCCGCCGCGGCCCGTCGCCTCATAGCGCCCCGACGGCCTCACGCTGCAGATAATCCCGGTACGTCCGCTCCAGCCCCTGTGCGAGCGGCACCCGCGGCGCCCATCCGCGCGAGGCGATCAACCGCGTATCGAGCAGCCGGCCGGACGGCCATTCGGCCTGCTGCCGGTCGAACGTGATGACGCCGCCGTAACCCACCGCCGCCTTGATTTCGCGCGCCAGCCGCGCAAGCGACACCGGCTGCCCGCTGCCGAGGTTCACCAGCGGCCTGCGCACCGCATCGGTTGCCGGGTCGCGGCCGGTCAACAGCGGGTCGAACTCCGCGTGCGGCAGCCGCATCAGGAACGCGAGTCCGGCCGCGGCATCGTCGTTGAACAGCAGCTCCGCCTCGCGCGCGCCGCTGCCCGGCAGCACCACCTGCGGCGCCCCGCCTACCCGTGCCTCATGGAATGCCCGCACCATCGCCGGCACCGCCCGCCCGCTGCAGTCCCGGTAGCTGTCGTCGGGGCCGTAGGTGTCGGCCGACGCGACCGCCAGGAAACGGGTGCCGTGCTGGCGGTTGAATGCCGCGCACAGCTCGATGCCGGCGATCCGTGCGATCGCCGCCGGCCGCTCGTGCGCGGCCGGCGGCCCGCCCAGCAGCGCCTGCTCGCTCAGCGGCTCCGATGCCTGCGCCGGATAGATCCCGGTCGGTACGACGAACAGCAGCCGCTCGACGCCATGGCGATGCGCGGCCGACAGCACGTTGGCCTGGATCAGCAGATCGTCGCGCAGCGCGGTCGCCGGCTGCGCCTGTCCCTCGTCGCGGCCTTCCGGACTGGTCCAGGCCGACACCGCGAGGAACACGAATTCCGGCCGCTCGCGCTCGAAGAACGCATCGGTGGCCTGCGGATCGGTCAGGTCCAGGCGTGCCTGGGCACGGGTCAGCAGCTTGCGATGCCCGGCCTGCGCCAGATGCTTCAGCAGCGCACGGCCGATGCGGCCGGCATGGCCGGCGACGAAGACGCGGGAATGGGAATGCATCCGAGGTGGGTACGAAGGATCGGTTCCCGGGATTCTGCGCCCGCTGCGGCATCGGCCGCAGGAACAAATGCGCAGTGCCGGCGCGCGGATGCTGCCGCCGTCCTTGACCACCCGTGGCAAACCCGCCAACATCCTGGCCCGCCGTCCGATTACCGACGACGCGCATGAAATCCGCATCTTCAGTTCCCGCGTCGGCGCCCCGAGGGCCGGCCGCGCTCAGGCGGTTCCTGTCGAACCGCTGGGTCCTCGCGCTGCTGGTGACGGCGCTCGCGATGACCGCCCGCGCGCTGATGGACCCATGGCTCGGTGAAAGCCTGCCGTTCCTGTTCGCGCTGCCGGCGGTGCTGCTGCTCGGCCGCGCCTGCGGCCTGGGCCCCGCGCTCCTGGCCATCGTGGTGTCGGTGCTCTGGGTGATGTCGCCGTGGATCAGCCCGACAGTCGCGATGAACCGCATCTGGCGGCCGGTGCTGTTCTTCCTGCCGTCGGCGCTGATGCTGGCCTATCTCGGTTCGCGGCCGGGCACCCGCCCCGTGCTCCGCGATCACACCGTCAGCATCCGCGCGTCGCTGCTGATCCTGCGAACGGCGATCGTGATGGCCGTGGTCGTGCCGGTCGCGGTGCTGACGGCGGCGGCCTGGAACGAGTACAACCGGCGGTTCAGCGAAGCCGAAGCCCAGGTCGACCGCGCTGTTCGCATCGCCCAGGAACACGGCCTGAAGGTGCTCGAATCGAACCGTTCGCTGCTGGCGCGCCTGACGGACCTGATCGGCGATCGCGACGACGATGCGCTGCGCGCCGACGAGCCGACGCTGCACGCCACGCTGAAGCGGATGGTCGAGGGCATCCCGCAGCTTCAGGGCATCTTCATCATCGACGGCGGCGGCCGCATGGTCGCCAGCGACCGCGTCTACCCCGCCCCGCGTACGATCGACTTCAGCGACCGCCCCTATTTCCGCAGTCATCGATCGGGCGGTCCGCCGGTGATCATCACCGAAGTGCTGACCAGCCGCGCGACCGGCGAATCGTTCTTCGACATGAACATCGCCCGGCGCCGGGCCGACGGCACCTTCGCCGGCACCCTGTCGGCCAGCCTGCTGCCCAGCTACTTCCACGATTTCTACCGCGACATCCTGAGCGGACAGAGCGGCGTGACGTTGACCCTGCGGCGCAACGACGGCACCGTGCTGGCGACGTGGCCGCGATCGCCGACATCCGGTCGCAGCTCCGGCATGGCTGCCGACGCCCGCTCGGCCACCGCCGCCGACGCCGGCCCCGCCAATCAGCCGGCACCGGTCGCGATGCCGATGCCCGGCCGCGACCGCGCGCTCACCGCCACCCGCGAGCTCGGCCCCTACCCGGTCGAGGTGATCGCCGGGATCGATCCGAACACCGTGCTGCTCGCCTGGTACGAAGACCTGACGGTGCTGCTCGCGCTGGTCTTCCCGCCTGCCGCCGGGCTGGCCTACATGAGCTTCGTCGCGCTGGCCCGCACCCGCCAGTCGTTCACCGCGATGCAGGCGATGCAGCGCGAGGCCGAGTTCCGCCGGCGTGCCGAGGAAGCGCTGCTGCAGGCCCAGAAGATGGAGGCGCTGGGGCGCCTGACCGGAGGCGTGGCCCACGACTTCAACAACCTGCTGACGGTGGTGGCCAACAACGTCTACCTGCACAAGCGGCTCAATCCGCCGCTCGAGGACAGCAAGCAGCTCGCCGCGATCGACCGCGCGATCGCCGCCGGCGTGAAGCTCACCCGGCAGCTCCTGTCGTTCTCGCGCCGCCAGCCGCTGCGGCCCCAGGCGGTGCGGCTGCAGGAACGGCTGGTCGACGTCGCCAGTTTGATCAAGCCGACGCTGGGCTCGAACGTCGAGCTGACCCTGGACCTCGATCCCGCCACGCCGATCGTGCAGGTCGACCCCGCCGAGCTCGAGCTGGCGCTGATCAACCTGGCGATCAACGCGAAGGACGCGATGCCCGAGGGCGGCCGGCTGATCCTGGCGATCTCGCCCACGGAACTCGGCGGCCGGCCCGCCGCACGGGTATCGCTCGCCGACACCGGCCAGGGCATGAGCGAAGAGGTCCAGCGGCATCTGTTCGAGCCGTTCTTCACCACCAAGGAGGTCGGCCAGGGCACCGGCCTCGGATTGAGCCAGGTGAAGAACTTCTGCGAACGCGCCAACGGCTCGGTCGAAGTGCGCAGCGCCGTCGGCCAGGGCACCACGGTGACCTTGCTGCTGCCGGCCGCCGACATCGATCCGGCGAGCCAGCCCCCGAGCGCCGAACCGCTGGCCACCGGCCTGCACGGGCTGCGGATCCTGCTCGTCGAAGACAACGACGACGTCGCGACCGCGACGCGCTGGGTGCTCGAAGCAGCCGGCGCCCGCGTGACCTGGTCGCCCGACGCCGGCGAGGGTCTGGCCCGCTGGCAGGCCGCGCCCGCGGACTTCGACGTCGTGCTGAGCGACATCGTGATGCCTGGCGGCATCGACGGCGTGGAGCTCGCTTCGCGTCTGCGGCAGCGCGCTCCCACGCTGCCGATCGTGCTGACCAGCGGCTATTCCGAGCAACTGCAGAAGGCCACCGAGCTCGGGCTGACGGTGTTGCCCAAGCCCAGCGACCCGGCGGTGCTGCAGGCCACGTTGCACAGGATCGCGGGAACAGCCGTTGCTTCGAATCAGGAGCAACCTCTGAGGCAATCCCGATGAATCATCCGACCTGGATCGTGGTGGCCGACGAAGGGTCGGCCCGGCTCGTCGAATACCGTCCCGACGACCGCTCTTTCGACGTGATCGAAACGCTGGCCGATCCCCTGGCGCATGCGCGCAACGCCGATCTTCAGCGCGATGCCAGCGGGCGCCGCGGCACCGCCGCCCATGCCGCCAGCATCACCACATCGGCCGGGCTCGAGGCTTCGCATCAGGAAGCGGTCAATGCCGCCCGGCGCGTCGTCGAGCGGCTCTCGTCCGCCCGCAACGACGGGCGGTTCGACGCGCTGATCATCGTCGCCGCGCCCCGCTTCCTCGGGCTGCTGCGCAATGCGTTGACGAAGGACCTGCAGCCGCTGGTGAAGGACGAGCAGGCGCTCGATCTGGCCGGCCTGCCCGAGCCCCCTCTGTTCGAACGGCTCAGGGAGTTCGTGCGCCCGGGTCCGCGCGCCTGAACGCTCCGGCTTCGGCCTGAACCCCGCCCGTCGCACGTTCGCGCAGCAGCCTTCTCGATATCTTGCCCGACCCGGTGCGTGGCAGATCGTCGACGAACTCGACCTGCCGCGGATACTTGTACGGCGCGATCTCGTTTCTGACGAACCGCTGCAGTTCGGCCGCCAGCCCGGCCGTCGCGGAGCGGCCCGGCTGCAGCACCACGCAGGCCTTGACGATCTCGCCGCGGCCGGCGTCGGGCACGCCGATCACCGCGCATTCGCGCACCGCCGGATGGCGCATCAGCGCATTCTCGACCTCGGTCGGGCCGATCCGGTAGCCGGCGGAGCTGATCACGTCGTCGGTACGCCCGACGAAGAAGAGCCGCCCCGCCTCGTCGACGTAACCGGTATCGCCGGTCATGTGCCAGGCTTCGCCCGCGGGCGGCCGCTGCACCCTGCCGTCCTTCCAGTAGCCCAGCATCAGGCCTGGATGCGCCCACGAGAACGCGATCTCGCCGTGCGTGCCCGGCGGTGCGGGCCTGCCGTCGGCATCGAGCACCGACAGCACGTTGCCGGTCATCGGCCGGCCGATCATGCCGTTGACCGCCGGCTCGTCGGCATCGGTCAGCGTCGAGGTCGGCGTCTCGGTCTGCCCGTAGCCGACCACCAGCGGCGTGCCGCTGAACGCCTTCCAGCTCTGCGACAGCTCGGCGGTCATCGCCTCGCCGGCCGACAAGGTCCAGCGCAGATGCGGCAGCGGCGCCGGCAACGCATCGGCGATGATCTGGCGCAGCTCGGTGGCCACCGCGCCGAACACGCTGACCCGCTGTTCGCGCAGCAGGTCGACCCGCCGCTGCGCGGTCAGCGCGCCATCGACGATCAGCGCGGTCGCACCATGCATCCACGGCCCGAACATCAGGCAGCTTCCGGCCCGGGTCCAGCCGGTGTCGCTGGTCGTCCAGATCACGTCGCCCGGCCGCACGCCGAGCTGATGCCACGGCTGCCAGCAGCGCACGTAGACGCCGCGCGCCGCATGGATCACCGCCTTGGGCAGCCCCGACGAACCGGACGTGAAGTACATCAGCGCCGGCTCGTCGGCCGCCATCGTCGCGGGCGGCGGCGCGGCCAGCGTCGCATCGTCGAGCACCCGGTCCAGGTCGATGAAGCCTTCGAGCGGCCCATGAGCGACGCGCACCGTCGGCGGCGCGGCCAGCTCGTCGAGTCCCGTGAAACGGTCGGCGAATTCGGCGCTGGCGATGAGACCGCGCGCACCGCACTCGTCGGCGCGATAGCGCAGCTCGCCGGCCGAGATCTGCGTGACGCAAGGCACCGGAATCGCGCCGACGTGCAGACAGGCCGCCATCGCCACCTGCCATTGCGGAATCCGCGGCAGGAAGATCAGCACCCGGTCGCCGCGGGCGAGACCGGCACCGAGCAGCGCCGCGGCCAACCGGCTCTCGGCCTGCACGATGCGTTCATAGGTCCAGATATCGACCGCGCCGGAGCGCGTGACGCCGATCACCGCGGCCGCCTGCGGCCGACGGCGGGCCTGAGCCCACAGCACGTCGCCGACGAAGTTGAACGTGCGCGGGACTTCCAGGTGCGGACTCGGGGCAACGGTCAACGCGCGGCTCCATCACGTACAATGTCGAACTGTTCCACATGTTGGAACAGTCTCGCCAGCCGGCGGTGATTTGCAGCCCGCGGTCCCGGAGATCGATGAGCGCCAGAAAGAAGGAGTCGGCCGAGCCGGTGGCCACCGTGGCCAAGGCGCTGGCCGCGCTGCGCGCCTTCGTCGACGGCCAGGACGAATGGGGCGTGCGCGAGCTGGCGACGGCGCTCGACATGCCGCCCAGCACCGTGCACCGGCTGCTGGCCCGGCTGCGCATCGAAGGCTTCATCGGCTTCGATGCCGCGCACCAGAAATATACCGTGGGCTTCGAGTTCGCGCGGCTGGCCGCTGCCGTCACCCAGCGTCACGGGCTGCGTCAGGCCGCGCTGCCGCTGATGCGCGAGCTGACCGAACGGACCGGCGAGAGCGTGTGGCTGGCGATCTACGATGACGAGCGTGACCGCATCGCCTACGTCGCCGACAGCGAATCGCCGAACGCATC
This sequence comes from Burkholderiaceae bacterium, assembly GCA_036826495.1. Taxonomy (GTDB): domain Bacteria; phylum Pseudomonadota; class Gammaproteobacteria; order Burkholderiales; family Burkholderiaceae_E; genus DAISWF01. Next base: position 7,268 of record DAISWF010000004.1, read on the forward strand.
GCGCCACATCGCGCCGCTCGGCCGCGTCAAGTCGATGATCGACAGCGCCTGCGGCATCGCGATCCTGGCCGGCCTGCCGGCAGCCGCCCGCAAGCGCGCGGCCCGCGCGGCGCGCGGCCGCGGCGCCGACGTCGAACAGGCGATCGCCGCCGCCGCCGCCAACGGCTATGCGGTGATGCGCGCCACCGACCTGGGCGCCGCGATGATGGTCGCCGCGGCGGTGGGCGACGCCGCCGGCCACCCGATGGGCAGCCTCGGCATCGTCGTGCCGATGCACCGCTTCGGCCAGGGGCAGGAACGGCTGCTCGGGGAGCTGGTGCAGGAGTCGGCACGGCGGCTGTCGTCGCGGCTCGGCGCGCGGCTGCTGGGCGGCGCCAGCGCCGGTAGCTGGCAGGAGGCGGTCGGTCTGATCAGCAGCGTGCTGCGCGAAAGCCATCCGGGCACGCCGATCATGCCGGCGATGGGGCGCGGCGGCCGCAACCTCGACGACGTCGACCGGGGCCTGGCCGCCTATGCGCTGACAGTGGCCTCCAGCCTCTACGACGCCCGCCATGGCCGCGGCCAGTTCGAGTCGCCGCACGACCAGTTGCGCACGGTGATGCATCTGTCGGAGCTGCATCTGCTGATCGTCGTGCGCCGCGACGCCGACATCCGCGAGATCGGCGAGCTGGCACGGCTGCGCGTATCGCCCGGCGAACAGGGCTTCTCGGCCGAACAGATCTTCCGCGACCTGCTGCGCTGCGCCACCGCCGGTGACACCGCCCGCCGCCGCCGGCGCGGCGCCGGCGCACTGCTGTACCTGGACTACCCCGAGGGCCGGCGGCAACTGGAGGCCGGCAGCGTCGATGCGCTGGTCTGGATGAGCACCGCCGCCAACCCGCTGATCCGCGAGCTGGAGCGGTCGGGCTGCGCGCGGCTGGCCGGCATCGACCTGCGCACGCTGGGCGAGATGCTGCGCCTCAATCCGGCGTACCGGCCCGGCGTCATCGCCCGCGAAGCGTTCGCGCACTGGCTCGAGGCCGACGTCGTGACGGTGGCGGTGCCCACGGTGCTGGTGTGCCGCGCCGACCGGCCCGAGGACGAGGTACGCGACTTCGCCCGCACGATCTTCGAGAAGCGCGCGACGCTCGCCCAGATGTCGTCGGCCTTCGAACGGCTCGACGAGCGCTTCGTGCTCGACGGCCTGGCCGCGCCGCTGCATGCCGGCGCGCAGCGCTACTTCCGCAGCCAGGGAATCGTGCCGACCTACGTGGGGCGGCCGGCCGACGTCGCGCCGCATGATCACGCCTGACCCTCGATGTCGATCGGTCCGTCGATCGATCCGTCGATCAATCCCGCGTCCCGCATCACGGCCAGCGCCGCCTGCAGCTCCTCGGCCTTCGGTGCGCTGGCCGGCGGGCGCACCGGCCCGCCGGCCAGGCCCAGGTGCGTCGAGAGCTGCTTGAACAGCCCCACGTGATGAAAGCCCTGCGCGAAGTACTTCGTCTGCAGCTTGTCGGCGATGCCGATGATCGTGCGCAGCAGGCGGCTCGCGCGCGCCAGGTCGCCGCCCAGCACCGCCGCGATGAAGTCGCCGCAGTGAGGCCGCGCGCGGCTTTGCACCAGCAGCGGCCGCGAGCAGCCCGTCAGGAAGTCCGGCGTGCGCTCGGGGAAGCTGGTGCGGCCGAACAGGAAGTACTCCTCCAGCGACGTCGCCACGCTGATCCGGTCGCCGACCCGCTCCATCATCGCCGCGTAGGCGGCGACGTTGAGCGTCGTGTTCTGCACGCCGCACAGATGCTCGATCGGCAGCAGCGCCTCGACCATCTCCGGCGTCAGGTAGAAGCCGAGCTCGGTCAATGTCGTGCTGTAGGCGAACATCGGAGCATCGATGCGCTCGCCGACGTATTCGTAGAACGCCTTGACGCCGTCGCCGGTCCGCACGCCGTAGTACGGCGGCCAGACCATCACCGCATCGGCGCCGGCCTGCTGCGCATGGCGCGCCAGCGCGACGACCTGGCGCGCGCTGGTGTCGGACACGCCGACGATCACCGGCACGCGGCCCGCCACCGTTTCCAGCACGACGTCGGTCAACCGGCAGCGCTCCGCCGCCGTCATCGTCCAGAACTCCTGGTGGATCGTGTGCACCGACAGGCCGCCCACGCCCGGCAGCGACAGTGTCAGCTCGACATTGCGGCGCAGCGCCCGCTCGTCGATCCCGCCGTCGACATCGAACGGCGTGTACAGCACCGTGAAGTAGCCGCGGAAGCGGCTGCGGACCCAGGCGCGTGCGTCGCTGCGGGCGGGCGTGTTCATCATGGTCGCATCATGCTCAGTAGGCCGATCGGCCGCCATCGGCTGGAATCGCCGCGCCGGTGATCATCCGCGACTCGTCGGATGCGAGAAAGAGCGCGATGTGCGCGATGTCGTCCGGCTCGCCGAACCAGAACGGATAGGTCTTCACCTGCTCGTCGACGCGCATCGCGTCGGCGCTCGCGCCCGGCCGACCCGGGATGCCGTAGGTGCGGCGCACCCGCTCGGTGTTGACGCGGCCCGAGCAGATCGCATTGACCCGCACGTTGTCGCGCGCATAGGCTCCGGCCATCGCCCGCGTCAGCGACACCACCGCGCCCTTGGCGGCCGCATACACGTGCGCCTTGCCCGAGCCGCGCAGCGCGGCGCCCGACGACATCAGCACGACGCTGCCGCCGCCGGCGGCGATGATCGCCGGAATCGCATGCCGGCAGCACAGCAACGTGCCGAACCCGTCCAGCGTCATCGTCTTCGCCCAGATCGACAGGTCCACGTCGGTCACCGGCGAATCGTCGGGCAGCGAGCCGCCGGCGCAGTCGAACAGCACATGCAGCGCACCGAAGCGCTCGACGGTCGCCGCCACCGCGGCGGCCACCGACGGGTCCGACGTCGCATCCATCGCAATCGCCGCCGCGTCGCTGCCGATCGCCTGCGCCACCGCGGCGGCCGCCTCGGGTCGGACGTCACCGATCATCACGCGCGCCCCTTCGCGCGCGAACATCCGCGCCGTAGCCTCGCCTATGCCGGTGCCGCCGCCGACGATCAGCGCGACCTTGCCGTGCAGCCGCCCCCGCAAACGGTGACCCGCGGCCTGCGCCTCACCCTGACCCTCCGGGCCGCCCTCGAAACGATCGCCGCGCCCGCCGGGCGCACCTGCATCCTGCATTCGACGCTCCATCACCGTGCGCCGGGCCGCTCGCGAGCGGTGCACGCGCCGGCGGCCACGACGATTTCCTGAAAACCTTCACCCGCCCCTGTTCCAACTTATGGAACACACGTTTATGATACCCGCGAGTCGCCGATCCGCGTGACGCCCAGCAGGAGACCCCGCAATGAAGTTGCCCGGACCATTGATCGTCCTGTCGCTCGCCTGTGCTCTGCTGATGCCGGCGGCGGCCCATGCACAGGCCTACCCGAACAAGCCGGTGCGCATCATCGTGCCGTACCCGCCCGGCGGCGCCACCGACGTGATCGCCCGCCAGATCGGCGCGAAGCTGCCGGCGCTGCTCGGCCAGCCGGTGGTCATCGAGAACAAGGCCGGCGCATCCGGCATCATCGGCTTCGACTACGTCGCCAAGGCCCCGCCCGACGGCTACACGCTGCTGATGGGCACCGCCAACATGACGATCAGCGCCGCGTTCGGCAAGGCGCCGTTCGATCCGGTGAAGGACTTCGCGCCGGTCGCGCAGATCGTGTCGTCGCAGAACCTGCTGTGCGTGCGCCCCACGCTGGCCGCGCGCAACATCGGCGAGCTGATCGCGCTCGCCAAGGCCAATCCCGGCAAGCTGAACTACGGCTCGTCGGGCATCGGCACGCCGCTGATGACCTTCGAGCTGCTGAAGTCGCTGGCCGGCATCGACATGGTCAACGTGCCGTACAAGGGCGACGCACCGGCGATCACCGACGTGATCGGCGGCCAGATCGACATGTACGCATCGACCGTCACCGGCCTGATCGAGCACGTGAAGAACGGCAAGCTGCGCGCGCTCGGCGTCACCGGCAGCAAGCGGGCCGAGTCGCTGCCCGACGTGCCGACGATCGCCGAGGCCGGCGTGTCCGGCTATGCGCTGGTGAGCTGGTACGGCATCCTGGCGCCGGGCGGAACGCCGCCGGATGTCGTGACGAAGCTGCACACCGCGCTGCAGAACGTGCTGGCGATGCCCGACATCCAGAAGCAGATCGTCGCCGGCGGCTCCGATCCGGCACCCGGCTCGGTCGAGCAGTTCGCATCGCTGATCCGCAGCGATGTCGGCAAGTACACGAAGCTCGTCAAGGACCTGGGGCTCAAGGCGGATTGAGCGCAGGCTTCAGCCCCGGCCTCAGGAGCTCTCGGCCCTGCGGCGCCGGCTGAACGAGCCGCTCGCCTTCGCGACCAGCTCGCCCGCCTCGTCGCGCGCCTCCGCCTCGCAGAACACGATCGAGCGGCCGGCCCGCAAGGTCCGCGCGCGGACCGTCAGCTCGCCGCGGCCGCCCGCAACGAAGCTGGTCGTCATGTCTATCGTCGCGACGATCCAGCCGTCCGGATCATCGCCGCGCGCGGCGGCGCTCATCGCGAAGTCCAGCGTGCTCATCAGCATGCCGCCATGCAGAACGCCGGTGCTGTTGGTCAGTTCGGGCCGGAACGGCAGCACCACCTCGGCGGCGCCGGGCGCGATCGAGCGCGGCACCACGCCCAGCAGGTCCAGAAAAGGTATCGAACGGCCGAAATAGTCTTGCGGGGGCATCGAGTCGCCTTGCAACGGAATGGGTTCACAGCTCGTACAGACCCGGCGTCGCGCACAGCTCGCGCAGCCGCTCGAACGACATCAGCGTGATGCTGCCATAGTGCATCTCCAGCAGGCCGGCACGCTGCAGCGCCTTCAGCTCGCGGTTCACCGCCGGCCGGGTGGCGCCGACCATGCCCGCCAGGTCTTCCTGCGTCAGCACGATGCGCGCCTGACCGAGCGCCGACGGCTCCGCGGAGTCGGACACCGCCAGCGTGCAGAGCTGCCGCGCCAGCCGCTGGCGCAGCGATGCCAGGCTCAGCTCGTCGACCATCATGTAGGCCTTGCGCAGCCGGTAGCAGAGCGCCCGCGCGAAGTGCTTGTAGGCGCGCGGCTGATCGTCCAGCACCCGCAGGAACGCCTGCACCGGAATCACCAGCAGCTCGCTGTCGCCGCTGGCATGCGCATCGTGCACGGTGCCGCCGCCGTCCAGCGCCGCCACCAGCCCCCACAGCCCGCCCGGCCTGACCAGCGAGTACACCATCTCGCGGCCATCGGCCGACAGCGTGCTGCTGCGCACCGCGCCGCTGATGACGACCAGCAGTCCCGTCGGCGGCCGGCCGCGCGCCGCCACCAGCTCGCCGGCCCGGCAGCTCCGCGAGCGGCAGGCCACCGCCAGCTCCCGCAACGCCCGCTCCGGCAGCGCCTGCAGCCAGCGATTGGCCTGCAGGATCCGCAGCCGCTCGTCGAGATCGCGGCTGACCCGCGCCGGCCGGCCGGCCGCCGATCGCCGCGAACGCACCGCGGCGCCCTCGCCCGTCCGAACATTCGTTTGAACATTCATTTGAACATTCACCGCCTCGATCCGTCGAAGTCCTGTCACTCACGCCCGCCATCGCACGGGCGCGTTCCGGATGTTGGAACACCCCGGCGACAATTGTGCTCCAAATTACAGTCGCCGGCACGCCGTCTTCCTATGATCGGCCCACCTGCAACCGGCGCGCGTCGCCGCCGGCGCGGATCCGAGCGCAACGACAGCGGAAAGGGGATTCTGATGAGAAAGACGATCCGAACCTGGGCAGCCGCCCTGCTGCTCTTTCTGACGGCACCGCTGGTGGCCGCCAGCGACGCCTTCCCCGACCGCGCGATCAAGGTCGTGATCCCCTATGCGCCGGGCGGCGGCACCGACATCGTGTTCCGCACGATCGCGCCGCTCGCCTCCGCCTCGCTCGGCCAGCAGATCATCGTCGAGAACAAGCGCGGCGCCGCGACGATGATCGGCACCGCGATGGTCGCGCAGGCGCCGGCCGACGGCTACACGCTGCTGGCCAGCGACTCGGCGATGTTCATCAATCCCGGGCTCTTCAAGGCCAAGCTGCCGTACGACACGCTCGAGAAGTTCCGCGGCCTGACGATGATGGCCACCGCACCGGTGGTGCTGCTCGTGCATCCCGGCGTGCCGGCGAAGAATCTGGAGGAGATGATCGCTCTGGCCAAGGCCAAGCCCGGATCGCTGAACTACGGCTCGGGCGGCTCCGGCACGTCGCCGCATCTGGCCGGCGAGCTGTTCAAGCTGGCCGCGCAGATCGACGTCAGGCACATCCCGTACAAGGGCACCAGCCCCGCGCTGACCGACCTGCTCGGCGGGCAGGTGCAGATGATGTTCGGCGGCATCAGCTCGGCCCGCCAGTACGTCGACAACGGCCAGTTGCGGGCGTTCGCGCTGACCGGCAGGCAGCGCAATCCGGCGATGCCGACAGTGCCCACCTTCACCGAGAAGGGGCTCGACGTCGATGCCAACAGCTACTGGGGCATCTATGCGCCCGCCGGCGTCCCCGATCCGATCCTCGAGAAGCTGTCGTCGCACTTCGCCCGGGCGCTGGCCGATCCCGGCGTGCAGAAGAAGCTCGCCGATCTCGGCTACCAGACGATAGGCAACGCCCCGGCCGAGCACGACCGGCAGTTCCGCGCGATGGTCAAGCAGTGGGCCGGCGTCGTCGACAAGGCACGCATCCAGGTGGAGTAGGAACCGGTGAACGAATCGAATGTGCCCGCGCAAGGAGGCCGCCGGGCGCCGGTCAAGGCGCAACGCGTGCTGATCCTCGGCGCCGGCCGGATGGGCGCCGACATCGCTCTGGCCTTCGGCCGCGCCGGCTGGCACTGCGAGGTCGTCGAAGCGGCGCCCGACATGCAATCGCGTGCCCGCCGCCGCTGGCGCGCGGAGCTGCGCCGGCTGCGCGATGCGAAGGCCGGCGACCGGATGCGGCTGCATGCCGCGCTGGCCGACGTACCCGAACAACCGTTCGGCCTGGTCGTCGAGGCGGTGTTCGAGGACCTGAAGCTGAAGCACCGCCTGCTCGCCGAGGTCGAGGCGCGCGTCGGCGCGCGCACGATCATCGCCACCAATACCTCGGGCCTGCGCATCAGCGACGTGATGCGCAGGCTGGCGCGGCCGCAGCGCGCCGCCGGCCTGCACTTCATGGTGCCCGCGCACGTGATGCTGGCGGTCGAGATCACCCGCGGCGAGCAGACGTCGGCCGCGACGATGCGTCGTCTGACCGGCTGGATGAAGGCGATGGGCAAGGTGCCGCTGGTGCTCGAACGCGACGCGCCCGCCATGCTGATCAACCGCATCCAGCATGCGATGTACCGCGAGATCTCCCACCTGATCGACACCGGCGCCGTCAGCGCCAGGGCACCCCGTCCTTCCTTGTTGAGGCCGGGCGCCGCTTCGGCTTCGGCTTCCGCTATCCGATCATCGGCCCGGTGGTCTCGCGCGACATCCACGGCCTGCCGGTCCACCTGGCCGCGTCGCGGCAGATCTATCCGACCTTGCACAACGGCAAGAACCCCAGCCCCACGTTGACGCGGCTGGTGGCGCAAGGCCATCATGGCGTGACCACCGGCCGCGGCTTCTACCAGTGGGATCCGGCCACCGTCGACCGCCGGCTGCGCAAGTTCACCGAGCTGCTCGAGACCTCGCTTGCGAGAATGAAGCGGATCGGTGAGCCGACTGAATTCTGAACCAGGGAGGGTCCGCCCTAGGCCCCGAACCGCCGCATCGGCGAACCGCTCCGCTTCCCGCAGGAAACCCCATGGCCAAGCACCTCGTCTGCATCACCTTCGACTTCGACGCGATGTCGGGCTTCATCTCGCGCGGCCTGACCTCGCCGACGCCGATCTCGCGCGGCGAGTTCGGCCCGGTGTCGGTGCCGCGCATCCTGCGCACGTTGCGCCAGTACCAGGTGCCCAGCACCTGGTTCATCCCCGGCCATACGCTGGAAACCTATCCCGGCGAATGCAGCCAGGTGTTCGATGGCGGCCACGAGGTCGGCCACCACGGCTGGACCCACATGCCGCCGAACGACATGTCGCGCGAGCTGGAGGAGGAAGGCCTGGTACGCGGCAACGAGCAGATTCGCAAGCTCACCGGTGCATACGCCCGCGGCTACCGCTCGCCGTCGTGGGACCTGAGCCCGAACTCGGTGGAGCTGCTGCTGAAGCACGGCTTCCTCTACGAGAGCAGCATGATGGGCGACGACTACACGCCCTACCGCGTGCGTCAGGGCGACGTGATCGAGCTGCAGAAGCCCGCGGTGTTCGGCCGGCGCACGCCGCTGATCGAGCTGCCGGTGAGCTGGACCCTGGACGACTATCCGCACTTCGAGTTCCTGCGCACCAAGACCTACGTGCTGCCGGGCCTGATGAACGCCAGCGGCGTGCTGGAGAACTGGATCGACGACTTCGTCTACATGCAGAAGTACGTCGACTGGGGCATCCTGACCTATACCTTCCACCCGTTCGTCATCGGCCGCGGCCACCGGATGCTGGCGCTCGAGAAGCTGCTGAAGTTCCTGGCCGACGGCGGCGCCGAGTTCTGCACGATGGAGAACGCCGCCCGCGCCTACGATGAACGCTTCCCCTTCACCGCGGACAACCGATGACGGAATTCTTCACCACCGCCGACGGCCTGAAACTCGCCTACCACGTCGACGACTTCACCGACCCCTGGCGTACGCCCGACACCTTGCTGCTGCTGCATGCGGCGATGGGCAACTCGCGGCGCTGGTTCCAGTGGGTGCCGCCGCTGGCCAGGCGCTTCCGCGTCGTGCGGCTGGACCTGCGCGGCCACGGCGAATCGGCGATCCCGACACCCGAGCAGCCGTTCTCGCTCGCCCACCTGGTGGGCGACGCGGTCGCGTTGCTCGACCGGCTGGGCGCCGCCCAGGCCCACATCGTCGGCAACTCCGCCGGCGGCTACGTCTCGCAGCAGCTCGCGATCCATCATCCGGAACGGGTGAAGACATTGGCGCTGTACGGCTCCACGCCGGGCCTGAAGCACAGCCATGCGCCCACCTGGATTCCGAAGATCCAGCAGATCGGCCTCAAGCGCTTCCTCGCCGACACGATCGACGAACGGTTCGATGCGAACGCCGACCCGGAACTGGTCAGGTGGTTCATCGAGCAGGCCGGCTCCAACGACCCGGCGTTCATCGCCCGCTTCGTGCTGCACATGTGCACGCACGACTTCATGGACGACCTGGTGCGGATCAAGGCGCCGACGCTCATCGTCGCCGCCGGCAAGGAGAAGATCGGCCACGCCAGCGCCTACGAGGAGATGCACGCGCGGATCAAGGACTCCGAGGTTCGCTACATCGACACCGGCGCGCACAACATCTGTGACGGTTACGCGGGGCGGTGCGTCGAGGAGCTGATGGCGTTCTACGAGCGGCGCGGCTACTGAGCTACTGAGCTACCGAGCTACTGAGCCATTGAAGCTACTGAAGCTCCCGACATCGCATCGGGCCGGCCGCATCGGTCGGCCGTGACGTGCGCATCCGGACCGGCATGATCCGGCCCCGGTTTCGAGCGGCCGGAGACGAGGAAAAAAGGTCTCCAACAGTTTGTTTTCACGAGTGAGTCAGAAACCTGTATTCAGTACAGTTTTCTGACTCACTCCAAGAAAGAACGATCAATGCTGAAGGCCGGCCTCACCCTGCCCGAATGCCGCCGGCAATGACTCCAGCCCGTAGATCGCCAACGTCGAGTTGAACCGCAGCTCCTCGATCGGCAGCACCGGCCGCAGATCCGGGATGCGCCGAACCAGCGTGCCGATCCCGAGCTGCAGCTCCATCCGCGCCAGCGGCTGACCGATGCAGCCGTGGATGCCGATGCCGAACGCCAGGTGCGGCCGCGGCGTGCGCGTGATGTCGAAGCGGTGCGGATCGGGGAACAGCTCCGGATCCCGGTCGGCGGTCGGCTGGTGCATGATCACCGCGTCGCCGGCGCGGATCGTCACGCCGCCGATCTCGATGTCTTCCCTGGCGACCCGCAGCCGGCCCGAGTGCGTGACGTCGGTATAGCGCAGGATCTCCTCCACCGCCCCGTTGATCAGCGACGGATCGCGCCGCAGATGCTCGAGCTGCGCGGGGTTGTACAGCAGCGCCGCCAGCCCCAGCCCCAACGTGCCGGTCGTCGACTCATGCCCCGCCGTCAGGAAGAGCCGCGCCAGGCTCACCACCTTGCGTGCCGTGATCGTGCCTGGCCGCATGTGCTCGACGATCAGCCGGCTCAGCAGATCGTCCTGCGGATCGGCGTTCTTGCGCTCGACCAGCTCCGTCAGATAGCCGTCGCAGAACGCCTTGATCGATTCCGCCGCCTCCTGCTGCGTCGCCAGCCGCGACGAGACCCGCGCGGCGAACTCGTGCAGCAGCGGATGATCGGCTTCCGGCACCCCCAACAGCGAACCGATCACCGAGCACGGCAGCGGCATCGCGAAATCCGCCACCAGATCGGCCCTGCCCGGCCGCGCCAGGATCCGGTCGATCAGGCCGTCGACCAGCGCCTGCACCTTCGGCCGCATCTGCTCGACCGACCGCACCCCGAACTCCGCCGACACCAGCCGCCGCTCCTCGCTGTGCGCCGGCGGGTCCATCTGCGCGAACACCTGGTAGTCACGCCGCACGAGCTGCAGCGCCGCCGTCTGCGCCGGATACGACGGATGCGACGCATCCGCACTCAGGCGCTTGTCCATCAGCAACGCACGGATGTGCTCGAACCGCGTGACGAACCACGCCGGCCGCCCGTTCCACTGCGTGACCCGCCGCACCGGCGCCTCCGCCCCCCATTGCGCATAGATCGGCGGCGGATCCATCGGATTGGCCCGCGGCTGCGGATAACGATCGCCCGCGCCGGCGTGGAACGGACAGCCCGCCCCGGCGGCCGCGGCGGCGGCAGTTGGTTCAGACGTACGCTCGGACGACGCAGGCATCGGAAACCTCATACGAAGGCCGGTGAATCATGGCAGACCCGATGCTACGGAGCGGGGGGTGCAAAGACTGTCGTCTACCACACATTTCCCCGGCCCGCCTACAGAAACTCGCTCGCGTAACGCCGCAGTGCCTCGCGGTCGAGCAGCCGGATGCGACCGTGCATCCGTTCGATGAGCTGACGCTGCTCCAGGTTGCGCAGGCAGGTGTTCAGGCTCTGGCGGCTGACGCCCAGCATGTCGCTCAGGTCGGTCTGCGTGACATGCAGTTCGCGCGCGGCGCGGTCCTCCGGCGACACATCGCGCCATACCGCGATCAGCAGGTCGGCCACCCGCGCATCGAGCGACAGCAACTGCTGATAAGCCAGCAGGTCGTAGATCCGGCGTGACCGCTGGCAGACCAATGTGAGCAGCCCCATCGCCAGCCGCGGCCGGTGCTGCAGTTCGTCGAGCAGCGCCTCCTTCGGCACCTGCAGCAGCGCCAGGCCGTTCTGCGCGATGGCGTCGTGGATCGATGGCCGCTGGTCGATGATCGGCACCAGACCGAACAGCGCCCCGGGACCTGCCTGGCGGATCACATGGCGCCTGCCGTCGCGGCCATGCATGCAGATCTCCAGCCGGCCGCTGACGACGCCGGCCAGCGCCGTCGCCGGTTCGCCGCGACTCGACACGATCTGTCCGGCCGTGTACCGCACCACGCGGCTGGCCGCCGCCAGACGCTCGAGCGCCTGCGGCTCGGCCTGGGCCATCCAGGGCTGCCGGGCCAGGATCTCCGAGGGGGTTTTCAATCAAAGCCTCCCGAGTCGCGCTGTCGATCTCTTTCTCAAGTGTCGCCGTTTGGACAGACGGGCCGGTGCCGCCCGCCACAGAATCCGCCCACCCAAGGAGATCCACCGCATGAGTACCGGATTGTTGGCGGCCCATTCGATCCCTGCAAGCGCCTGCCTGCAGGCGCTGCAGGAAGAGGCTGTCGATCACTATGTCACAGTGCCCGACTGGGTACAGCTTTCGCTGCACGACCGCGTGCAGGCCGGCGTGCCCGGTTTGCGCATGATCAACGCCTGCAACGAGAACCAGGCCTGCACCACGGCGGCCGGGCTCGTGCTCGGCGGCCGTCGGCCGCTGGTGGTGATGCAGAACCAGGGCCTGTACAACTGCGTGAACACCCTGCGGGCCGTGTGCCTCGATGCACGGATTCCGCTGGTGCTGATGGTCGGCCAGTTCGGCCGCGAGTACACGAATCTCGGCCACGGCTCGACCCGCTCGCGCCGCGTG
>DAISWF010000004.1:19535-31404 GCA_036826495.1 Burkholderiaceae bacterium
CCGCCTGGAAGGCGCGGCGGATCTGCCGCTGATTGGCCCCGCTTATCGGCAGGCGCGACAGCACGGCACCGCCGTGGTCCTGCTGGTCGGCGCACCGATGGCCTGGAGCTGATCATGACGATTGCCCCGAAGATGACCATGATGCAGGCGGTTCAACTGCTGGCCGCCGCGCGACCCGAGGACGCCATCGTGGTGGCCACGATGGGCGCGATGAGCCTGTTCGACCGGATCGAGGCCGCCCGAGGCGAGCCGCGGCCGCCCGGGCGCATCAGCTCGGTGCCGCTGATGGGCGGTGCCGCGGGCCTGGGGCTCGGCCTGGCGCTGGCGCAGCCGCAACGCCAGGTGATCGTCGTCGACGGAGACGCCAGCCTGCTGATGGAGCTGAGCGGCCTGAACACCGTCGCGTCCCAGCAGCCGGCCAACCTGCTGCATCTGGTGCTGCACAACGGCACCCAGTTCACCGGACTCGCCAACCTGCGCTCGCCGCACGATCGGTTCGGTTTCGCGCAGGCGGCCCGCAATGCCGGCTACCGCATTGCCGAAACCATCGGTGACGCCGACGCATTCGCCGCGCGGCTGCCGCAACTGCTGGCCACCGACGGGCCGCGATTCGTCGAGCTGATGGTCGAGCCCCTCGCCCCCGCGGCCGGCGCCGGCTTCGAACAGAAGGAGATGCCCGATCTGCAGTTCGCGCGGATGGGGCAGGAGGCGCGGGCCCTGACGGACTGGCTGGGCGTCGCGCCGTGAGCGAAGCAGCCACCTACGACTACGTGATCGTCGGCGCCGGCTCGTCGGGCGCGACGCTTGCAGCCCGGCTCAGCCAGAACCCCCGGATCACCGTGCTGCTGCTGGAGGCCGGTCAGCCGCGCCAGCACGATTTCTGGGTGCGTACCCCGGTGGGCGTCGCCAAGCTGCTGCTGGACCCGAACTACGTGTGGATGTCGAACACGGTCGAGCAGCAGCACCTGCAGGGGCAGAGCGTGTTCTGGCCGCACGGCAAGCTGCCCGGCGGCTCCAGCTCGGTCAACGGCATGCTGTACGTGCGCGGCGAGCCCGCCGAATACGATCGCTGGGGCGCGCTCGGCTGCTCCGGCTGGTCGTACCGGGACTGCCTGCCGTATTTCAAGCGGATGGAATCCAGCCTGCTCGGCGAAGCCGACTATCGAGGCCGCGACGGGCCGATCAGCGTCACCCACCTGAAGGAGCGCCATCGCAACCCGTTGACCGATGCCTTCGTGGAAGCCTGCCAGACGGCGGGCATTCCGCCGACCGAGGACTACAACGGCGCGCAGTACGAGGGCGTCGCCTACCTGCAGCTCTCGACCCGCAATGGCCGCCGCTGCAGCACCGCGATCGGATACCTCGATGACGGTGTCAAGCGCCCCAACCTCGATCTGCAGGTGCAGGCCCATGCAACCCGGGTGCTGTTCACGGGCAGGAAGGCCATCGGCATCGAGTACCTGCAAGGCGGCGCGACACGCGTCGCCCACGCGCGCCGCATGGTGGTGCTGTCGGCCGGACCGATCCGTTCGCCCCAGTTGCTGGAACTGTCCGGCGTCGGCCAGGCCGCACGCCTGCAGCAGCTCGGCATTCCGGTCGTGCACGATGCGCCGCAGGTCGGCGAGAACCTGCGCGATCACCTGCAGGCCCGCATCACCTTGCGCTGCACGCGATCGGTGACGTTGAACGAGATCCTCGCCAGCCGCTGGCGCACGCTGGCGATGGGCGCCGGCTACCTGCTGACCCGACGCGGCTTCATGTCCACCCCCTCGTGCGCCGCCCATGCGCTGGCGCGCACGCGGCCCGAGCAGAACCGCCCGGCCGTCAAGATCCAGCTCCATTTCATCAGTGGCGCCAGTCGTTACACCAGTGACGAGCGCTACGGGATGGACCCGTTTCCGGGTTTCTCGATCGGCTTCTTCCAGCTTCGGCCCCAGTCCAGCGGCAGCCTGCACGCGATCAGCACCGATCCGCTGGCCGAACCGCTGATCGATCCGCAGTACCTGGCGAGCGAGCATGACCGCCAGCAGATGCTCGACGCATTGCGGCTCGCACGCAAGGTGATGGCGCAGCCGGCGATGCGCCCGTGGATCGAGAGCGAAACCCGGCCGGGCCTGTCGGTGCAGGACGACGACGGTCTGCTCGACTACATCCGACAGTGCGGGCAGACCTCGTGGCATCCGATCGGCACCTGCCGCATGGGCGGCGACCGGGACTCCGTCGTCGATCCGCGGCTGCGCGTCCGCGGTGTCGAGGGGCTGTGCGTGGTCGATTCGTCGGTGATGCCGACGATGCCCTCATCGAACACCAACGCGGGCTCGATCATGATCGGCGAGAAGGCGGCAGACCTGCTGCGCACCATGCATTGAAGCCCATCGAGCCGCCCCGACGCCATCGCGTCGCACGACGCCATCGAACGTCACCGGTCCCTTCGAACGAACCACCCCAGCACTCTCGAGGAAGACACGCCATGAACGGAACCAACGGAATGAACAATGGAATGAACAGAAGGCGCTTCGCGCAGATCGTCGCCGCCACCGGCGCGCTGCCCTTCGGGGCATGGGCGCAGGACGTCTACCCCAACCGGCCGCTGAAGCTCGTCGTTCCGCTGCCCGCGGGCGGCGCCGCCGACGTGAACGCGCGGACACTGGCTGCCCGGCTGCAGCAGCAGCTCGGTCAGCCGGTCGTGGTCGAGAACAAACCCGGCGGCAGCTTCGTGATCGGCATGCAGGCCATCGGCACCGCACCGGCCGACGGCCATTCGATGATCGCGATCAACACCGGCATGGTCGCCGCGCAGCTCACGCTCGGGCGCATCAACCTGCTGGAGTCACTGACCCCGGTCTCGACGACCGGCACCACCCCCTGCCAGTTGGTCGTACCCGCCAGTTCTCCGTTCCGCACGCCCGGTGAGCTGGTCGAATACGGACGCAGGAACCCCGGCAAGCTGAACTATGGCTCCGTCGGTGTCGGCACCCTCGAACATCTGTGGTGCACCCTGTTCGGCCGGACCATGGGCTTCGAAGCAACACACGTTCCGTTCAAGGGCATGCCCGACGCGATCACCGCACTGGTTCAGGGGGAGCTGCACTTCATTCCGTCGGTATTCTCGATCTCCAATCCCCACGTCCAGCGTGGCAACCTGCGTTGCCTGGCGATCCTGTCGGACAAACGACACGACAACGCGCCGGACACGCCCACGCTGAAGGAGCAGGGCGTCAACGTCCGGCCGATGGAATTCTGGGGCGGTCTCGCCGTGGCCAAGGGCACCCCGCCCGCCCTCGTCGAACGGTTGCGCAAGGAAATCAACCTGGGGTTGCAGGATCGGAGCGTGACGGAAAAGCTCAGAACGTTCGGCAGCACGCCCGTCGGCAGCGTATCGGTCGAGGCATTCACAGCCCTGATCCAGTCCGACATCCAGTGGATGACGCAGGTGATCAGGGATGGGAACATGAAGTTTTCCTGATCGGCGTCGGAGGCAGGGGCCTGGCCGTCAATCCGGCCGAACCCCCGCCGCCATGAATCCCCCGTCGACCGGAATCGCCGCCCCGGTCACGTAGGCCGCGCCGTCGGATGCGAGGAAGCCCACCACCGCGGCCATCTCCTCCGGCGTGCCGTAGCGTTTCATCGGAATCGCGCGGACGTATTCGCTGCGGAACTCGTCGGAGTGCAGCACCTTGGTCAGCGGCGTATCGACGGGGCCGGGGCACACCGCGTTGGCGGTCACGCCGTGCGGAGCGAGCTCCACCGCCATCTGCCGGGTCAGTGCGATCAGCGCCCCCTTGGAAGTCCCGTAGGCGGTGCGGCCGACGCCGATCGCGCGCATGCCGGCCACCGACGCGATGTTGACGATGCGGCCCCAGCCGCGGGCGACCATCGCCCGGGCCGCATGCTGCGAGCACAGCAGAGCGCCGGTCAGGTTCACGTCGAGCGTGCGCTGCCAGTTGTCGAGCGGGAATTCCAGGAACGGATAGGTCTTGGCGATGCCGGCGCAGTTGACCAGCACGTCGCAGCGTCCGCAGGCGCGCTGCACCTCGTCGAATGCCGCGGCGATCGATTCGGCGGACGTCACGTCGATCGAGACCGCTCGCGCCTCGATGCCCGCGGCGGCCAGATCCGCGACCGTACCGGCCGATGCCTGCGAGTCGATGTCGGCGATGACCACCCGCATCCGCCGCTTGCCAAGCTCGCGCGCGATCGCTGCGCCGATGCCCGATGCGCCGCCGGTGATCACCGCCACCTGGTCACCCTTCTCAGGAAAGTTCATCGTCTTTGCTCTCCAACAAGACATGCAGCGCCGCCCGACCACCGGAGGGCTACCGCGCACATGCATTCACCGCCGTCGTCGCGGCCTCACTGCACTCTCACGCCACACCGTCGCGCGCGGCAACGAAGAAATCCGCTCCACCCATCTGGCCGCCCTTCAGCGTCACCTCCAGGCCGTCGAAGCGGCCGGCCGCCGACACGAAGCGGCACAGCGGTGCGCCCGGCGCGATGCGCGCCGCGATCACCAGCGCATCGGGGCCGAGCACCTTGGTGATCTGGCTCGATGTGTCGCCCCCCGACAGCAGCAGCCGCGGCACAGGTCGCGCCCGCAGCACCTCGCGGACGGCCTCGCCCAGCCGCATGCCCAGCAGCCGCCCGCCCTCGTGCCGCGCCTCGTGCGCCGAGCGTCCTGCCGCCTGCAGCGACTGCAGCATCGCGTCGATTCGCGGATCCTGCGGGCCGCGGGCCGTATGCAGCATCACGCTGCGGCCCGCCGCCAGCAGCCGCACCGCCTCGGCGACGAGCGCCGCCGCAGCCGATTCGAACCGCGGACCGACCAGCGCGGCGGCATCGACCGGCAGGTCTGCGAAGCCGGCGTCGATCGCTGCGCCTGTCTGCCGCGCGCTCAGCATCGACGCGCTGCCCGACACCGCGAGCACCTGATCGACCGCGGCGAACCGGCTGAAATCCGGCACCGCGCTCGCGGGTTCGTTCTGCTGCCAACGCTGCGTCAGCGCATACTCGACGCCGGACGAGCCGACGACGAACAGCGGATCGTGCCGCCGCGCCTCCGATTCGAGCAGCCCGCCGACCTGCGTCATGTGGCCATCATGGGCCGCATCCAGCACGACGGCATCCACGTTCCGCTCACGCAGCGCATCCAGATGCGCGGCCACCGCGTCGGTGCCGAGGTCATATCGGTCGAACGGCAGCGAACCGATCGCGAGCTTGCACTGCTGCCCCAGATGGCGCGCCAGCTCGCTCTCGCGCATCGGCGTGACCGGATGCACGCTCATGATCGGATGACGGTCGAGCCGGTAGACCTGGCCATCTGTGCCGGATCGGGCGAACAGATGGCCGAACAGACACCAGCGGCCCAGCCGCGGCGTGGCCGCGACGATCGGCAGCAGCGACGCCGGAAAGCGCGCCCGCGCGATCTGCATCACGCGGCCGATGCTGCCGATCGCCGGCCCGCTGTCGAACGTCGAGCAGACCTTGTAGTGCAGGATCGGCGCGCCCAGCGCGGCCAGCGCATCGAACACCGCCGGCAGATGCTGCTGCATCTCGTCCGGCGTCATCGCCCGGCTGTCGCCGGCGACGCCGACGGCCTCCAGCCCACCCTCGAAGCGCGCCAGCATCGCCGCGGTCGGCGGCTCCAGGAACAACGCGCAGCGCACGCCGGCGAACGCCAGCACCTCCAGCGCGTCGGTCGAGCCGGTGAAGTCGTCGCCATAGAAGGCCAGGCGCAGCCGCCGTCGCATGTCTTTCATCCGCGCTTTCCGAACGTCGCGATCGCCGCTGCCAGCGCCGGATGCGTGGCCGCATGCTCGGCCAGCGGAATGCCGGCCACCGCGGCCTCCCACCCCTCGCGCATGCTGCGCACGCCGGCGGCCGGGCCATCCGGATGCCCGATGATGCCGCCACCGGCCAGATGCATCAGGTCGGTCGATGCCAGCGCCGCATACATGTCAGGGGCCTGCCCCGCCCACTGCCCGGACGAGAACACCGGCATCATCGGCCCCAGCCCGGCCCACGGCGCCAGACAGGCGCGCGCCGATGCGATCACCGAATCGTCGGGCTCCCAGAACTTGCTGCGCAGCCCGTTCACATGGAGCTGGTCGACCCCGGCCAGCCGCCAGATCTTCTGGTAGGCAGCGAAGTCCATGCCGAGATCCGGATACCGCGTCATCGCGCCCCAGCCGTTGCGATGCCCATGGATCGGCAACTGCGAATGGCCGCGCAGATGCTCGACCGCGGACAGCCCCACCCAGTTCACGCTGACCATCACGCAGGTACCGCCGGCGCGCAGCACCGCGTCGTGGCGTCGCCGCATGTCGTCGACGCTGCCCGAGATGTTGATCGCATACATCGGCATCCGCCCCAGCCGATCCGCGTGCCTGCTCAGCACCGGCATCACCGCCGCCAGTCGCGCGTCGAACGGCGCATAGGGCGGGTCGGCCAGCAGCTCGTCGTCCTTGATGAAATCGATGTCGGCCGCGCACAGGCTGTCGACCAGCTCCGCCGTCTGCTGCGGCGTCAGGCCGATGCTGGGCTTGATGATCGTGCCGATCAGCGGCCGCCCGTGCACGCCGGCCTTGTCCCGCGTGCCGGCGACGCCGAACCGCGGCCCCGGAAACTGCGCCGCATACGACTGCGGCAGCTCGATGTCGAGCAGCCGCAGGCCGGTGACCTCGCCGAGCTCGTACAGGTTGCCGCAGACAGTGGCCATCAGCGACGACAGGTTGGCGCCGACGTTGGCGACCGGAAACGCGATGTCGATCTCGCCGCGATGAAATGCCTGCGGCGCCTTGCCGCCGACGGCCGCGGCCCGCATGACCGCCGCACTGATCAATGCCGGCTGCCGCGCATCGGCCAGCGGCGCGATCCGCGTGACGCGCGCCCGCGAGCGCTGCTTGAGCTCATCGGTCTCGCCGGCGAGCGCGAGGAACGTGCCGCTGGACTGCTCGCCTGCGATCACGTCGGCGGCGCGCTCCAGCGGCTCCGGGCTTTCGACCCGGTAACGCGCGATGAACTCGGCGCGCGGAGATTCGTCCGCCAAGGTCACGACCGCCCCGCGCCGTATCGCGTCTGCATCAAGATCCCCTCCGTTGCCATTCGGCATCACCTCGACAAAATATTGGAGGACCACCGGGGCCGCCGCAATCGAAATATACTCCGCCGGATGTGACTTTTGCTGACAGCCTGACGAGTCCCTGCCGTGAAACCCGCCCGACCCTCGCTCAACGCATTGCGGGCATTCGAAGCCACCGCCCGGCTGCGCAGCATGAGCGCCGCCGGCCACGAGCTGTCGGTCACGCACGGCGCGATCAGCCGCCACATCCGCTCGCTCGAGGACGTGCTCGGCGTCACGCTGCTGACCCGCACCGCATCGTCGAGCGAGCCCACCGCCGAAGGCCATCGCCTGGCCGAAGGGCTGGCCGCCGCGTTCAAGGCGATCGACGCGACGTTGGAGCAGATCAAGCCCCGCCCGCTGACCCTGTCGTGCTCGGCATCGATCATGATGTACTGGCTGATCCCGCGGATCGCCGATTTCCATCGCCGGCACCCGGACATCCAGCTTCAGTTCGACATGAACCACGGCTCGTTCGACGCGGTGCGCGACCGCATCGGCATCGCGATCCGCATCACGATGGTCGAACCGCCGCCCGACGTCGCGGTCCGCGAACTCGGCGTCGAACGCATCGGCCTGGTCTGCTCGCCCGACCACCTGCGCGAAGCGAAGATCCGCTCGATGAAGGACCTCGCCCGCGCCAGACGCCTGTCGCCGGTCACCCGCCCCGGCGCCTGGGCCGAATGGTCGGAAGCCGCCGGCTACCGCGGCCCGGCACTGGCCCCGCAGCAGTCGTTCGACCACTTCTATCTGATGATCCAGGCCGCGATCTGCGGCCTCGGCATCTGCCCGGTTCCGCAGATGCTGGTGCTCGACGACCTGCGATCCGGCAAGCTGGTCGCCCCGTTCGGCTTCATCGACGGCCCGCACAAGCTCGTGCTGTGGCTCGCCCCGCACGTACGCGACCGCGCCGACACGGTCGCCCTCGAGCGGTGGCTGACCCGGCAGCTCGAACAGACGCAGCGGGAGGGGGCCGGCATCACCAGGTGATCTCCGTCACCCGCCAGGCAGTGAGCATCGAGCGCTAACCGATGCCGGCCAGCTTCTCGATGCGCCCCTCCCGAACGATCAGCGGCATGTGCGCGCCCTGGCCGGTCAGCAGCCGCAGATCCTGCAGCGGATCGCCATCGATCGCGATCAGATCCGCGATCGCGCCCTCCTTGATCACGCCGAGCCTGCCGGCCTGCCCGACGATCTCCGCGCCGACCAGCGTCGCGCTGCGAATCACATCGATGGGTGGCTGCACGCGTGCCCGCACCAGGAACTCCTCGGACTGGTAGTCGGGCGCCTTGACCAGATCGGATCCGTAGCCGATCTTGACGCCGTAGTGGTCGGCCAGCTCGATCGAGCGCGTGCCGGCGTCCAGAATGGTCTGCAGCCGGGCCAGCCCCTGCGCGGGAAAGCCGTGCTCACGGCCGAACCGGGCGACCACTTCGTAGACGATCAGATTGGCGACCAGGTAGGCACCGGCCTCCTTCATCGCCCGGGCGGCTTCGTCATCGATCAGATTGCCGTGCTCGATCGTGCGCACGCCGAGCCGGGCCAGTCGCTTGACGCCCTGGGCCGAGTACACATGCGCCATCACGTACCGGCGCGCACGGCGCGCCTCGTCGACGATCGCGCCGATCTCGTCGTCGGTGAACTGGTCGTATTCGAGGAAGCCGTGCGGCGACCCGACCCCTCCGCCGGCCATGATCTTGATCTGGTCGGCGCCCATGCGGATCTCGTCGCGCGCCGCATGCAGCACGTCGGGCACGCCGTTGACGATCCGTCCGATTCCCCCCTTGAGCAATGCGGAGCATCCGCAGGGCTCCAGCATGTCGGCCATCGAGCGGGCGTCGCCATGGCCGCCCGTCTGACTCAAGGCCCGCCCGGCGACGAACAGCCGCGGCCCGCGCACGAGCCCGTCGGCCACCGCCTGCCGATGCCCGGCATCTGCGCCGCCCGCATCGCGCACCGTGGTGAAGCCGCGATCGAGCATCTGACCGAGCCGTACGACCGCAGCCGCGGTCAGATACGAGGGCATGAAATCGGCCGACTCGGGAAAGATCGACTGCAGGATATGGACGTGACAGTCGATCAGCCCCGGCATCAGCGTCCGCCCGCCCAGGTTCAGCCGGCGCACGCCCGCATCGAAGGCCGGACTGCCCTGGCCGATCGATGCGATGCGGCCGCCTTCGATCCGCAGCGAGCAGCCGTTGCGCAGCATGCCGGCTTCGACGTCCAGCAGATCGAAGTTCTCCAGAATCAGCGGTTCCGCGGGTGCGCGCAGCGAGGCCATCGTCAATCCGCCTTGATGTTCGCTTCCTTGATGATCTTCGCGAACTTGTCCGTCTCGGAGCGGACGAAGCGCCCGTATTCATCCGCCGTCCAGGCCTTCGTATCGGCGCCTTCGCTCGCCAGACGCTGCTGGACCTCCGGCACCGTCAGCGCCTTCGTGACGACGGCGTTCAGCTTGTCGATGACGGCCTTCGGCGTACCGGCCGGCGCGAACAGGCCGTTCCACGCGACGATGTCGAAATCGATGCCGGCCGCCTGCGCGACCGCCGGTATGTCGGGAGCCGCCGCCACCGGATTCGCCGACGAGACGGCGATCGCCTTGAGCTTGCCGCTCTTGATCAGCGGCATCGCCGACGGCATGCTGGAGAAGAACAGCGCGGTATGCCCGCCCACCGTATCCGCCAGGGCCTGCCCGCCGCCCTTGTAGGGCACATGATTCAGCCTGATGCCGGCGGCCCGCTGCAACACCTCTCCGGCAAGATGAGCCGGGCTGCCCGCGCCCGCCGACGCGAACGCGTACCGTTCGGGCTGAGTCTTCGCAAGCGCGATGAACTCCTTCAGATTCGCGGCCGGCACCGCGGGGTTCATGACCAGGACCATCGGCGTCAGGGCGGTCAGCGCCACCGGCGCCAGATCCTTCAGCGGATCGTACGGAACGTTCGCGTACAGGCGTGGGGCGAGCGCGATCTCGGTGACGTAGGCGGCGAGCAGCGTATAGCCGTCGGCCGGCGCCTTCGCGACCACTTCGGTTCCGATCGTTCCGGCCGCGCCCGCGCGATTCTCGACCACGACCGACTGCCCCCAGGCGTCGGTCAGCGCCTTGGCGACGAGGCGGGCCATGATGTCGGCCGTGCCTCCCGGCGCGTAAGGGGTCACGATCCGGATCGGCTTCGTCGGGTACTCGGCGGCGCGGGCCGACGTGCCGGAAGCGGCCAGCGCGAACAGCGCGGCAAACGCGAGAACGTATCGGGCTCGGCTCATGTCATGACTCCAGGTGGGCAGCAGGACGGCAAAGGGGCCGGGCTCAGGCCACCCACTCGCTGACCGGCGCGTGGGCTTCGTGCAGGGGCTGGGTGACGACGTCGACCAGCGTCGGCCCGTCGTGCGCCAGCGCTGCCGACAACGCCCCGCGCAGGTCGTCGACCGCGTGGGCGGACCAGGTGCGCACGCCGAATGCGCGAGCGACGGCCGCATGGTCGGTGCGCGAGAAGTCGACCGAGAAGTAGCGCTCGCCGAATCCGCTTCTCTGCCCGGCCTTGATCCAGCCATAGGACGCGTTCGAGATGACGACGAAGGTGATCGGCAGCCGGTGCCGCACCGCGGTCTCGAGCTCCCCCGCCGTAAAGCCGAAGCTGCCGTCGCCCATCACCGCGACGACCTTCTTGTCGGGGCGGCCGAACTGCGCGCCGATCGCCGCCGACAGCGAATAGCCGAGCGCACCGTGAGCGCGATTGCTGATGAACTGCCGCCCCGGCCGCTTCCAGTCGAAATAGCCGGAGAAATACGGACACGGCGTGCCGGCGTCGGCCACCACCACCGCGTCGTCGGCGAGCAAGGCCTGCATCTCGTGGACGATGCGCTCCGGAGTGATCTGATCGCGGACCTCGGCATACCGCAGGAACTCCGCCCGCTTGGCCTGCAGCTCGCGGCGAATCGCCGCGGCCGTCAATCGCGAATCGGGATGCGGACCGCAGTCGCCGAGCTCGCCGAGCAGCGCATCGATGACGAGCGCCGCATCGCCGACCAGCGAGACGTCGGCGCGGTAGTTGGTCGCCGTCGTCACCGGGTCGATATCGACATGCAGGACCTTGGCCCCTCCGGGAGCCGGATGACGCCAGCGTTCGGTCGTCACCGAGCCGGCGCGGCAGCCGACGAAGATCACCAGGTCGGCGGCGTCGACCAGCCGGCGCGTGTACGGCGTGCCGCCGTTGCTGCCGACCACGCCGACCGCCAGCGGATGTTCGTCGCCGATCGAGCCCTGCCCCGAGATCGTCGTCGCCACCGCCGCGCCGATCCGCTCGGCCAGACGCTGCAGCGAACCCGATGCACCGGAGATCACGACCCCGCCGCCGCAGATGAACAACCGGCTCGGGCAGTCGCGGATCAGCCGCGCGGCCGCGCGGACCGCATCGGGATCGGGCCCGACCCGGCGCGACGGATAGACACCGAACGTCTCGTCGGCCCACAGATCGGCCTGATCGACTTCGCCCAACTGGACGTCGTATGGAAGGCACAGATGGCTGCTGCCGGGGCGCCCGGTCGTCATCTGCGCGAAGGCGCTGCGCACCGTGCGCGGGATGTCCACGGCCCGGTCCAGCACCGCATTCCACTTCGTCACCGGCCGGAACATGGCCCGCTGATCGAGCTCCGTCAGCGTGAAGCGCCCGCGCGAGCCGACCGCCACGTCGGTGGTGATCGCCAGCACCGGGATCGACGACTCGTTGGCTTCGACCAGGCCCGGCAGGATGTAGG